>JBBSMC010000023.1:0-37440 GCA_038233375.1 Solirubrobacterales bacterium
ACGGAGACCTCCGACACGCCGACGAAGCGGATCTTGCCCTCGTCGCGGAGCTCACCGGCCCGCCGGTTACCGATGATCACGCCTCGCGCGTTCCTCGCCCGGCTCGACCTCTCGGCGTGAACCGGAGCGCCGAGCCTCTCGCGAACTTCATCGGGGCGCCGAGATTTGAACTCGGGACCTCTCCGACCCGAACGGAGCGCGCTACCAGGCTGCGCCACGCCCCGATGCCAGACGATTATCTCACGACGACCCGGCGACCGCCCGGTAGTACCGGACGGCGAGACCCGTGATGAGCGTCTGCAGAGCGTTCTCCAAGGAGACGCCCTCCGTGTGAGCGTAGCGCTCGGCGCCCGCCTCCTCGATTCGCTGCGCCTGGGCGACGACGTCGTCCATCAGCTCGGGGTGGCGATCTGCGAAGTACGCGCCAAGCGCGTAGAGGGCGGTATCGGTGAACGGCTCGAGCTCGCCGCCGCGCGGCTCATCCGCCAAGGCTGGGCACTGCGGCGGTCGGGGTGGGCGCGGGGGCGCCCTTCGCGGTCACGACGTCGCGGCTCGGCGCATCGGCGCTGCGGCCCGGCGCCGGCACGTCCCTGGCGGCCGCCGGCGCGTCGTCCGCGCGCCCGACCTTGTCGCCGCCGAGCTTGGGCAGCACCTCGTCGGCGCCCAGCGGGACGCCCGGGACGGCGGGCGGCACGATCGGCCTCACCAGCCGGCCGGGATCGGACGGCGCACCCGTCGGAGCGTCGCGGGCGGTGCCGCCCGGCCGCTCGATCCCGCGACTCGTGTCGCCGACGGCATCGGGCACGGGCGCGAGCGGCGGATCAGGGGCGCTGCTGAGCGGATCCTGAGGATCGGCCGCTCCAGCAGTCGGATCGGGGCCGGCTGCGGCAGGCGATCTCGCTGCGCCCGGGTCACCGGACGCCCGGGGGTCGCCGTCGGCGGAGGACGGCGGCGGCGATGACGACGCCGCCGACGTTGAAGACGAGGAAGAGGGAGACGAGGCGTTCGTGGAGCCTGCGGCGGCGGCTTGACCCGCCGGCAGCGACAGGCTCGGAGCCTCGCCACGAGGGGTCCCGGAGAGCGCCTGCACTCCCGCCGCGCCGCCGGCGGCGGCAGCAGCCGCGGGCGAAGCCGCGACCGGACCACGATGCTCGATCGCCGAGCCACCCATGCCGGCCAGAGCGACGGTCACCGCCGTCGCGGCCGCCTTCGCCCAGCCCGAGACCGCCCCCGGATCCAACCCACCGGCGATCTGGGCCGACCACTGCGCGGTCGGCCGAGCGGCCTGCTGACCCAGCATGTGCGTGCCCGCCTCGCCACCCTCCAGGCGCCAGCGCAGGAACGCCGGCAGCGGCAGGAATGCGGCGACGCGCGACGCCACCGAAGGCGGGCGCAGCAGGCCGAGATCGGCGCCGGCGAGGTGCGCGTGTCGCCGGCAGGGCTGGCAGTGGGCGAGGTGACGGGCGACCCGGCGCTGGTCGCGCAGGCCCGTGGCGCGGCCGCCGCTCGCGTCGACGATCTGCTGCACCCGCAGGCAGCGCTTGCCGCTGACGAGCTCCTCGTACTCCTCGCCGAGGCGCTTGCGGGCGCGAAACAGCGTGCTCTCGACGGCCGTGCGGCTCATGCCGAGGCGATCGCCGATCTCGCGGTAGGAGAGCCCTTCGAACTCGCGCATCACGAGGATCTCGTGGTGCACCGGCGAGAGCCCGTCGAAGGCGCCGCGCAGGTTGTCGAACGCCAGCTTGCCCTCGACCGCGGCGTCGGGCGTGGCCCCGGGCGCCGCAAGGCGGCCGTGATCGGCGGCGCCGACCTGGTCGTCTGCGTCGAAGGAGACCTCGGTAGTGTTGCGCCCGCGCCGGTAGGCGTCGATGCACTTGTTCTTGGCGATCTCGTAGATCCAGGGCCGAAAGAGGATCTCGCGCTCGTCGTCGGTCCGCAGGCGCCGCAGCGCGGCCATGAAGACCTCCTGCGTGATGTCCTCGGCGCGCCCGTGGTCACGCACCATCCCGCCGACGTACGCCGCGATCCGCGGCTGATAGCGCAGGAAGAGGGTCTCGAACGCCCGATCGTCGCCGGCGCGCACCGCGGCAACGAGATCGAGGTCGTCGCGCTCTCGCTCCTCCGGGCCGGCAGCGACTGCCAAGGCAGACATGATCTCCCTATCCCTCCAGTGGAACTGACAGCTGCACGGACCGGCTTCCGAGCCGGCATCCCCGCGGCAGCCGCCCAACTGTAGCGTTCGGTGCAGTGCTCGACAACATCCTGGCCTACCTCGACGAGTTGCTCTCGCCCGCATTCTTTCAGGACTACGGGCCCAACGGACTGCAGGTACCCGGTGCGCCGGAAGTCCTCACCGTGGTCACGGGCGTCTCGGCCGGCGCCGAGCTCTTCGAGCGGGCCGCCGCGCTGGGCGCCGAGCTCGTCGTCGTCCACCACGGACTGTTCTGGAACGGGGCGCCGCTCGCGCTCACCGCCGGCGCGAAGGCCCGGCTGCGGCTGCTGTTCGACCACGACATCGGGCTGGCCGCCTACCACCTGCCCCTGGACGGTCATCCGGAGGTCGGCAACAACGCGCTAATCGCGGCGGGCCTGGGCTGCGAGACGCACGCGCCGTTCGCCGTCCATCGCGGCGCCACGATCGGCGTCGCGGGCCGCTTTGCGGGTGACGGGGTGGCGGTGGGCGAGCTCGTCGAACGCGTCGAGCGGCTGACCGGGCGCGCGCCGCTCGCGTTTCTCGCCGGCCCTGAGCGCGTGCGCCGCATCGGCATCGTCTCCGGATCGGGCTCGGACTTCCTCGGCGAGTCGATCGCGGCCGGCCATGACGCCTTTCTCACGGGAGAACCCACCGAGCGCGTCATGAACCACGCCTGTGACGAAGGCGTCCACTTCATCGCCGCCGGGCACTACGCGACCGAGACGTTCGGGGTGCGCCGGCTGGGCGAGCTGCTCGCCGAGCGGTTCGCGATTCGCCATCAATTCGTCGACATTCCGAACCCGATCTGAGCATTCCCGTTGAGCCCGTCCACCCGGAGTGGTACAAGACAGGGGTGCTCTAAACACCACCAGGAGGGTTTCTGCCGATGCCCAATCACCTCACCCCCACCGAACTCGCGCGCGAATCAGGCCTCGACCGCCGCGACGTGATCTCCAAGTGCATGGAGATGGGGGTACCGATCTTCCAGGGCAGAATCGACAAGTCCCTCTTCCTGACCAGCCTCGACGCCGAGCACCGCGAGCGCGAGCCAGCCAAGCTCTAGCCGCTCGCCACCACGATCTTCTTTCCTGCGCCCGCGAACTCCGCGGGCGCAGTCGTTTCGGGCCAGCCTCGCGAGGGCCCCGCCCGGCTAGCCGCGTTCGCTCTGGTCGGCGGACTGGCGCAGCAGCGCGCCGGTCGTCTGCTCGAGGATCTTGCGCCACGCCCGCGGGCGGCCCTGCTCGGCCTCGAAGTGCTTCATGACGTTGCGCACACGCGTCGCCGAAATCTGGATGCCATGGCGCCTGCAGATCTCGCGGAAGCGCGGGTAGCCGAACGCGAGCTGCGTCGTGACCGACTGAAAGCCGTGGCGCGCGACCTCGACCCGTGACGTGTAGTTCATGATCGGCGTCTGGAACATGAGCTCGTCGTCGGGCTCGGGCTCGATGAGGATGATGTCGACGCCGGGGTAGCGCTGCTCCCACTGGCGCGCCATCTCGTGCAGGCGCTGGTAGGCGACCATCTTGAAGACCTGGTAGCCGATCTGGGGAAAGCCCATGTCGCTGACGTGCCGCGTGCGCGTGCCGCCGAGCGTGCGGATCTTCGTCTTGAAGTCGTTGACGTAGGGCACGAGCGGGTTGACGACGACGATGAACTTCGCCCCCGCGTTCACGGCGATGTCGAGGTTCGTCGTCGAGACGACGCCGCCGTCGACGAGCTCGCGGTCGCGCACCTTGACCGGCGAGTAGACCATCGGCAGCGCGGTGGAGGCGCGCACCGCCGTCGAGATCGGCACGTCGTCCCAGCCCTCGGCGCCGAAGACGATCCGCTCGCAGGTGTCGAGGTCCGTGGCCGGGATATACAGCTCCGGCCCGACCGTGCGGAAGTCGTCGCTGCGCGACGGGTCGCTCGTGAGCACCTTGTGCAGGTACTGCTCGACGCCGGCGCCGGAGTACGCGCCCGCCGGCAGGCCCTCGGCGAGCCCGAGCACGAGATCCATCGCCGAGACCTGGCCGAGCTGGCCGGCGACGCCGCGCAGCAGCTGGGCCGTGCGCAGGGGCAGCGTGAAGGCGCTCTTGGCGAAGCCGCCGATGTTCGGGCGCAGGAGGTTGCCGAGGTCCAGCTCGGGAAACGACGTCGGGCGCTGGTGGTCGACGACGCGCATCATCTCCTCGGGCCTCACGCCGTTGGCGACCATCGAGCCCACGAACGAGCCCGCGCTCGTGCCGACGTAGACGTCGAAGTCGTTGACCGTCCGGTTGACCGTCAGCAGATCGAGCGCACGCAGGGCGCCGATCTCGTAGACGCCGCCGGTGAGGCCGCCGCCGCCGAGCACGAGCGCGGTCTTCGAGCGCTTGCGCCGCACGCCTGGCTTGGGGCCGGTCCGGTCCGCGGCGTCGAGCTTGACGACATCTCCCATGCAGGGATTCTACGGCCGCGCGGCCGAGAATCTGGACGTGTTGCGCATCTCCCGCCGCCCCGTGTTGTTCTCTACCGTCGATGCGAAGGGTCATCACGACGCTGCTCGCGCTCGCCGCGCTGCTCGCCGGCGCCGCTCCCGCGGCGGCGATCAGCGAGTCGACGCTCAAGACGAAGATCGCCCGCGAGATGGCCAAGGCGCCCGCCGCGTCGGGCGCCTACCTGCGCGACATGGACACCGGCGCCGAGCTCTACGCCCTGCGCGAGAACGCCGTCCGCATCCCGGCCTCCGTCGAGAAGCTCTTCACCACGTCGGCCGCGCTTCTGCGGCTCGGACCGTCGGCGACGCTGGCCACGCGCGCCGTCATGGCACCCGACGCCATCGTCGAGCCGGGCGGCACGCTGCGCGGAGACCTCGTCCTCGTCGGCGGCGGCGACCCGTTCTTCGGAGACGAGGCGGCCGCGAAGCTCGCCAGGTCGATCCGCGCGGCGGGCATCCGCCGCATCACCGGCTCCGTCGTCGGCGACGAGACCGCCTTCGACGCGCGGCGCTCGGGCTGCTGCGCCGGCTATGACCCCGACCTCGGCGGCGTCCTGAGCGCGCTCGCCTACGACCGCGGGATCTTCCGGGGCCGCGCCCGGCTGGACGCGGCGCGCTTCGCCGCCGCCCGCTTCGCCGCCCGGCTCAAGGCCGCAGGCGTCACCGCGACGGGCAGGAGCACGGCGGGACCGGCGCCGGAGAACGCCAAGACGCTCGCGTTCGTCGCCTCGCTGCCGATCGGCGAGATGGCGCGCTACATCAACGTGCCCTCCAACAACTTCGCCGCCGAGATGCTCTTCCGCGAGCTCGGCGCGCAGTACCGCGACGAGGGCTCGCTCCCAGCCGGCGCCGACGTCGTCCGCGACACCCTCGACGACTTCGGCGTGCGCCCGAAGATCGTCGACGGCTCGGGCCTCTCGCGTTCCAACCGCGCCACTCCGCGACAGGTCGTGCGCCTGCTCGAGCGCATGCACAACCAGGAGATCGCGCAGACGTTCCGCGAGTCGCTCGCCACCACGGGCGTCACGGGAACGGTGAAGGCGCGGATGCGCAGGACGGCCGCCGCGGGACAGTGCAACGTGAAGACCGGCACCCTGCGAATCGTCAGCGCGCTGGCGGGCTACTGCCGTACGGCGAACGGGCGCGAGATCGGTTTCGCGCTCATGTTCAACAAGGCCAACACCTTCGCGGCGAAGGCCCGGGAGGACAGAATCGTGGTCGCGATCGCCCGCCTGGGATAAGTCGCACCGGAGACTGGCTTCTTGACTTCGAGTCGGTCAGACTGCGCCGTTTTCCAGGACTCCGATGACCGCGATCAAGGGCCGTTGCGCCCTGCGTTCGGCTCTCGCGACCGGCTGCGTAGCGGCGATGGCGCTGTTCGCGGCCGGCTGCGGTGACGACGACGACTCGGAGTCCGCCGACGCGAAGCCGACGGCCTTCGCGATCACGGCGACGGCCGAAGGCACGAAGAAGAAGGCGCTGGCGTTCCCGGCGACCGTCAAGGCCGACCTGGTGACGATCACGCTGACCAACGACGACAAGGTCGGGCGGTCGGCGAAGATCATCCGTGTCACCGGCGACCAGACGGTCGACGACGTCCTGAAGATCATCGACGCCGAGGAGGCGACGAAGATCCCGAGCTTCATGCAGGACGGCGGCGGCCTGGGCGCCGTCCCGCCCGGCACGACCGCGAGCGCCACGCAGGTGCTGGCGCCAGGCAAGTGGGTCGTCTGGGATGACGAGGGCGGCGACGAGGGTCCGGGCAACAGCGATCTCGGCGCGAAGGGCGAGTGCACCGTGACCGGCGAGGCATCGGATGCCGAGCTGCCCACCAGGCCGCGACCGTGACGGCCACCGACGAGGGCGAGGGCAAGGCCAAGGAGTACGACTTCGTGTTCGACGGCCTCAAGGCCGGCACGAACGCGGTGCGCTTCGAGCACACCGGCGATGAGCTGCACCACGCGTTGTTCTTTCCGATGAGCAAGGGCGCGACGATCAAGTAGGTCGAGGAGTTCGTGGGATCAGAGGGGGAGGCGGGGGGACCGCCGCCGATCGACTTTGCGAAGGGTGTGGGCACAACCGTGATCGACGGCGGGATCGCTCAGAACATCTCGCTGGATCTCAAGGCCGGCAAGTACGCGGTCGTCTGCTTCATCAGCGACCGTGCAGGCGGCAAGCCGCATGCCGCTAAGGGAATGCTCGAGGAGCTGACAGTCGAATAGGAATGCAGCGCTCGTGACCGGGCGGGGCTGTGTCGGCAGCCCCACCCCGTCGCACTGGCTTTCTAGGACCGGGTCGGCCACACTGGCGCGACGTTCGACCCCGGAGGGACCATATGCCGGCAATGAAGCAGCGTCGCACCAGGCGCTCGATCCTCGGCTCATGCTGTGCCGTCGCCATCGCGGCGCTGGCCGGCGGCTGCGGCGGCGATAACAAGAAGGACGCGGCGACCGACGAGCCCGCCAAGCCGGTGCGCATGGCGATCGCGGCGACGGGCGAAGGCACGCGCAAGACGATGACGGTCCCGTCGAGCATCAAGTCCGGTCTGGTGAACATGACGCTGACGAACTCCGACACAGTTCCGCGCTCGGCGCAGCTGCTGCGAATCGTCGGCGACCATCCGATCGCCGAGGTGGTGAAGGTCGTCACCGGCGACGGCGAGGAGATCCCGAACTGGGTCCAGGACGGCGGCGGCGTCGCCGCCGTGGCGCCGGGCGCGAGCGCGACGGCCTCACAGGTGCTGGCGCCGGGTCGCTACGTGCTCCTCGACGACGAGCAGGGCGAGGGCGATGACGCCAAGAGCTACGCCGCGCTCGGCGCCGCGAGCGAGTTCACCGTCACCGGGGAGCGCTCCAGGGCCCGGCTGCCTCCGCGGCCGGCGACGATCACCGCCGAGGACGCGACCGAGGGCCGCAGGACGACCTACGGCTTCCGCCTGGAGGGGCTCAAGGCCGGGACCAACCAGGTGCACTTCCAGAACACGGGCCGGGAGCTGCACCACGCGCTGTTCGTCCCGCTGCGCAAGGGCGCGACGATCGCCCAGGCCGAGAGGTTCCTCGAGTCCGACCGGCCGCCGAGCGGCCCGCCGCCGGTCGACTTCGCGAAGATCACCGGCACGAAGGTCATCGACGCCGGCATCGAGCAGAACATCACGCTCGGCCTCGACGCCGGCCGCTACGCGGTGATCTGCTTCATCAGCGACCGGGACGGTGGCAAGCCGCACGTCGCCAAGGGCATGATCGAGCAGCTCACGGTCGAGTAGGCGGAAGCTCGCCTCGCGGCGGGGCTGTCTGCGGCAGCAGCGCGAGCAGGCCCGCCTCGTCGAGCACGGGCACCCCGAGGCGCTCGGCAGTGGCGAGCTTCGTCCCCGGCGAGGCGCCGGCGACCACGTAGTCGGTCTTCTTCGAGACGCCGGACGTCACACGGCCGCCGGCGCCCTCGATGCGCTCGGTCGCCTGCTCGCGGGTGAGATCCGGGAGCGTGCCGGTCAGCACGAACGTCTTTCCCGCGAGCGGGCCCGCGCCGGGCGGCGGGCCCTCCAGCGCCATGCTGACGCCGACCGCGCGCAGGTCCCCGACGAGCGCGCGCATCTGCTCGTCGGCGAGCTGCTCGTGGATCGTCACGGCCATCTTCGGGCCGACGCCCGGCGTCTGCTCGATCTCCTCGGCGCTGGCGTTCATGAGCGCGTCGATCGTGCGGAAGCGCTGGGCGAGGTTGCGCCCCGTGACGAAGCCGACCTCCTCGAGGCCGATCGCGAACAGCAGCCGCCCGAACGGGCGCTCCCTGGACTCGGCGATGTTCTGCACCGTGCGCTGGGCGGAGATCTCGCCGTAGCGGTCGAGCTCGAGCAGCTGCTCGGGCGTCAGGCGGTAGAAGTCGGCGGCGGTCTTCACCAGGCCCGCCTCCCGCAGCTGGTGGACCTGCTTCTCGCCGAGGCCGTCGATGTCCATCGCCCCGCGCGAGACGAAGTGCTTGAGCAGCTGCCACTGGCGGCCCGGGCAGAGCCGGTTCGGGCACATCGTGAAGACCGAGCCCTGCGGCTTGACGGTCGGCGTGCCACACGACGGGCACTGCTCCGGCGGCCGCGGGGAGTCGCCGCGGTCCGGGCGCTCGGCCGCGTGCGGCGCCGGCGAGACGACCTGGGGGATGACATCGCCCGCGCGCAGCACGATGACCTCGTCGCCGACGCGCAGGTCCTTGCGCGCGAGGTCCTCCTCGTTGTGCAGCGTCGCGAGCTTGACCGTCACGCCGCCGACGTGGACGGGCTCGAGCACCGCGAAAGGGTGTAGATCGCCGAACTTGCCGACGTTCCACATGATTTCGCGTAAGGTCGTCAGCTTCGTCGTCGGCGGGAACTTCCAGGCGATCGCCCAGCGCGGGTCGCGGCCGACGACGCCGAGGCGACGCTGCAGCTCGAGGTCGGACACCTTGACCACTACGCCGTCGATCTCGAAGTCGAGGTTGCCGCGGCGTTCCTGCCAGGCCAGGCACTGGGCCACGACCTCGTCCTCTGACTCCAGCAGGCGGACGTCGGCGTTGACGCGAAAACCGTGCTCGCGCAGCCACTCCAGCGCCTCCCAGTGGCCCGCGAACCTCAGGCCGTCGACGCGCCCGATCCCGTACGTCCAGATCGACAGCGGGCGGTCCTTGGCGAGTTTGGGGTCGAGCTGGCGGATCGTGCCCGCGGCGGCGTTGCGCGGGTTCATGAACGTCGACAGCCCAGCCTCGGCGCGGCGCTCGTTGAGAGCGGCGAAGTCCTTCAGCGACATGTAGATCTCGCCGCGCACCTCGAGCACCGGCGGGGCGTCGTCGACCTTCAGCGAGATCGTCGGGATCGTACGCAGGTTGTGCGTGACGTCCTCGCCGATCTCGCCGTTGCCACGCGTGGCGCCCTGGACGAAGATGCCGTCCTCGTAGCGCAGCGAGATCGCCAGGCCGTCGATCTTCGGCTCGGCCACGAACTGAAACTGCGGATCCTCGATCCCCTCGCGCGCGAGGTGTGAGCGCATTCGCGCTACCCACGCACGCAGCTCCTCCTCCGTGCGCGCGTTTGCGAGCGACAGCATCGCGATCTCGTGGCTGACCTTCGGCAGCGAGGAGACCGGCTCGCCGCCGACGCGCTGGGTGGGCGAGTCCGGGGTGACGAGCTCGGGATGGGCTGCCTCCAACGCGCGCAGCTCGTCGAGCAGCGCGTCGTACTCGTCGTCGCCGATCTCGGGGTCGTCGAGGACGTAGTAGCGGTGGCCGTGGCGGTGCAGCTCGTCGCGCAGCTCGGCGGCGCGCGCCTGCGCCTGCGCGGTGGTGCTCACTCCACCTCCTTGGCGGCGGGAGCGAGCAGCCGGCCGAGGTCGTGGCGCTCGAGCGCGTCCATGCCCGCCGCGTCGGTCAGGTCGAAGTGCAGCGGCGTGACGGCGATCTCGCCCGCGGCGACCGCGCAGAGATCGGTGCCCGGCTCGTCGTGGAAGCCGTGGTCGCGGCCGTAGACCCAGTAGCGCTTGCGCGCGCGGCTGGGATCGTGCTCGCCGTCGGGGTCGGTCAGCGTCAGCTCGTCGCGGTAGATCCGCTTGCCCAGGCGCGTGACCTGCACGCCGGTGGCGTCGCCGGCTGGGCAGTTGACGTTCAGCAGCGTGCCCGTGGGCAGCGGCACGTCGTCGATCTCCTCCACGACGCGGGCGACGAAGCGCGCGCCCTCCTCGAAGTCGAAGCTGTCGGACAGGCGGAAGTCCATCTCACGCGCCGAGGACTGCTGCGAGACGGCGATGGCGGGAAGCCCGAGGATGACGCCCTCCAGCGCGGCTGCGACGGTGCCGGAGTAGGTGATGTCGTCGCCGAGGTTGGCGCCGTGGTTGATCCCCGAGACGATCAGCTCGGCCTCGAAGCCCGCGACGAGGCCGAGGTTGGCGAGGCGCACGCAGTCGACCGGCGTGCCGTCGGTTGCGTAGCCGATCGTGCCGTCGTCGAAGGCGATCTCCTCGACCCAGAGCGGCCGCATCGTGGTGATCGAGCGCGCCATCGCCGAGCGGTTGCCGTCGGGCGCGATCACGACGAGTTCGATCCCGGGCACCTGCGCCAGCGCTCGGCGCAGCGTCTGCAGGCCGTCGGCCTCGATCCCGTCGTCGTTGGTCAGCAGCACCCGCATGGTCTGCCGTCGAGGATAGTCAGGGGTCCGGTGGGTACCGCACCCCCGCCAGTGCCAGCCCGTGCGCCGCCGCGGTCGGCCCGGCCTGCGAGCGGGGAGCGCCCTCCAGCAGCGCGGCGAAGTCCGCGAGCGCACGCCGCCCGGTCGCCACCTCGAGCATCGTGCCGACGAGGATGCGGTTCATCGAGCGCATGAACGTGTCGGCGGTGATCCAGAACTCGAGCAGGTCGCCGTCGGCGCGCCACGCGGCGCTCAGGATGCTGCGCTCGAAGCGCGTGTGGTAGGTGTCGGTCGGCGTGAAGGCGGTGAAGTCGTGCTCGCCCCGCAGCGCCGCGGCGCAGGCGTCGAGCGCGCCGCGGTCGAGTTCCCAGCCCTGCCAGAGCGCGCGCCCGTCGTGCCACACCGAGCGCGCGCGGCGGTGTAGCACGCGGTAGCAGTACGTCCGCGCGATCGCGTCGTGGCGCGCGTCGAAGCCGTCCGGTGCGGGGTTGCAGTCGAGCACCGCCACATCGCGCGGCAGAAGCGCATTGAGGCGCAGCGGGTCGACCGCCTCGTGCTCGTAGGAGCACACCTGTCCCCAGGCGTGCACGCCGCGGTCGGTGCGCCCGGCGACGACGACGCGCAGCTCCTCCTCGCGGAGGATCGTGCGCAGGGCGGCCTCGACCTCGTTTTGCACGGTGCGCTGTCCGGGCTGGCGCGCCCAGCCGGCGAAGTCCGTTCCGTCGTACTCGATCACCATCCGGCTGGTCACGGCCAGCAGCCTAGATCGCTGCCGCCACCGGCACCGCGCCGGGGGGCCTGGTCGTGTTATGCATGTGGGGCATGCATAACTCGACCCACCCCCGAGCGGCGCGATTCAGCGCTTATGGTGCGCGCGCTCGCCGAGCAAAGGCTCGACGACTTCGACACCTACGATGAGACCACGGGCGGCAGATGCGACCGGCCGCTGCGCCGGCGCCTGGCCGCAGCCTTGAAACCGTGAAGCCGCGGCGATGCGGCTAGACCAATTCGAGGTAGACCATCTCGGTGGAATCGCTCCGCCGAGGGCCGAGCTTCAGGATGCGCGTGTAGCCGCCCGGACGCTCCGCATACCGCGGCGCGACCTCGGCGAACAGCGTGTGCACGACGAACTTGTCCTGCCCGAGCGTCGAGAGCGCCTGGCGGCGCGCATGCAGGTCGCCACGCTTGGCCAGCGTGATGAGCTTCTCGATCTCGGGCTTGACGGCCTTGGCCTTGGCCTCGGTCGTCTTGATGCGCTCGTGCTCGATGACCTCCTTGCAGAGGTTCATCAGCAGCGCCTTGCGGTGCGAGGACGAGCGGCTGAGTTTGTTTCGGGTCTTCTGATGGCGCATGGTCGGTCCGCGAGTCTAGTCGTCGCGGAGACCGAGGCCGCGATTGTGCAGCGTCTCGATCACCTCGTCGATGGACTTCTTGCCGAAGTTCGGGATCGCGTTGAGCTCGCCCTCGGACTTGGAGATGAGGTCGCCGACGGTCTGGATGCCGGCCCGCTTGAGGCAGTTGTAGGAGCGCACGCCGAGCTCGAGTTCCTCGATGAGGATGTCGTGCATCGGGCCGGCGGCTGCCCCGCCGGGCGCGGCACCGGCGAGCGTGCCGTGGCCGTTGGTGCCCTCGAGCTGGCCGCCGGGACCGGCGCGCAGCTCCTCGATGCGGTCGGCGTCGGTGAAGATCGCCAGCTGGGCGATGAGGATCTCGGCGGCCTCGCGCAGCGCGGCCTGCGGGTCGATCGACCCGTCGGTCTCGATGTCGAGCGTGAGCTTGTCGAAGTCGGTGCGCTGACCGACGCGGGCAGGCTCGACGCCGTAGGCGACGCGCCGCACGGGCGAGAAGATCGAGTCGATCGGGATGACGCCGATCGGCTGGTCGGGGGACTTGTTGTCCTCCGACTGGCGGTAGCCGCGGCCGCGGCCGACCGTCAGGTACAGCTCCAGCTTGGTCTTCTTCTCGAGCGTCGCGATGTGCACGTCCGGGTTGAGGACCTCGACGCCGGCGGGCAGGTCGATGTCCTTGGCCGTGATCTCGCCCGGGCCCGTCACGACGAGCGGGGCCTCGACCTCGGTCGCGTCGGAGTGCATCCGGCAGACGATGCCCTTGAGGTTCAGGACGATGTCGGTGACGTCTTCCTTGACGCCCTTGATCGTCGAGAACTCATGGGCGACCCCCTCGATGCGAACGCTCGTCACGGCGGCGCCCGCGAGCGAGCTCAGCAGGACTCGCCGCAGCGAGTTGCCGAACGTGTAGCCGAAACCACGGTCGAGGGGCTCAATCGTGAACGAGCCACGGTTCTCCTCGACCGTCTCACTGGTGATCCGGGGCACTTGGAAGTCGAGCATCGGGGTCCTAACGTCGGGGTGTCACTGGGTGCCGCTGTGCGCTGATGCAACCGTGCGCGCCCGGGCAAGGCAGAAAAGGCGGGGTTACTTCGAGTAGAGCTCGACGATGAGCTGCTCCTGAACCGGAGCGGCGATCTCCCGGCGCTCGGGCCTGCGCAGCACCTTCGCGGTCAGGGAGTCATGGTCGGCCTGCAGCCACGCGGGGACCTGGGCGGTCAGCTCGGTGGCGTCACGGATGAGGGGTTCGACGGGCGTACCGGCCTTGACGGCGATGACGTCGCCGTCGCGCACCTGGTAGCTGGGGATGTCCACGCGGCGGCCGTTGATGGTCCAGTGGCCGTGGCGGATGAACTGGCGTGCCTGGCTGCGCGAGCCGGCGAAGCCGAGGCGCACGAGGACGTTGTCCAGGCGCGACTCGAGGATCCGCAGCAGGTTCTCGCCCGTGATGCCCTCCTGGCGGGAGGCCTTGGCGTAGTAGATGCGAAACTGCTTTTCGAGCACGCCGTAGTAGCGCCGCGCCTTCTGCTTCTCGCGCAGCTGGACGCGGTACTCGGACTGCTTCTGGCGCCCGCGGCCGTGGTCGCCCGGCGGGTACGCACGGCGCTCGACGCCGCACTTGTCGGTAAGGCAGCGCTCACCCTTGAGGAAGAGCTTCTGGCCTTCGCGACGGCACTGCTTGCAGGCGGGTCCGGTGTTGCGAGCCACTAGACGCGTCTCCTCTTGCGGGGGCGGCAGCCGTTGTGCGCCTGCGGGGTGACGTCCTTGACGCCCGTCACCTCGAGGCCGGCGGCCTGAAGCGAGCGGATCGCGGTCTCGCGCCCCGAGCCGGGTCCCTTGACGAAGACCTCGACCTTCTGAAGGCCCTGGTCGATGCCCTTGCGCGCAGCGGCATCAGCCGTGACCTGAGCAGCAAACGGCGTCGACTTACGCGAGCCCTTGAAGCCGGCGCCGCCGGCGGACTCCCAGGCGATCACGTTGCCGTGGGGGTCCGACAACGACACGATCGTGTTGTTGAAAGAAGTCTTGATGTGGGCCTGGCCGATCGGAATGTTCTTCTTCGGCTTACGGCGGCCACGCTGAGGGCGCTTAGGAGCAGGCAACTGGATCCTTTACTTCTTCGTGGCCTTCTTCTTGCCGGCGACCTGCATGCGCTTGGGCCCTTTGCGCGTGCGGGCGTTCGTCTTGGTGTTCTGTCCGCGCACGGGCAGGTTGCGGCGATGGCGCAGGCCGCGGTAGCAGCCGATCTCCATCAGGCGCTTGATGTTCTGCGAGCGCTCGCGCCGCAGGTCACCCTCGACCGTGAGATCGTCGATCGCCTCGCGCAGGCGGGCGACCTCGTCCTCGGTGAGGTCGCGGACCTTGCGGTCAGACTCGATGTTCGTCGCCTTGAGGATCTCGTTCGCGGTCGGCCGCCCGACGCCGTAGATGTACGTCAGGCCGATCTCGGCGCGCTTGTTGAGCGGGATGTTGATGCCGGCAATACGGGCCATCAGCTACCCCTGACGCTGCTTGTGACGCGGATTTGAGCAGATCACAAGGACCGCCCCATGGCGGCGGATGATCTTGCACTTCTCACACATCGGCTTGACCGACGGACGTACCTTCATGAGCCCCTTCTTGCAGACGTGAGGAAATGCGCGCAGGACAACAAACATCCCGCGGCGAGCGCGACCAATGAGAGTAGCAAAGCCGAAATGGCCCCCTTCCGGCCCGGGAGGTGGGCGATCGTCAGCTGACCGATTCGTGCCAGGGCGTCAGCACGTCGGGGCCGTCGGCGGTGATCGCGACCGTGAACTCGAAGTGCGCGGCCAGCGATCCGTCCTGCGAATAGATCGACCAGTGGTCCTCGCCCATTCGCACCGCGTGGCGCCCGGTGGTGACCATCGGCTCGATCGCGAAGACCATTCCCTGCTCCAGCTTGATGCCCTTGCCGGCGGGCCCGTAGTTGGGGATCTGCGGGTCCTCGTGCATGTCGCGGCCGATGCCATGACCGACCAGCGAGCGCACGACCGAAAGGCCCTCGACCTCGACGACCTCCTGCACGGCGTTCGACACGTCGCCGAGGCGATGGCCCACGCGGCACTGCTCGACCGCGGCGAACAGCGACGCCGACGTGGCGTCGAGCAGCTTGCGCGCGGAGGCCGAGATCGAGCCGACGGCGAACGTGCGCGCCGCATCGGCGACCCAGCCGTCGAGGACCACGCCGCAGTCGACCGAGAGGACGTCGCCCTTGCGCAGCGCGTATGGACCCGGGATGCCGTGGACCACCATCGAGTTGGGCGACGTGCACAGCGAGCCGGGGAAGCCGCGGTAGCCCTTGAAAGCGGGTGTCGCGCCCTGCGAGCGGATGAACTTCTCCGCGGCGGCGTCGAGCTCCTTCGTCGTCACGCCGGGGCGGATCTTGCGCTCGACCAGCTCGAGCGTGCGGACGAGGATGTCGCCCGCCGCCCGCATCTTCTCAATCTGCTCAGGAGTCTTCTTGACGATCAAACCTGCTGGCCTACAGCTCGTCTTCGAGGCGCAGCGTGGCGATCGTCGCGCGGATGTGGTCGTGGACCTCGGTCGGCGTCCGGGTGCCGTCGAAGCGGCGCAGCAGGCCGCGCTGATCGTAGAACTCGACGAGCGGCTCCGTGGCGGCGTGGTAGACGTCCAGGCGGTTGGCGATCGTCTCGGGCTTGTCGTCGTCGCGCTGAACCAGGCGCGAGCCGTCGATGTCGCAGCGGCCCTCGTGCTTGGGCGGGTCGAACTCGACGTGGTAGACGCGACCGGTCTTCACGCTGACCCGCCGCCCGGAGAGCCGGCGCTGGACCTCGTCGTCGGGCACGTCGATCAGGATCACGGCCGTCAGCCGGCGCTCGGCCGCGTCGAGGCCCGCCTCCAGCGCCTCGGCCTGCGGGATCGTGCGCGGGAAGCCGTCCAGCAGGAAGCCGTCGCGGGCGTCGGCGCTGCCCAGCGCCTCCAGGATCACCCCGGTGATGATCTCGTCGGGCACGAGCTCGCCCTTGTCCATGTAGCCCTTGGCCTTCCTGCCGAGCGCCGTCTCGTCGCGGATCGCCCCGCGCAGGATGTTGCCCGTCGCGATGTACGGCAGATTGAAGTCGTCGGTGAGGCGCTCGGCCTGGGTGCCCTTGCCGGCGCCCGGAGGTCCGAGAAGGATGAGGTTGAGCTCGCTCGACATAAGGCGGTCGGAGACTACTGCGGGAGAAGGTGCTCCGGCCTCCGGACGACGTTACTTGAGGAAGCCCTCGTAGTTGCGCATCATCAGCTGCGCCTCGAGCTGCTTCATCGTGTCCAGTGCGACGCCCACGACGATCAGGATCGACGTGCCGCCGAAGAAGAAGTTCGCGCTCGTCTGGTTGATGAGGATGGTCGGCATGGCCGCGACGGCGGCGAGGTACAGGGCGCCGGGGAACGTCAGCCGCGCGAGCACGCGATCGAGGAACTCGGCTGTCGGCCGGCCGGGTCTCACCCCGGGGATGAAGCCGCCGTACTTCTTCAGGTTGTCGGCCTGGTCGACGGGGTTGAACGTGACCGCCGTGTAGAAGTACGTGAAGAGGATGATGAAGATCGACTCGCCCACGATGTAGGCCCAGCCGTTGGGCGAGAAGAACGCGGCGAAGTCGCGGCCGAGCTCGTTGTTGAGCAGCTGGCCGACGGTCGGCGGGAAGGCCATGATCGACGCGGCGAAGATGACCGGGATGACGCCCGCCATGTTCACGCGCAGCGGCAGGTAGGTCTGGCCGCCCTGGGTCATGCGGCGGCCGATGACGCGCTTGGCGTACTGGATCGGGATGCGTCGCTGACCCTCCTGCACGAAGCAGATCGCGGCGATCACCGCCAGCGCGATGAACGGCATCATGACCTTGAAGACCGGGTCCGGGCTCGTCGCCCACGCCTGGATGCCGTTGGGCAGCCCCGAGACGATCGAGGCGAAGATCATCAGGGAGATGCCGTTGCCGATGCCGCGCTGGGTGATGAGCTCGCCCATCCACATGACGAGCACGCAGCCGGTGGTCAGCGCGAGCACGATCATGAAGACGCGCGGGGCGCTGAAGTTGTCGACGATCGGCTGGCCGGCCGAGGCCGTGAAGGACTTGAAGAGGAAGACGTAGCCGATCGACTGCGCGAAGGCCAGGCCGACGGTGAGGTAGCGCGTGTACTGCGTGATGCGCTGCTGGCCGACCTCGCCCTCCTTCTGCAGCTTCTCCAGCGACGGCACGACGACCGTCAGCAGCTGCAGGATGATCGAGGCCGTGATGTACGGCATGATCCCCAGCGCGAAGATGGCGATCCGGGCCAGGCCGCCGCCGCTGAAGAGGTTCAGGAAACCGAGGATGCTCGAGCCGCTGAACGAATCCTGGACCGCCTTGACGGCCTCGACGTTGATCCCCGGCACGGGGATGTGAGCGCCGAGGCGGTACAGCGCGAGGATGAACATCGTGATCGCAAGCTTCTTGCGGATGTCGGCGACCTTGAAGGCCGTGAGGATCGTGGCGAGCACGGCGAATCAGATTAGAGCAACGCGTTGCACGGACTGCCGGGTTGGCGCGCGGCTCTCGCCGCGCGCCGGCGGGATGCGCTCTCGCGCCCCCATCCGGCGTCAGTCAGCGACGGTGTGACAGGTCCCGCCGGCGGCCTCGATCGCCTCGCGCGCGGTGGCGCTGAAGCGATGGGCGTGCACGGTGAGCGGCTTGGAGATCGCGCCCTTGGCGAGGACCTTGACCTGGACCCCCTTGCGCGAGGCGAGACCCTTGGACTTCATGGCCTCGAGCGTGACATCGGCGCCCTTGTCGAAGCGGCGCTCGAGGTCCTGCAGGTTGACGGCCTGCGTGTGCGTGCGGAAGGGCTCGAAGGGCATCGACTTCTTCATGTGCGGGCCGCGCAGCTTGCGCATCCGCATGTGAATCGGCATCTGGCCGCCCTCGAAGCCGGGACGGTCCTTGGAGCCCGAGCGCGCGCCGGCGCCCTTGTGGCCGCGACCGGAGGTCTTGCCGGTGCCCGAGCCGTGGCCGCGGCCGACGCGCTTGCGCACCTTGCGGCTGCCGGGAGCGGGCTTGAGCGTATGCAGCCCGATCTCCTCGGGGTCTGTCTGCTTGGGAGCAGGCGGGGTCATGACTTCTCCTCGACGATCCGGACGAGATGGCGCACGCGATGGATCATGCCGCGCGTCTGCGGGCTGTCCGGCACCTCGACGTGCTGGCCGATGCGGTGCAGGCCGAGCGAGCGCAGCGTGTCGAGCTGGCGCTGATCGGAGCCGTTCTTGGACTTGTACTGCGTGATCGTCACGCCGACTCACCCTCCGCTGCCGTAGCGGCGACGGACTCGTCGACGCCGGCCTCGGCGTCGGTGGAGACGATCGCCTCGGCGACGGCGTCGTCCAGGCCGGTCTCGGTGTTGGCGATCGTCTCAGCGGCAACCTCGTCACCGCTACCGGCGTTGGCGCCCAGGCCGAGAACCTGGTTGATCGACAGCCCGCGCAGCTCGGCGACCTCCTCGGGGCGGCGCAGGCCCTGCAGGCCGGCGACCGTCGCCTTGACGAGGTTGATCGGGTTCTGCGAGCCCAGCGACTTGGAGAGGATGTCGTGGATCCCGGCGAGTTCGAGCACCGCGCGCACGCCGCCGCCGGCGATGACCCCGGTACCGGGGGACGCGGGCTTCATGAAGACGCGGCCGGCACCGTAGATGCCCATCGTCTGGTGCGTGATCGTCGCGCCGTGCTTGGGCACGCGGAAGAGGTTCTTCTTGGCCTGCTCGACGCCCTTCTGGATCGCCAGCGGGACCTCGTTGGCCTTGCCGTAGCCGACGCCGACGACGTCGCGCTCGTCGCCGACGACGACGAGCGCCGTGAACGAGAAGCGACGGCCGCCCTTGACGACCTTGGCGACGCGGTTGATCTCGACCACGCGCTCCTGCAGGTCCAGGCCCGCCTGGTTGACGGAGCGGTCGACGACTGGTGCGCTCATACGGTGATGCCTCCTTCGCGGACGCCCTCTGCGAAGGCCTTCACACGGCCGTGGTACTGGTAGCCGCCGCGGTCGAAGACCGCGCCGCTGACGCCGGCGGCAGCGGCGCGCTCGGCCAGCAGTTTGCCGGCCTCGGCGGCCTGCTGCATCGGCGCCTTGTCGCGCAGCGGCGCCTCGGTCCAGGCGACGGCGGCGAGCGTGTGCCCGGCGACGTCGTCGACGAGCTGCGCCGCGATGCCGCGGTTGGAGCGAAAGATGGAGATGCGCGGGCGCTGCGCGGTGCCGGTGATCTTCGCGCGGACGCGACGGCGGCGCTTGAGGCGCCGCTGGGGCTTTGATTTCATGGACACCCCTTGCCTCCATCCCGTCGGCGCTCTCGAGACAACTGACCGGCATCCGGCCGGTCTTGAACGTTCCGCTCCGCTGCACTCATGCCCTCTTACCGACCTTCCGGGCGACGTACTCGCCCTCGTAGCGAATGCCCTTGCCCTTGTAGGGCTCCGGCGGGCGCTGCTTGCGGATGTTGGCGGCGGTCTCGCCGACCTGCTGCTTGGAGTTGCCCTTGACGATCACGCGCGTCGGCATCGGCACTTCGAACTCGATGCCGTCCGGCGCCTTGATCGGAACGGGGTGCGAGTAGCCCAGCGCGAGCTCGAGGTCGCGGCCCTTGAGCAGCGCGCGGTAGCCGACACCCTGGATCTCGAGGGTCTTCTGATAGCCGGTGGTGACGCCCTCGACCATGTTCGCGACGAGCGAACGGGTCAGGCCGTGCAGCGCGCGGTGCTCACCACGATCGGTCGGGCGCTTGACGACTAGTACGTCGCCGTCCTGCTCGACGGAGATCGCGAGCGGCACGCGCTCGAAGAGCTCGCCGCGGGGGCCGTTGACGCGTACGAGCTCGGGCTCGATCGCCACGGTCACGCCGGCCGGCAGGGGGATGGGCTTCTTTCCGATTCGCGACATGCCGAATTACCAGACGTGCGCGACGACTTCGCCGCCGACGCCTGCGCGGCGGGCCTCGTGGCCGGTCATCACGCCACGTGAGGTGGAGACGATCGCAGTGCCCATTCCGCCGAGCACCTTGGGGATGTCGGTCGCGCCGGCGTAGGTGCGACGGCCTGGGCGCGAGACGCGCTTGAGGCCGGAGATCGCCGAGCGGCGGTCGGAGGTGTACTTCAGGCGCACGCGGATCAGCTCGCCGGGATGGTTGGCATCCGGAGCGACGACGTCGTAGCCGTCGATGTAGCCCTGCTCGGCGAGGATGCGGGCGCACTCGGACTTCAGACGCGACGACGGGATGTCGACGGTCTCGTGGGCGGCCTGGATCGCGTTGCGAATCCGGGTCAGAAAATCGGCGATGGGGTCGGTGCTGGCGCTCACAGTCGTGCTCTCGTTAGATGCTGCTTGGTTACCACGAAGACTTCGTCATGCCCGGCACATAGCCCTCGTGCGCCATCTCCCGCAGGCAGATCCGGCACAGGCCGAACTTGCGATAGACGGAACGGGCACGGCCGCAACGGCGGCACCGGCTGTACTCGCGGGTCTTGAACTTGGCGGGCCGTGCCTGGCGGACCCGCTGGGACGTCTTGGCCATCTTAGTCTGCTTCCGTTTCGGTTTCCTCAGCGGGTTCCTCGGCCGGCTTCTCGTACGCCTCCGGGTTCTCCTCCTTGAGCTGCTCCAGCGCGGCCTGCTCGGCCTCCGCCTTCGCGCGCAGCTCCTCGGCGTGAGCTTCCTGCGCGGCGGCCGCGGCACGCGCTTCCTGCTCGGCCTTGTCGGGCCGGTTCTCCTTCGTGAAGGGCATGCCGAAGGCTTCGAGCAGCGCGAAAGCCTCGATGTCGGTCTTCGCCGACGTCGTGATCGTGACGTCGAGGCCGCGCACGGTGTCGACCGAGTCGTAGTCGATCTCCGGGAAGATCGTCTGCTCACGGACGCCCAGCGAGTAGTTGCCTCGGCCGTCGAAGGCGTTGGCCTTCAGCCCACGGAAGTCGCGGATCCGCGGGATCGCGATCGACATGAGCCGGTCGAGGAACTCGTAGGCACGCTCGTTGCGCAGCGTCACGGCCAGGCCGACGGGCATGCCCTCGCGCAGCTTGAAGTTGGCGATCGACTTGCGGGCGCGGCGCACGTTGGGCTTCTGGCCGGCGATCGTCGCGAGCTGCTCCAGCGCGGCCTCGAGGGCCTTGGAGTCCTGCTTGGCGTCGCCGACGCCCATGTTCAGCACGATCTTCTCGATCTTCGGCGCCTGCATGACCGACGAGTAGCCGAAGCGCTTCATGAGCGCAGGTCGGATCTCCTCGAGGTAGCGGGCCTTCAGGCGCGCGGGTGGTGCCGCAGTCTGCGTGCTCATCGCTAGAACTTCGCTCCGGTCCGAGCCGACGCGCGCAGGCGCTTGCCGTGCTCCTCGATCGTACGAACACGGGTCGGCTTCTTGTCCTTCGGATCGCGCAGCGCGACGTTGGAGAGGTGGATCGACGCCTCGCGCTCGATCACGCCGCCCGGCTCCATGGAGCCGGGGCGCGGGCGCGTGTGGCGCTTGATGATGTTCAGGCCCTCGACGTAGACGCGGTCCTTCTTCGGATCCACGCGCAGCACCTTGCCCTGCTTGCCGCGGTCCTTGCCGCTGATGACGACGACCTCGTCGCCCTTGACGATGCGTGACGGCATGGCTACAGGACCTCGGGGGCGAGGGAGACGATCTTCATGAAGTTGCGGTCGCGCAGCTCGCGAGCGACCGGTCCGAAGATGCGCGTCCCGCGCGGGTTGTTGGCGGCGTCGATGATCACCGCGGCGTTCTCGTCGAAGGCGATGTACGTGCCGTCGGTGCGGCCGAAGGACTTCTTCGTGCGCACGACGACGGCCGTGACGACCTCGCCCTTCTTGACCGTCCCCTGCGGGTTGGCCTGCTTGACGGTCGCGGTGATCGTGTCGCCGACGAACGCGTAGCGCCGCTTCGAGCCGCCCTTGACGCGAATGCAGAGGATCTCGCGGGCGCCGGTGTTGTCGGCGACCTTGAGGCGTGTCTCGTTCTGGATCACTTCGCACGCTCCAGGACTTCGACGAGCTTCCAGCGCTTGGTGCGCGACAGCGGACGGCTCTCGACGACCCGCACGAGGTCACCCTCGCCGGCGTCGTTGGTCTCGTCGTGGGCGTGAAGCTTGGTCGTCGAGCGCACGATCTTCTCGTACTTGCGATGCCGGCGAGCATGGTCGATCTGGACCACGATCGTCTTGTCCGGCTTGGCGGACACGACCTTGCCGGTGCGCAGCTGCGGCGTCGTGACGGCGGGCTCGGCGGGCGGCGTGCCGCGGTTACTCGCGCCAGAGGCCGCCGCGGCCCGCTTGACCTTCTCCTGCGCGCGGCGGCGGGTACGGGCGACCGCCTTGCTCTTGCGCAGCTCGCGGCGATCGGCGTCACGCTCCTCGGCTGTACGCGCGGGACGCTGCGAACGCGCGGCGTGCTGGCTGGCAGCGCGCTGCTCGCGGGCGCTCAGCGTCGGGCCCGCGGGCTCGGCAGGCGTCTGCGCGACGGTCGCGTCGGCGGTCTCTTCGGTCTCGGCAGTTTCGTCGTCGGCCATCGCTTACTTCCGGTTGGGAATCTGTACGCCGCGTTCACGCGCGACGGTGAACGCACGGGCCAGGTCGCGCTTGGCGAGCCGGATCCCGGCGGTGTTCTCCAGTTCGCCCGTGGCGTGCTGGAAGCGCAGTCCGAAGAGGTCCTTGCGGCTCGTCGCCACGTGCTTGACGAGCTCCTTCTCTGACAGATCGCGCAAATCCTTGGCGGTCATGAGGGGGTGTCCTCCCGCATCACGAACTTCGTCTTGACGGGCAGCTTGTGGCTGGCCAGGCGCATCGCCTCACGGGCGAGCGGCTCCGGCACGCCGGCGAGCTCGAACATGACGCGCCCGGGCTTGACGACGGCGACCCAGCCCTCGGGCGAGCCCTTGCCGGAGCCCATGCGGGTCTCGGCGGGCTTCTTCGTCACGGGCTTGTCGGGATAGACGTTGATCCAGACCTTTCCGCCACGCTTGATCTTGCGCGTCATCGCGATACGAGCGGCCTCGATCTGGCGGTTCGTCAGCCAGCCGGCGTCGAGCGACTTCAGGCCGTACTCACCGAACTGGATCGAGGTCTGCCCGCGCGACAGCCCGGCCCTGCGGCCGCGGTGCTGCTTGCGGTGCTTGACGCGCTTCGGGGAGAGCACTACCGCCCACCGCCTCCACGAGCGCCGGGGCCGAAGCCGGGACGCGAGGTCCCACCTGCGCCACCGCCGCCACCGCCGCCACCGCCGCCGCGCGGTCCGCCGCGTCCACCGCCGCCGCCGCCGCCGCCGCGGCCTGCGCCGCCACCGCCGCGACCGTCACGATCGCCGCGGCCACGGCCGCGGCCGCCGTCGCGATCCTGCTGCTGGTTGGACGGGCCCTCCATGTCGGTCAGGTCGGCGCCGGAGTAGCCCTCGGGCATGATCTCGCCCTTGTTGATCCAGCACTTCACGCCGATGCGGCCGAAGGTCGTCTTCGCCTCGAAGAAGCCGTAGTCGATGTCGGCGCGCAGCGTGTGCAGCGGCACGCGACCATCGGAGTAGCTCTCGGTGCGGGCCATCTCAGCGCCGCCGAGGCGACCACCGACCTGGATCTTGCAGCCCTTGGCGCCGGAGCGCATGGCGCTCGTCAGGGCGCGCTTCATCGCGCGGCGGAAGGCGACACGATTCTGCAGCTGCTCGGCGACCGACTGCGCGACGAGCTTGGCGTCGAGCTCGGGGCGCTTGATCTCGAGGATGTTGACCTTGATCTGCTTGCGCGTGATGCGGTGCAGGTCCTTGCGCAGCGCATCCACCTCGGAGCCCGACTTGCCGATCACGATGCCCGGACGCGCCGTGTGGATGTTGACCTCCACCTCGTTGGCGTCCTTGCGGATCGTGATGTCCGACAGACCGGCGTGCGAGAGCTTGCCCGTGATGTGGTCACGGATCGCGACGTCCTCGGCGAGGTAGTCGGCGAAGTGCTTCTCGTTGAACCAGTTGGACTTCCAGTCGTGGATGTACCCCACGCGCATGGACTCGGGATGAACCTTCTGACCCATTAGTTGTCGTCCTTCGGCGTGAGGGTGATCGAGAGGTGGCTCGTGCGCTTGCGGATCTTCGTCGCGCGACCCATCGCGCGAGGACGGAAGCGCTTCAGCGTCGGCCCCTCGTCGGCCTTGACCGCGTGGATGCGCAGGTCGTCACCCAGCAGCTCGTGGTTGTGCTCGGCGTTCGCGACCGCCGACTCCAGCAGCTTGGACCAGTCCCGGGCGACGTCGCGGCTGGCGTGGGCCAGGATCGCGCGGGCCTCGTCGACGGACTTGCCGCGGATGTGGTCGCAGACCAGGCGCGCCTTGCGCGCGGACGTGCGCACGTACTTGGCGTGCGCGCGGACCATCGGCGGGCCGTCGGCGGTGACGACGGCGGCGCGCTTGGGCTTGGCGGCGGGAGCCGGCGGCGGATCGGGCTCGGCCTTGCGGCGCGTGCGGCGCGCCGGCTTGGGCTTGTCCTCGGTCTCGGTCTCGGCCGTCGCCTCGACGACTGCGGCCTTGGCGGCAGCCGTCTTCTTCGAGGCGGGCGACGTGCCGGCGGCGCGCTTGGCGGCCGTCGCGGTCGTCGGCTCGTCGACGACGGCGGCCGTCTCCTGCTCCGAGGAGGCGGCGGCAGCAGCGGCCGGCTCGGCCTTCTCGGCAGCGGGCTTCTTGCGACGCGGAGCGCGCGGCTTCTTGGCCTCGGCCTTCTCGGGATCCTTCGGGTCGGCCATGACTAGCGGACCTTCCCGCTGCCGGCGTGGCCGCGGTACAGCCGCGTCGGCGCGAACTCGCCGAGCTTGTGGCCGACCATCGACTCCGAGACGAACACGGGCACGTGCTTGCGGCCGTCGTGGACGGCGATCGTGTGACCGACCATCTCCGGGAAGATCGTCGAGGTTCGCGACCAGGTCTTGAGCATCTGCTTGGAGTTGGAGGCATTGAGGGCCTCGACACGCGCCATCAGGCGCTCCTCGACCCACGGCCCCTTCTTGCTTGAACGGCTCAACGCTTCTTCCCTCTCCTTCGACCGCGAACGATGTAGCGGTCGGACGGCTTGTTCTTCTTGCGCGTGCGGTAGCCGAGCGTCGGCACACCCCACGGGGTCACCGGATGGCGACCTGCGGTCGTCGATCCCTCGCCACCGCCGTGCGGATGGTCGACGGGGTTCATGGCCGTGCCACGCGTCTGCGGGCGGACGCCCATGTGACGCTTGCGGCCGGCCTTGCCGATCTTGACGTTCTGGTGATCGGCGTTGCCGATCGTGCCGACCGTGCCGCGGCAGCTGTCGCGCACGAGGCGCATCTCGCCGGAGGGCAGGCGCAGCGTGGCCATGCCGCTCTCGCGCGCCATGAGCTGGATGCCGGTGCCGGCCGAGCGGGCGAGCTGGCCACCGCGGCCGGGCTCGAGCTCGACGTTGTGGATGACCGTGCCGATCGGGATGCGCGTCAGCGGCAGGCAGTTGCCGGGGGTGATGTCCGCCTCTTCGCCCGACTCGACGGTCATGCCCACGCGCAGGCGGCCTGGCGCAAGGATGTAGGCCTTCTCGCCGTCGACGTAGTGGATCAGCGCGATGTAGGCCGACCGGTTGGGGTCGTACTCGATCGCGGCGACCTTGCCGGGGACGCCGTCCTTGCGCCGCTTGAAGTCGATCCTGCGGTACAGGCGCTTGGCGCCACCGCCACGATGGCGGGCCGTCTTGCGCCCGCGGGCGTTGCGCCCGCCGGACTTCGTGAGACCCTCGACAAGCGTCTTCTCGGGCTCGTCCTTCGTGATCTCCGCGAAGTCGGGGTACGTCGAGAAGCGACGACCGGGGCTCGTGGGCTTGGGCTTGCGAATCGCCATGCTGAGTCCTCTAGTCCTCGAGGGACTCGAGGCCCTGGAAGATGGGGATGGAGTCGCCCTCGCCCACATGGACGATGGCCTTCTTCCACTGCCGCGTGCGGCCGTGGATCTGGCCGCGCCGCTTGGGCTTGGACTTGACGCTCATCGTGTGCACCGAGATGACCGAGACGTCGAACAGCGCCTCGACGGCCTGGCGGATCTGCGTCTTGTGCGCGTCGGCGTGAACGCGGAAGACGTACTTGTTGGCCGTCGCGAGGACATAGGACTTCTCGGAGACGACCGGGCGGATGACGACCTGACTGGGATCCATTTAGGAGTTGGTCCTCCGCGGGGCGTCCGGCCCCGCGTCGTGGTTGCCGAGCGCGGAGCGCGCATCCTGCCTCCGTTGAACGGGGCTCCGCCCCTCCTCCTCGGGCTGCGCGGCGTCGGCGCCGCGCTCGCCCTTGGCGCGCGCGGTCAGCGCGTCGAGCGCCTCCTGCGAGCAGATGACCGACCGGGCGCCGATCAGATCGGCGATCCCGACCATCGACGTCGACAGCACGGAGATGCGCTTCATGTTGCGAAACGACAGCGCCGCCTGCTCCTGGTCGTCGGCGAGGATGACGAGCGTCGGCAGGGCCAGGCCGGAGTCGGCCAGCAGCGCGAACGCCTGCTTCGTCGACGGCGTGTCGAACGGCTTGGGGTCGAAGACCGCGATCGAGTCGCGGGCAGCGTGGACCGAGAGGGCGCTGCGCAGCGCGGCGCGGCGCTCCTTGCGGTTGACCTTGAAGATGTAGTGACGCGGCGAGGGACCGAAGGTCGTGCCGCCGCCCGTCCAGATCGGCGAGCGCGACGAGCCGGCGCGGGCCCGGCCCGTGCCCTTCTGGCGCCAGGGCTTGGCGCCGCCGCCGCGGACGTTGCCGCGCGTCTTCGTCGCGTGCGTGCCCTGACGGCGGGCGTTGAGTTCCGCGCGGACTGTCTCGTGGACGAGGGCCTCGTTGAACGAGGCGCCGAAGGCGTCATCGTCGAGCTCGGCCTTCTTCGAGCCGCCGAGGATCTTGGCGCTAGGCATCGGTGCGCACCTCCACGAAGCCGTTGCGCGGGCCCGGCACGGAGCCGCGCACGAGCATCAGGTTGTCGTGGGGATCGAGGCGGACGATCTCAAGCCCCTTCTGCGTCACGCGCTTGTTGCCCATCTGGCCGGGCCCCTTGATGCCCTTCATCACGCGCGCGGGCCACGCCGACGCGCCGATCGAGCCCGGCGCACGCACGTTGTGCGAGCCGTGCGACTTGGGGCCGCTGGCGAAGTTGTGGCGCTTGATCGTGCCCTGGAAGCCCTTGCCCTTGGAGGTGCCGGAGATCTTTACCTTCTGGCCGACCTCGAAGTCCTCGACGGACACCGTCTCGCCGACGAGATGCTCGCCGGCCTCGTCGCGAAACTCCTTGACGAGCCGCAGCGGCGGAGCGCCGGCCTTCTTGAGATGGCCGAGCTCGGGCTTGGTGAGGTACTTCTCCTTGACCGAGCCGAACGCGAGCTGGACGGCTTCGTAGCCGTCGACCTCATGGGTGCGCACACCCGTGACCGGACAGGGTCCGGCTTCGAGCACGGTGACGCGCTCGACTGTTCCGTCCTCGAGGAACAGCTGCGTCATGCCGAGCTTCTTGGCGAGGATCGCGGCCATGGCTCTAGGTCGCCAGCCGGATTTCGATGTCGACGCCGGCCGGCAGATGGTCGAGGCGCTGGAGCGAGTCGACCGTCTTGGGCGTGGGTTGATGGATGTCGATGAGCCGCTTGTGGGTGCGGATCTCGAAGTGCTCGCGCGAGTCCTTGTCCTTGAACGGCGAGCGAATCACGCAGTACACGTTCTTCTCGGTCGGCAACGGCACCGGCCCGGAAACGGTTGCGCCGGTCCGCGTCGCGGTGTCGACGATCTCCTTGGCGGCCGTCTCGATCGCCGAGTGGTCATACGCCTTCAGGCGGATACGGATCTTGTTCTCTGTGGTGGTGGCCATGGTGTGTGCGTGCGTGCGTGAAAGCGGCAGAAAAGGGCGGAACCGGAAAGATCCGGACCGCCCCTTCGTGCTGCTCAAAGAACCCGCGTGCTCCCTACTCGATGATCTCCGTCACGACGCCAGAGCCGACCGTGCGGCCACCTTCGCGAATCGCGAAGCGCAGGCCCGGATCCATGGCGATCGGCTGGATCAGGTCGATCTGCATCGTGACGTTGTCGCCCGGCATGACCATCTCGACGCCCTCGGGAAGGTGCGCTGAGCCGGTCACGTCGGTGGTGCGGAAGTAGAACTGCGGCCGGTAGCCCGTGAAGAACGGGGTGTGACGGCCACCCTCCTCCTTCTTGAGCACGTAGACCTCGGACCTGAACTTCGTGTGCGGCGTGATCGAGCCCTTCTTGCACAGCACCTGTCCGCGCTCGATGTCCTCGCGCTTGGTGCCACGCAGCAGGCATCCGACGTTGTCGCCCGCGCGACCCTCGTCGAGGATCTTGCGGAACATCTCGACGCCGGTGACGACGGTCGTCGACGATGCCGGGCGGATGCCGACGATCTCGACGCTGTCGCCCGTGTGCACGATGCCCTGCTCGATGCGGCCGGTCGCGACGGTGCCGCGGCCCGTGATCGAGAAGACGTCCTCGACCGGCATCAGGAAGGGCTTGTCGAGCGCACGCTCGGGCTCGGGGATGTACGTGTCCAGCGCGTTGGCGAGCTCCATGATCTTCGCCTTCGCGTCCGCGTCGCCGGCGAGCGCCTGGGTCGCCGAGCCGGTGATGAACGGGATGTCGTCGCCCGGGAAGTCGTAGGAGGTCAACAGCTCGCGAACCTCGAGCTCGACGAGCTCGAGCAGCTCGTCGTCGTCGACGATGTCGGCCTTGTTGAGGAACACGACGATGTACGGCACGCCGACCTGCCGGGCGAGCAGGATGTGCTCACGCGTCTGGGGCATGGGGCCGTCGGCCGCCGACACCACGAGGATCGCGCCGTCCATCTGCGCGGCGCCCGTGATCATGTTCTTGATGTAGTCCGCGTGTCCCGGACAGTCGACGTGGGCGTAGTGCCGGTTGTCGGTCTGGTACTCGACGTGCGACGTGGCGATCGTGATGCCACGCGCCTTCTCCTCGGGCGCGTTGTCGATCTCGGCGAAGCTGCGCGCCTCGCCACCGCCGTGCTCGGCGAGCACGGTCGTGATGGCTGCAGTCAGCGTCGTCTTGCCGTGGTCGATGTGACCGATCGTGCCGACGTTGACGTGCGGCTTGTCGCGCTCGAACTTCTCCTTTGCCACTTTGTGTTCGCTCCTCTACGTCTGTCGAATGAACTGGATGAAACTACCGAATCTTGTGCGATCAGGCGGCTTGCGACTTTTCGCCCAACCGGTGCTCCACGAGCTTCTCGGCGATGTTCGGCGGCACTTCCTCGTATCCGTCGAACTGCATCGTGTAGCTGGCCCTGCCCTGCGTGTTGGAGCGCAGGTCGTTCACGTAGCCGAACATCTCGCTCAGCGGCACGCGGCCGGTGACTGCAAGCGCGTTGCCGCGCCGTTCCTGACCCTCGATCCGTCCGCGTCGCCTGTTGAGATCGCCGATGACCTCACCGAGGAAATCCTCTGGGGTCACGACCTCTACGGCGAACACCGGCTCGAGCAGAACGGGCTTGGCGCGCCGTGCGGCTTCCTTGAAGGCTAGCGAGCCCGCGACCTTGAACGCGATCTCCGAGGAGTCCGTGTCGTGGTACTTGCCGTCGACGAGCGTCACGCGCACGTCGACCATCGGGTAGCCGGCCTTCACGCCGGTCGTCAGCGCTTCTTCGACGCCCTTCTCGACGGCGGGGATGAACTCGCTCGGCACCGAGCCGCCGCGGATCTTCGAGACGAAGTCAAAGCCCTCGCCGGGAGCCGGCTCGATGTTGATGTAGACGATGCCGAACTGGCCCGAGCCACCGGTCTGCTTGACGAAGCGCCCCTCGACCTTCTCGGCCGTCCCGCGGATGGTCTCGCGGTAGGAGACCTGCGGGCGGCCGACGTTGGCCTCGACCTTGTACTCGCGCTTCATGCGGTCGACGAGGATCTCGAGGTGCAGCTCGCCCATGCCGGAGATCTCGGTCTGACCGGTCTCCTCGTTCGTGGCGACCTGGAAGGTCGGGTCCTCCTCGGCGAGGCGAGCGAGCGCGACGGACATCTTCTGCTGGTCGGCCTTCGTCTTGGGCTCGACGGCCACCTTGATGACGGGCTCGGGGAAGTCGATCATCTCGAGCTTCACCGGCCGGGTGGGGTCGCAGAGGGTGTCGCCGGTGACGATCTGCTTGATCCCCACCGCCGCGGCGATGTCGCCCGCGTAGACCGCGCCGACCTCCTCGCGATCGTTGGCGTGCATGACGAGCAGGCGTCCGACGCGCTCCTGGCGGCCGGTCGAGACGTTGAGGATCTTCGACCCCGCCTCGAGCTTGCCGGAGTAGACACGAAAGTAGGTGAGCTTGCCGACGAAGGGGTCGGCCATGATCTTGAAGCCGAGCGCCGTGAAGGGATCGGAGTCGTTGGGCTCGAGCACGATCTCGCCGGTGGACTCGCCGTGCTTGTCGACGAGGTGGCCCTCGATCGGCTTGACCTCCAGCGGCGAGGGCAGGTAGTCGAGGACCGCGTCGAGCAGCGGCTGGACGCCCTTGTTCTTGAAGGCGGAGCCGCAGAAGACCGGCGTGATCTCGATCGACAGCGTCGCCTTGCGCAGCGCCGCCTTGATCAGGTGCGTCGGGACGGGCTCATCGGCGAGGTACAGCTCGGCGATCTCGTCGTCGAGGTCGGCGAGCTGGCGGAGCAGCCGCTCGCGGCCGGCCTCGGCGGCGTCGGCGAAGTCGGCGGGTATCTCGATGACGTCCTGGTCCTTACCGAGATCGTCCTTGTAGACGATCGCCTTCATCTCGAGCAGGTCGATGATGCCCTTGAACTCGGACTCGGCGCCGATCGGGATCTGCACGGGCACGGCGTTCGCCCCCAGGCGGGTCTCCATCGTCTTCAACGAGCCCTCGAAGTCTGCGCCGATGCGGTCCATCTTGTTGATGAAGGCGATCCGCGGTACGGCGTACTTGTCGGCCTGGCGCCAGACCGTCTCGGACTGCGGCTCGACACCGGCGACGGAGTCGAAGAGCGCGATCGCGCCGTCGAGCACGCGCAGCGAGCGCTCGACCTCGACCGTGAAGTCGACATGGCCCGGCGTGTCGATGATGTTGATGCGATGGTCGCGCCATTCGCAGGTCGTGGCGGCCGACGTGATCGTGATTCCGCGCTCCTGCTCCTGCTCCATCCAGTCCATCGTCGCGGCGCCCTCGTGGACCTCACCGATCTTGTAGGTGCGCCCCGTGTAGTACAGGATGCGTTCGGTGGTGGTCGTCTTGCCGGCGTCGATGTGCGCCATGATCCCGATGTTCCGGGTCTTCTCGAGCGAGTGTGTGCGTGGCATCTTGTCTCTTGTCTCTTGTCTTGAGTCTCGACCAAAAAAAGCGGGCCCCTGGGGCCCGCGCGCACGGCTGATCGGTGTCAGGCCCGGCGCGCTATGTAGTCGAGAGATCCATCGTGTTGCGCACTGCGTCCCAAGGCGGCCGCGGATGAGCACATCGGCCCAGGGAACGATCGCCGACTATAGCAAAGGCCCCTTCGCCAGCCCCGGGATTCCGTGAACCTCCGGCGGCTCGCCACGGCGCTTGCAATCGTCGCCGCGGCCCTGCTCCTGGCTGCCGAGTTCTCGACGGTCTTCGAGGTCACCGTCGGCTCGCTGGAAGTCGTTCAGCGTTCCGCGACGGGTGGCGAGAACCACGGCTATGCGCTGCTCGTCGTTGCCCTCTTCGCGCTGGCGGTCACGGGACTGGGGCTGCGCGGGCCGGCGCGGGCGGCGGGGCTGGCGCTCGTGGTCTCGGGGGCGGTGGCACTGGGGGTGGCCCTGGCCGTGGATCTGCCCGACACGCGGGGTTCGGGGCGGCTGCCGGAGTCGTTGGCGTACGCGTACGCGGACGCGCGCGCGCGCGCGGGGGCGGGGCTGCGGCTGGAGAGCGCGGGCGGGGTGCGGCTCGGGGTGGCGGGTGGGGTGCTGGCCGCTGCCGGCGGGGCGGAGGCGAGGCGGGTTGGGCGTCGCCCGGCGTCGGGTTGAGCGTCAGCGAACGGCATCTCTGAGGGTGGGTGGACGGTACGGCCGACCTTGCCGAGAGTCTTGCGGACGCTCGATCACGAGGCGGGGGGGCCGGTCGTGGCGAATTTAGGTCGCAGAGACCGACCCATAGACGCCACGATTGTGCGGAGCGGGTCGTGTCAAGGGGAGCATGGCGCGAAGCTGTTCGTAGCGAACACCAACCCGCCACGCTCGCTGCGCTCCTCCCACGCGAATGCCCGCACAACGCCGCCACCTCCCGCGTTCGTTTCGTTCTCACAGCCGTCAAGACGCCGCCGCTCAAGCTGCGGCCGGCCGCGACAGCTCGCTACCTGACGGCGGTCCAGTCCACCGCCCGCGGCGGCACCGTCAGCAGGGCCTGCCACGTCGCGGCGTCCGTCTCGCCGCTGGGCGCCAGGCCGCGGGAGGTCTGGAACGCCTGCAACGCGGTCTTCGTCGCGGCCGTGAACTTCGCGTCGACCGCCGCCGACGGGTCGACCGAGGCAAGGTGCTGCTGCAGCCAGATCACCTGGTCGCCGGTGGAGCCCTGGTCCAGCGCGGGCCAGCCGGGATCGGACGGGACGACCGGCGCCGGCGCGGGCTCGGTCAGCACCGACCATGCGCCGTCGCCCGTCGCCTGCCAGCTCCACCACGACATCCCGCCGGCGCCGTAGCCGGCCCAGAGCGCGCGGAAGCGGCGCAGGTCGCCGGCCTTCGGCGCGTTATAGGACTGGCCGAGCGGGGCGATCGGCGTGCCGTAGATGCGATTCTGGGCGACGGTCTTCGCGCTGACGGCGTCGACCGAGCCGCCGATCGCCTTCCAGTAGACCTGCGGCAGGTTGGCCTGCGCGCCGCCGGGGCCGAGGAAGACCGAGTAGGGCAGCCGCGGGTGGTAGTCGACGTACGGGAAGGAGGTGAAGCCCAGCGGGTAGCTCGGGCCGATCGCGCGGCGCAGCGCCGCGAGATACCGCTGGGCAGCGGCGTAGCGGCCCTCGTACTTCGTCTCGGCGTCGATCACGAAGCAGTCCGCGCCGGCGGCGATCGACGCCGCCGCGGCGTTCGCCTCGGCCTGCGGGTCGGCGCCGTATACGAACTGCCAGGCGCAGGCGCGCAGCCCGCGGGCGTGCAGCTCGGCGACGAGCTGGGGCGAGAACTGCTTCCAGACGTCGCCGCCGTCGGCGCTCTTGACGAAGACGGTGCTCATCCCGGCGGCCTTGGCGCGCGCGGCGATCGCGTCGAGGTTGCCGCCCTCGCTCTTGTCGACGTACCAGATCCACATGCCGTCGCCGGCGAACACCGGGGGCAGTGTGCCCGGTCGCGCCGCGCTCAGTGAGGGCAACGGCGCGAGAGCGACGACCCGGATGTTGCGCTTGTTCGAGCGCCGGCCGGCGCGATCGCGGACGGTCACGCCGACCGTGCCGAGCGCGGTGCCGGCCGGCACGCGCACGGTCCAGCCGCCGCGCGAGCGCGTGAGCTTCGTCGCCAGCGCGCCCTTGGACCAGCGGAAGGTCACGCGCATGTTGCGCTTCAGCCCGCGGCCCCGCAGCTGGATCTGCTTGCCGACCGCGACGCGCACGCCCGGCTTGCAGGCCTTCGCGGTGACCGGCACGCAGCGCAGGCCCGTCAGCCGCGGCGCCTTCGACGCCGCCTGCGCAGCGCCGGCAAGACCGAGCAGCGCGAGCAGGAAGACCAGCCCGCAGACGATCGTGGCGACGAATGGCTTCATGGGACGTTGCAACCGGCCAGGACCCCGCGAGTAGCGTCGTAGGCGATACAGCGTCGGGCGGCGCAGGCGCCGCGGGCGCTACCAGCGATAGTGGGCGAAGGCCTTGTTGGCCTGGGCCATGCGGTAGATGTCGTCCTTGCGCTTGTAGGCGCCGCCCTGCTGGGACTGGACGTCCATGAGCTCGTTGGCCAGGCGCTGCGCCATCGTGCGCTCGCGGCGCTGCCGGGCGAACTCGACAAGCCAGCGCACGGCGAGCGTGCGGGCGCGGCGCGAGGGAACCTCGACGGGCACCTGGTAGGTCGCACCGCCGACGCGGCGGGAGCGGACCTCGAGCACCGGGGTCAGCGCCTTGATCGACAGCTCGAGCTGCTCGACCGGGTCCTTGCCGGTGCGCTCGCCGATGATCGCCAGCGCGTCGTAGACGATCTTCTCGGCAACCGACTTCTTGCCGTCGAGCATCACGCGGTTGATGACCTGCTGGACGATGCGCGAGCGATGAAGCGGGTCCGGCTCGATCGGCCGGATCGTTGCTGCAGAGCGGCGCGGCATTACTTCTTCTTCACGCCGTAGGAGCTACGGGCCTTCTTGCGGTCGCTCACGCCGGCGGCGTCGAGCGTCCCGCGGACGACCTTGTAGCGCACGCCCGGCAGGTCCTTGACGCGGCCGCCGCGGACGAGCACGACGGAGTGCTCCTGAAGGTTGTGGCCCTCGCCGGGGATGTAGGCGGTGACCTCGATCGAGCCGGTGATCCTCACACGCGCGACCTTGCGCAGCGCGGAGTTCGGCTTCTTCGGCGTCGTCGTGTAGACGCGCGTGCAGACACCGCGGCGCTGCGGAGCAGCGACCTTCTTCTTGCGCCCCTTGCCAGACTTCAGGCCGGGAGTGGCGAGCTTCTTCTTGGGCACCTTGCGGCCCTTGCGGACGAGCTGGGAAGTCGTAGGCATGCGGGCGGTGATGCTAGCAACCCGCGCCGGGCCTCACCGGGCAGCGGGGACGGGCTTGATCGCCAGCCCGGAGCGCCGCTTGCCGTCGGCGCCCGGATACGTGATCCGGTAGGCGGCACCGGAGCGGTGCGCGATCGTGCGCTGGAAGGCGTGGCGCCCGTCGATCGTCAGGCGCCCGACGCGCGTCCACCGGCCGCCCCTGACCTGGCGTTGCAGCACGATCACCTTGCGTCCCGGGCCGAGGCGCAGGCGGCCGTAGACGAGCACCTTGCCCTTGGGCCGGCGCTGGGCAAAGAGACCGGCGAGGAAGGTCCTGGCGATCACCTTGTCGGAGCCGTCGATGTGCAGCAGCCCGGTCGAGTACTCGCCGAACGGGCGCTTATCGCTCTGCGAGACGCGGACCGGCGCGGGCGGCTGGTCGCGCAGCAGGAACTGCGCGAAGGAGCGCACCCGCGGGACGCCGTCGGCGATCTGCTCCGCCCAGGTCATCCAGCGCGCCTGCTGGGTCTCGTTGACCCGCGGCCGGCCGGGGATGCCCTTCGTCTCGTAGCCGAACTCGGTGAGGTGGATGTTGCGGTTGGCGGCCGCCAGGCGGCCCATCCTCACGAGCCTGTTCAGCGCGTCGGCGAGCACCGGGGTGTCCGCGATGCGCAGGTCGCCGGGTTCCTTCCTGGGATCCGAGACACGCTCGGGGCGCTCGTTCTGAGAGTACGGGTGGTGCGCCCAGCCGTCGCCGGGCAGCTGGGTGAAGCCCGCGCAGTCGCCCGTCGAGCGCGGCTTGAACTTCGCGTCGACGCAGGCGAGCTCGCGCAGGAACTCCAGCGGCGCTACAGGGCCCCTGCCGCGCTCGCCGCCCGTGCTCGAGGTGTTGCCGATGAGGACGGTGGCGGTGCGCCGTACGGCCTTGACCGCCTTGTAGCCCGCGCGCAGCATCGCGCGGTAGACGGCGGGGCTGGCCGGCGTCCTGCCGTCGCCCTTCCACTGCGGCAGCAGCAGGCCCTGATGGTTGGGCTCGTTCCAGATGATGAAGCGGTCGACGCTCGGCAGCGGTCCGGCGGCGGGCGGGACTGCGGGGGCGGCCTGCGCGGCACGGACGGAGCCGCCGGCCGGCGGCGGCAGCGGGTCAGGCACCGGGAACGGGACGAGCGGCTGGATGAGGTCGGCGATCAGGCTGGCGTCCTCGGTCGGCTCCGGCACCGGGGCACCGGCCGTGGACGGCGGCGTGAACGCGCCGGAGTAGCGCAGCGCGACGGCGGTGGCGAAGTCGGCGTAGGCCTGCGGGTCGATGTTCGAGCGTGCGCGCGGGCCGGGCGGATCGTCGGTCGCCCAGTGCGGCGCCCAGAAGCCGATGTCGACGAGCGCCTTGATGCCGGCGCCGCGGATCGCGCGGATCGCCGTGTCCAGGCCGCTCCAGCGGGCCTGCTCGTAGGCGCCGGGATCGGCGGCGTCGAAGCCCTCGGGCTTGGTCTCCTCCTCCGGCGCGCGGGTCAGCGACGACCAGCTCGCGGTGATGCGCACGCGGTCGATGCCCAGCTCGCGCATCCGCGCGACGGCGGCCTCGACCTCGGCCTGCGGGCGGTAGAGGAGCAGGCCGTCGTCCTGCAGGATCGTCTCCAGGCCCTTGCTCGAGACCGGTGCGGCCTTGCGCTTGGCGGCCTTGCGCTTGGCGGTCTTCTGCTTGCCCGCTTCAGGCTTGACCGTCGGGGCCTTGGCCTTCGTCTGCGCGACCGCGGCGGGAGCCAACAGCGCGGCGACGACGAGCGCGAGCAGCGCAGCGAGTGTGGCGGGTCGCCTCATGCGCGCAGTCTGACCGTTGCCGCGCTGACGTGCGCTGACGGCTACTGTCGGCGCCGATGCCGCACCGTGCCCGAAGAGCGCCACGCGCGCCCCTGCCGCACCGTGCGGCTGCGCGATGAGCGAGCGCTTCACGATCCGAGCGGCGACCACCGCCGACCTCGGCACGATCGCCGACAGCCTCGTCGCCGGCCTGTCGACCTACCGCGGCTGGACGCCGATCGGGTGGAACCCTCCGCAGCGCACCGAGATGCTCATCGGCCTGCTGCAGCGCTTCCCCCACGACGGCTCGTGGGCGCACATCGCCTCCGAGGGTGCGCGGCCCGCCGGGCACATCAGCCTGCGTCCCGACCGCGACGAGGCCGATGAGCCGCGCAGCGACATCGCGCTGCTCACACAGCTCTTCGTGCGCGAGGGGTACTGGGGCAGCGGCCTGGCCGCCGAGCTCAACGCGATCGGCGCCGCGGACATGCTGCAACGCGGCTTCTCGCAGGGGCGGCTGCTGGTCGCGGCCGGTCACAAGCGGGCGCGCGCGTTCTACGAGCGCGAGGGTTGGCGCGCAACCGGCGAGCACGAGACTTCGGGTGAGCTCGGCCTCGAGCTCGCCGAGTACCTGCTCGACCTGAGCTGAGCCTGGATCCCCCGAAGATCGTGGATGGCTCGGCGTTGGGAGTCGAGGCGGGGGGGGGGGGGGGGGCGGGGAGAGGGCGGGGGGGGGGGGGGGGGGGGCGGCCCGCGGGGGGGGCGGGGCCGCGACCCCGCGGGGGGGGCCCTGGGGCGCGGGGCCCCGCGGCGCCGGCGAAGGCTGCCGGCGGCGCGACGCCGCGAGATTCGGTGAGATCGAGGCTGAAGCCA
>JBBSMC010000024.1:0-37383 GCA_038233375.1 Solirubrobacterales bacterium
GATCAACGGCGCCAGCCGCGGAGCGTCGCGCAGCGGCCGGTAGGCCACGCGCTCGATCATGACGTTCAGCATGCCCGACGCCACCATCGCGATGACCAGCGTCAGCAGCAGGCCGATGACGAGCCCGAAGGCGCCGGTGGTCACCGTCAGGCCGATGGTCCCGAAGAACCCGACGGAGACGAACGAGCCGATCATGAAGACGTCGCCGTGGGCGAAGTTGATCAGCTCGACGATGCCGTAGACGAGCGTGTAGCCGATCGCCACGAGCGCCCAGATCGAGCCGTTGGAGAGCCCGTCGAGCATGTTGTTGCCCAGGCGCGAGAGGTCGCCCTCGGTGCGCAGGTCGTGGATGCCGAAGGCGACCGGCATGATCAGCAGGACCGCGATCAGGCCGTACTTCGAGAGCAGACCGCGCAGCGCGCGGACCGGCGCCGGGGTGCTGCCCGGGAGGCTTGCTGTCGCCATCTGTGGTGTCTGCTGCGGATCCGTCCGATGCGATGGGGGCGGAGCGCGAGCTCCGCCCCCCCTGCGCATTGCGTCCGTCAGGTGGCGGCCTTGACCGTCTTCTCGAACTTCAGCTCGCCGCCCTCGATCGAGTAGACGCCGTAGTCGGTCAGCGTCGTGTCGCCGTTCTCGTCGATCGAGTAGGTGCCGAGCACGCTGGAGCGGTCCTTCGTCGCGAACAGCGCCTTGACGATGGCCTCCTTGTCGCTCGAGCCCGCACGCTCGATCGCGTCCAGCGCGAGGCGCATCGCCTCGTAGCCGTAGATCGCGTACGGATCGGGGTTCTTCTCGCCGTACTCGGCCTCGAACTGCGTGAAGAACTCCTTGCCCTCCGGCGGGTAGCTGGCGGGATCGAGCGTGGCGACCGTCACCTTGACCTTGTCGGCGACCTTCTCGGGAATGCCGCCCTTCTTGGGGTCGGCGAAGCCCGACTCGGCGACGCCGTCCGGTCCGTAGAGCTTCGCGTCGGGCAGCGCCGCCTCGAAGTCCTTGAAGATCTGGACCGCGCCGTTGGCGGTGATCCCGCTGAACACGAAGCAGTCCGCGCCCTGGCTCTTTGCCCGCGACGCGACTGCGCGGAAGTTCGCCGCCTTGGGGTCGATGCCGTCGTTGAAGAGCACGTTCAGCGACTGCTCCTTGGCGGAGTTCTCGATGTTGCGTGCCAGGCCGGCGCCGTAGACCTCCTTATCGTTGGCCATCGCGACCTTCGTGCAGCCGTCCTCCTTCATGACGGTCGCCAGCGCCGCGCCCTGGATCGTGTCCTTCGGAACGATCCGGACGTAGTTGCGGTACCCGGACGGGTAGTACTTCGTCGGCTCGCCCTTGTCGGCGCCGGGCTCGTCGGAGGTCAGGCCGACGGCCGTGTTGGCGGGCGAGATCTGCGGCACCTTGCCATCGGACAGGATCGGGATCGAGACGGCGCTGGCGCCCGAGTTGAACTCGCCGATGTAGGCGCCGACGTTGGGGTCCTGAGCGGCCTTGCGGGCGTTCTGGGACGTCGCCTCGGGCGTCCACGCGCCGGCCTGGGCGGTCGAGTCGTCCAGCGGCTGGTACTTGATCGTGAAGTCGCCGGCCTTGTTGTTGGCCTGCTTGAGGGCGAGCTTGATGCCGTTGACCATCGCGGTCGTCTGCGGGCGCGAGGCGCCCTGCAGCGGCAGGCTCGAGTAGACGGTCAGCTCACCGCCGGCGGTCTCGCCGGTGGTTGCGGCGCCAGAGCCGCTGTCCTCATCATCGTCGCCGCAGGCGGCGACGCCGAATGCCGATGCGGCGAGCACGCAGCTGAAAATGGCAAGTCGCTGTAGTTTCAAATCGTCCCCCCGGAGGACCGTTGGACAAGCGGATTGGCGCGATCGTACACCCGTTGAAGTGGCGCGAGCGCGGTTGTGCGAACGCTTGCACCCCGAAGAGCGCGCTCAGCGGCGTACCTCGAGCAGCTTGTCGAGCACGAATTCCGAGCCCACGACACGATTTCCGGCGTATCGCGACAGGCTCGTGTCGCCGAAGCGATCGATCGAGTAGCGGCCGAGCACCGACTCCCGGTCGCGGATCGCGAAGAACGCCTTCGTCACCTCGCTGCGGTCGTTGCCCTTCTCCCCCGCCGCCCGGATCGAGTGCAGCACGGCCCCGGCGGCCTCGTAGGCCTGCAGCGCCTCGGGCGCGGGCTGGCGGCCAAACGTCCTGCGGAAGCGATCGCGGAAGGAACGCGCCGCCGGGGGCAGCAGGCGCGGCGGCAGCGCCGACGTCGTCACCCGCATGCGGCGCTGGACGGCGGCCGGCAGCGCCCGCGCGAAGGCCAGGTCGGCGACGGCGGCGGGGCCGAACAGCTGCATGCCCGGCGCAGCGGCGGCGACGGCCTTGAAGATGCCGGCGGCGCCGGTGTCGGTCGTGCCCGCGAAGAGAAACGCGTCGGCGCCGGTCTCGGCCACCTTGCGCGCCGGTCCCGAGAGATCGTCCTTCGATGCATCGATGTGCCCGCGGTCGTAGACCGTGATGTTCTGGCGCGCGGCGGCCTTCTCGATCTCGTCGGCCAGGCCGCCGCCGTAGATCTCGCGGTCGGCGAGCAGCGCGACGCTGCGCGCGCCGCGGACCTTCATGTAGCCGATCAGCGCCGCCGCCTGCACGTGATCGGCGGGCACGACACGCCCGAAGGTCCGCTCGCCGGAGGGATAGAAGCGATCGGGCTCGCCCTGGCGCCGGCTCGGGCGGGTGAGCCCGTCATACGTGCTCGAGGGGCTGACCTGAAGGATGTTGCCCTCGTTGGTCAGCGGCACCGACAGCGCGGTGGCCGCGGAGTCGCGGTCGCCGATGTAGGCGATCGTGTTGAGGTCGCGGACGGCCTGGCGGGCGTTGTCGAGCACCTTGTCGCCGGTCCAGGTCGTCGCGCCTGGCTTCGCCGCGTCCAGCGAGACGTAGGTGATCGTGAACGGACCGACCTTGCCGCCGGCCTCCTGCAGAGCGAGCTTGATCGCGTTGACCATGTCGCGTGCCCGAGTGCGATCGGGGCCCTGCAGCGGCAGGCTGGAGTAGATCGTGAGGGTGTCGGGGCCCTTCGCGACGGCGCTGTTGCGCTTGTCGTCACCGCCGCAGCCGGACGTGGCGACCCCGAGTACGAGTACGCCGAGGACGCAGGCGATCGCCGCCCGGAGACCGCGGGACATGGACCCCCTAGAGGTCCGTCTCGGGACGGGCCGGCAGGTACTGGTTGAGCATGCGGCCCATGGCGCCGAGCGTGATGACCGCGGTCGTGACCAGGAACGCGTCCAGCGCGTTCCAGCCGATCGCCCAGAGAACGATCCAGGCGCAGAGAGCAATCGTGGTGGCGATGACGAGACCCATTGCGGCGCCAGCCTAACGGATGAGCCCGGCAGCCAGCTTCGCTACGAGCTCGCCGGTCGCCGCGGGCGGGTCGTCGGCCTGCGCCGCGGCGCGCACGAGGCGGGTCCCGACGATCACGCCATCGGCCCCCGCACGGGCCGCCTCGGCCGCGTGCTCGGGCGTCGCGATGCCGAAGCCGAGCGCCACCGGCACGTCGGTGTGGCGCTTCACGCGCCCCAGCAGTTCGGCGAAATCGGCCTCGCGGCTGCCGCGCTCGCCGGTCGTCCCGGTGACCGAGACGGCGTAGAGAAAGCCACGCGCCCGGGCGCCGATCAGCGCGAGCCGCTCGTCGGTCGTCGTCGGCGCCACGAGCGGCACGAGCGCGATGCCGTGCTCGGCGCAGGCATCGGTGATCGCGGGCTCCTCCCCCATCGGCAGGTCGGGCACGATCAGACCGCTGATGCCGGCTTCGCGCAGGCGCCGGACGAACGTGTCGGCGCCCGGCGCGAGGACGAGGTTGACGTAGCACATGAGCACGACCGGGACACGCCCTGCGAGCGCCTCGCCGACCTCGAGCACGCCGCCGATCGTCGCGCCCGCGCGCAGGGCCGTCGTGCCGGCGGCGTGGATCGTCGGCCCGTCGGCGAGCGGGTCGGAGTAGGGCACGCCGAGTTCGATGAGGTCCGCGCCGTTGGCCGCGTAGGCCTCGCCGATCGCGCGCGAGGTCGCCATGTCCGGAAACCCGCCCATCAGATAGGGCATCAGCGCGGCCCTGCCGCGGCGCAGGGCGAAGGCGGCGGCGATGTTGTCCTCCCCGGTCTGCGGCACCGCGGGGACGCGGTCGCGGGCGGGCCTACCCATCACTCGTCGTCTTGGGCGAGAACCTCGGCGAGGTCCTTGTCGCCGCGGCCCGACAGGCAGACGAGGTCCAGCGCCGAGCGACCGCCGTCCTCGTGGATCGCGTAGTACAGCGCGTGCGAGGTCTCGAGCGCCGGGATGATCCCCTCCAGGCGGGTGACCTCCCGGAAGGTGCGCAGGGCATCGGCGTCCTCGACGGCGACGTAGCGCGCGCGGCCCGAGTCGCGCAGGTGGGCGTGCTCGGGGCCGGAGCCCGGGTAGTCGAGGCCGGCGGAGATCGAGTGCGCCTCGGTGACCTGGCCGTCGTCGTCCTGCATCACCGCCGACAGGGAGCCGTGCAGGACGCCGGCGCGGCCGCCGGCCGTCAGCGGCGCGCCGTGGCGGCCGCTGGCCATCCCCTCCCCCGCGGCCTCGACGCCGATCAGGGCGACGTCGGCGTCGCCGACGAACGGCGTGAAGATCCCGATCGAGTTCGATCCGCCGCCGACGCAGGCGATGACCCGGTCGGGCAGGCGGCCGGCGCGGGCGAGCAGCTCGCGGCGCGCCTCGTCGCCGATCACCCGCTGTAGGTCGCGGACGATCGCCGGGTAGGGCGCCGGGCCGACGGCCGATCCGATGATGTAGTGCGTCGTGGCGACCGAGGAGACCCAGTCGCGGATCGCCTCGCTGACGGCCTCCTTCAGGGTGCGCGCGCCGGCCTCGACGCTGACGACGTTCGCACCGAGCAGCTTCATCCGCTGCACGTTGGGCGCCTGGCGGCGGATGTCCTCGGCTCCCATGTAGACGATGCACTCCAGGCCGAGCAGCGCGCACGCGGTGGCGCTCGCGACGCCGTGCTGGCCGGCCCCGGTCTCGGCGATGATCCGGTGCTTGCCCATCCGCTTGGCCAGCAGCGCCTGGCCCAGCGCGTTGTTGAGCTTGTGCGAGCCGGTGTGCAGGAGGTCCTCGCGCTTGAGCCAGATCTCGCGGCCCGCGAGCTCGGACAGGCGCTCGGCGAGGTACAGCGGGGTCGGGCGGCCGGCGAAGTCGCGCAGCAGGCCGTCGAGCTCGCCGAGGTAGCCGACGTCCTCGCGCACGCCGACCCAGGCGGTCTCGAGCTCGTCCAGCGCCGGCAGCAGCGTCTCGGGGACGTACTGGCCACCGTAGGGGCCGAAGCGGTGCTCGACGCCGGACTCCATCAGGGGCGCGGGGGGATCGGGGGTCACGGCGCGGATCCTCCCGCAGGCGCCGCGCTCGCGGCGATCTCCTCGGCGGGGGCTTCGTCCGCGCTGCGGACCGCCTCGTGGAAGGCCACCAGCCTGGCGGGATCCTTGACGCCCGGGCGCAGCTCCGTGCCGCTGGCGACGTCGACGGCGAACGGCTGCGTCGCGGCGATCGCGGCCGCGACGTTGGCGGGATGCAGGCCGCCGCTGAGGATGACCGGCGCGACGAGCCTGGCGCCGCGCACGAGATCCCAGTCCATCGTCCGCCCGGTGCCGCCGGGAACGCCCTCGACGTGGGCGTCGAGCAGCAGGAGGTCGGTGTGGAAGGCGGACGCCGCCTGCAACGTCGCGCGCGACTGCACGCGAACGGCCTTGATGATCTTCGCGCCGGTGCGGCGGGCGACCTCGCCGGCGAAGACCGGACCCTCGTCGCCGTGCAGCTGGACGTGCGACAGCCCGGCGGTCTGGACCGCGCGATCGATCTCGCCCAGGCGCGCGTTCACGAAGACGCCGACGAGGTTCAGCGTGCGCCGCAGCTGGGCGCCGATCACCTGTGCCTCGTCGAGCTCGCAGCGCCGCGGCGAGCCGTCCCAGAAGATCATGCCCAGGGCCCAGGCCCCCGCCTCGGCGGCGCGGTGGGCGTCCTCGATGGTCGTGATCCCGCAGTGCTTGATGCGCGTTGACCCCATGGCTCAATCGTAGAGCTCATCGCCCGGCTTCGTAGGCCGTGACGGCCTTCTTCACAACGATGTCTTGTCGCCTCGTTCGTCGGCGCCGGTCAGCGCCCGCAGCGCGACCTCCGGATCGGGCGCGCGCATCAGCGACTCGCCGACGAGCACGCCGTCGACTCCGACGCGCTCGAGCTCGTCGAGCTGATCGCGCGAGTGAAAGCCCGACTCCGAGACCACGGTCTTGCCGGCCGGGATGTCGGCCAGCAGCTCGAACGTCCGCTCGATGTCGACGCTGAAGTCCGCGAGGTCGCGGTTGTTGATCCCGATCACGTCGGCGTCGATCTGCTCGAGGGCGCAGTCGAGCTCGTCCTCGTCGTGGACCTCGACGAGCACGTCGAGGTCGAGGGTGCGGGCCTCGGCGTAGAGGGCCGCCAGCGCGTCGGCGTCGAGCGCGGCGACGATCAGCAGGATCGCGTCGGCGCCGGCGGCCGCGGACTCGTAGACCTGGTAGAGGTCGACGATGAAGTCCTTGCGCAGGATCGGCAGCGCGGAGGCCGCACGCGCCTCGCGCAGGTCGTCGAGCGAGCCGCCGAAGTGCCTGCCCTCGGTGAGGATCGAGAGCGCGGCGGCGCCGCCGTACTCGTAGGCGCGAACGACGTCTGATACCGTCGCGCCTTCACGGATCGTCCCGGCCGACGGCGAGCGGCGCTTGTGCTCGGCGATGACCGAGACGCCCGGCAGGGTCAGGGCCTCCTGGAACGGGCGGTCGTCACCGCGCCCGGCGAGCTCGGACTCCAGCCGCGACAAGGGCACCTCCTCACGCCGGCGGCGGACGTCTTCACGCGTCGAGGCGACGATGCGGTCGAGCACGTTCATGCCCGTGCCGTATCCCCCGCGAGCTGCTTCGTACGCGCGATCAGCGCGTCGAGCGTGCGCGTCGCGTCGCCGTCGTCGATCGCGGCCTGGGCGGCGGCGACGCCGCCGGCGATGTCGTCGGATCGGCCGGCGGCGTAGATCGCGGCGCCGGCGTTGAGCACGGCGAGGTCGCGCCGCGGGCCGGTCTCGCCGGCGAAGATCGCCCGCGTCGTCGCGGCGTTCTCCTCGGGCGAGCCGCCGAGCGTCGCCTGCGGATCCGCGCTCGTCGTCAGCCCGCAGTCCTCCGGGCTCACGGTGTAGGTGTTCAGGTGGGCGCCGTCGACTTCGACGACGTTGGTGGGGGCCGAGATGCTCATCTCGTCGAGCGCGTCCTGCGAGGATACGACCAGGGCCCGGTCGACACCGAGCAGCGCCAGCGCTCCGGCCATGACATGCAGGAAATCCGGGTCCGACACGCCGATGACCTGGCGCCGCGCCCCCGCCGGGTTCGTCAGCGGGCCGAGGAAGTTGAAGATCGTCCGCACGGCGAGCTCCTTGCGCACCGGGATGACGAAGCGCGTCGCCTGGTGATGGCGCGGGGCGAACATGAAGCCGAAGCCGAGTTCGTCGATGCAGGTGCCGACGTCGTCGGGCGCGAGGTCGATCCGTACGCCGAGCGCCTCGAGCAGGTCGGCCGAGCCCGAGCGGCCGGTGGCGGAGCGGTTGCCGTGCTTGGCGACGGCGCAGCCGGCGCCCGCGGCGATCAGCGCGGCGGTGGTGGAGACGTTGAACGTCGGGCGCCCTCCGCCGGTGCCGGCCGTGTCGACGAGCTCCTCGCGCGCAGTCGTGACGGGCACGGCGAGCGCGCGCATCGTGCGGGCGAGCCCGGCGATCTCCTCGACCGTCTCGCCCTTCGTGCGCAGCCCGATCAGCAGGCCCGCGATCTGCGACTCGGAGGCGTCGCCGGCCATGATGACCTCGAGCACCCGGGCCGCCTCGTCGGCGCTGAGATGCCGGCCCGAAGCGACCTTGTCGATCGCCGGCGTGAGGACTGGGTCGGGCACCAGGGCGCGCAGACTAGCTCGTCACTCGGGCGGCGGCGAGAAATCAGCCGCTCGGCGGAAGCTCGGCGAGCCTGCGGCGCTTGCGGCCGGCGATCGCGATCGGGGCGATCTCGCGGATCTCGGTGACGACGCGCAGGGCGTAGTCGCTCGGCGACTCGCCCTCGCGGATCGGTTCGGGGGGCGGGAGGAAGCGGACATGCAGGCGCGGGCGCTTGGGAAAGGCGGTGATGTCGGTCGTGCCGGTCACGGCGACCGGCACGACCACGGCCTCCGGGACCGCTGCCACGAGACGCCCGAGGCCGCTGCGCGGGCGCAGCGTGCGGCCGAGGCTGCGCGTTCCCTCGGGAAAGACCCCGATGCAGCTGCCGCCCCGCAGCTCGGTGATCGCGGCGTCCAGCGCGCCGGCGTCGCCGGAGCCGCGCGTGATCGGTATCTGGCCCATGCCGTCGAGCACCTTGTCGAGCCCCTTGACCTTCCACATCGACGACTTGGCCAGCGCCCGGATCTGCCGGCGCCGGATGGCGCCGATGCCGATCACGACCGGGTCCCAGTAGGAGTCGTGGTTGCCGACGATGAGCAGCGCACCCTCGGCGGGGATGTGCTCGACACCCTCGACCTCGAGCCGGCCCCAGAGGCGCACGATCGGCGTGGCGATGCCCAGCGCGGCGCGGTAGGTGCGGGTCATCGGCTCGCGGTCGCTCATTGCCGCGATTCTAGTTCGCGGCGGGCGCAGCGCGCAGAGCGCAGAGCGCAGCCATTCGTCCGGCCGCGTTCCGGTTTCTGGTCCGTCGGGTACGAACGTCGCATGGAGATCGTTCTCGTCCTCATCGTCATCGCCGTCATCGCCGTCGCCGCGTTCATGTACATGCGCTCGCGCGACGACGCGCCCGGCCTCTCCGGCCGCGGGCAGGATCCGGAGCTGCGCGGTCGCCGCGGCGCAGCCCGTGCCGCCCGGCACGACCCGATGGCCGAGGCCGTCGAGCGTCATGCCCAGGCCACCGACCCGCACGAGGCCGCCGAGGCCGAACTGCGCCTGCAGGCGCAGGCCAACCGTGTCGCCGCCGACCTGCACGCCCAGCAGGCCTCGACGCTGGAGTCCCACGCCGGTGGGCGCGGCTTCCCCGGCCGCTCCGCCGGGCCGGCCGATGCCTACGGCCAGTCGACCGCCTACGACGAGGCCGGCCGGCCCGTCCATGAGGATGTGGCTCCGGACGGTCAGCCGGCGGCCCACGACGACACCCGCCCCGTGAACCCGGACGACCGCGCCGAGTACTACGACGAGCAGGGCCGGCCCGTCTATCCCGAGGACCGTCCGCGGTACTGACGTTTTCGCCGCTGTCTGGCGATTCGCTGGATACCGCCGCGCAGCGGGCGCTCAGCCGTCGAGGAAGTTGCGCAGCAGCAGCATTCCCTCGTCGGTCAGCACCGACTCGGGATGAAACTGCACGCCCTCGGCGGGCAGCTCGCGGTGGCGGATCGCCATGACGACGCCGCCGCCCTCGGCGGAGACCTCGAAGTCGCCCGGCAGCGTGTCGCGCTCGACGATGAGCGAGTGATAGCGGCCGACCGTGAGCTTCGGTGTCAGGCCGGCGAAGATCGTCCGGCCGTCGTGCTCGATCTCGCTCGTCTTGCCGTGCACCGGCCGGTCGCGCACGACGCGCCCGCCGAACGCCTGCGCCAGCGACTGATGACCCAGGCAGACGCCCAGCGTCGGAATCCCGGCCTCGGGAAAGCGCCGCATCGACTCCAGGGAGATGCCGGCCTCGTTCGGCGTGCACGGGCCGGGCGAGACGACGACCCGCTCCGGCTTTCGCTCGAGCAGCTCGTCGACCGACACCACGTCGTTGCGCACGACCTCCAGTTGCGCCCCCAGCTCGCCGAGGAACTGGACGAGGTTGTAGGTGAACGAATCGTAGTTGTCGACGACGAGGACGGAGGTCATGGCCAATCCGGCTGCTGGGAGGCGAGCTCGACCGCCCGCAGCACCGCCCGCGCCTTCGCCTCGGACTCGGCGAACTCGTACGCCGGAACGGCGTCGGCGACCGTGCCGCCGCCGGCCTGCACGTGCGCGCGCCCGTCCTTGATGACGACCGTGCGGATGTGGATGCAGGTATCGAGGTCGCCCGTGTAGGCGAGATAGCCGATCGCGCCGCCGTAGCCGCCGCGCTTGATCGACTCGACCTCGTCGATGATCTGCATCGCGCGTACCTTGGGCGCGCCCGACAGCGTCCCCGCCGGCAGCACCGAGCGCAGCGCGTCCATCGCCGTGACGTCCGCGCGCAGCGTGCCCGAGACGTTGGAGACGATGTGCATGACGTGCGAGTACGTCTCGACGGCCATGAAGCGGTCGACGCTGACGCTGCCGTACTCGCAGACGCGGCCGAGGTCGTTGCGGCCCAGGTCGACGAGCATCACGTGCTCGGCGCGCTCCTTCTCGTCGGCGAGCAGCTCCTCGGCGATGCGCTCGTCGTCGGCGAGCGTGGCGCCGCGCGGGCGCGTGCCGGCGATCGGCCGCGTCGCGACGTGGCGCCCGGTGACGGTGAGCACCGGCTCCGGCGAGGCGCCCGCGACCTGGAAGTCGAGGAAGTCCAGGAAGTACATGTACGGGCTCGGGTTGACGACGCGCAACCCGCGGTAGACGGAGAACGGGTCGATGTCGAGATCCGCCGACCAGCGCTGCGAGGGCACCACCTGGAAGGCGTCGCCGGCGTGGATGTACTCGACGATCCGCGCGACGTTGGCCTCGAACTGCTCGCGCGGCATGTTGGACTCGAAGCGCGGCCGGGGACGGGCGGGCGTCGGCGGATTGCGCGGCACCGGGCCGGCCAGCAGCTCGCGCGCCTTGGCGATCGTCGCCACGGCGCCTGCGTAGGCGGTCTCGAGGTCGGTGCCGTCGTCGTCGTCGGCGTAGACGTTGACGAGCACGCTGATCGTGTGGCGCAGGTGGTCGAACACGACGAGCACGTCGGAGAGCATCAGCGCCATGTCGGGCAGGCCGACGGGGTCGGGGTTCGGCTCGCCCAGAGGCTCGACGGTGCGCACGAGGTCGTAGCCGAAGTAGCCGACCGCGCCACCGGCGAACGGCGGCATGTCCGCCCACGGCGCCTGGCGCAGGCGCGCGACCTCCGCCGCGGCGTAGGCGTATGGGTCGGCGGGCTCGTCGCCCAGCGACCAGCGCACGACCTTGCGCGGCCGCACGCCGATGAAGCTGTAGCGCCCGACCTCCTGGCCGCGCTCGGCCGACTCCAGCAGGAAGGCCGGAGACCGTCCCCCGGGGCGGGCCGGGTCTCCGCGCAGCTTCAGGAAGGCCGAGACCGGCGTCTCGGTGTCGTCGATGAAGGAGTGGCGCAGGGCGATGAGGTTGAACTCGCGCGCGAGCTCGCGCACCTCGGCGAGCGACGGATCGACGGGCAGCGCCTCGCTGCCGCCGGCGGGCGGCGAGGGGTCAGCCGCGACGGCCATTGAGCACGTCGTAGGCGCCGGCCAGCGAGCGGTTACGGTGCCGCAGCAGCACCGCCAGGTGATACAGGACGTCGGCCGCCTCGTTGTCGACACGTTCGTCGGTCTCCTCGCGCACGGCGCGCGTGACCTCCTCGGCCTCCTCGAGCACCTTCTCCCCCGCGAGCTGCGGATCCTCCAGCAGCGTCACGGTGTAGGAGCCGGCCGGTCGCTCGGCCGCGCGCCGGGCCAGCGTGCGCTCCAGGGCGGGCAGCGCCTCGTGCGGCGCGGGCGGCTCGAGCCCGCCGTGGTGAAAGCACGTGCGCTCGCCGGTGTGGCAGGCGGGCCCCGCCGGCTCCACCAACGCGAGCAGCGCGTCGCCGTCGCAGTCCAGCCGCAGGGCGCGAACCGCCTGGGTGTTGCCGCTCGTGGCGCCCTTGTGCCACTGCTCGGAGCGCGAGCGGCTGTAGAGATGCAGCTCGCCGCTCTCGCGCGTGCGGCGGACCGCCTCGGCGTTGGCGTAGGCGAGCGTCAGCACCTCGCCGCTGCGCCAGTCCTGCACGACGACGGGCACGAGCCCCTGGCTGTCGTAGGCGATCTCCATTGAAGGTGGGAGTCTAGGAGCCTGCTGGGTGCCAGCGCATCCTGCGCTCGTCTCGACCGTTGTCTGTCCAATGCGCCTTCTCCTGACGACCATCGTGCTCGCCTCCGTCGCCCTCACCGCGACCGCCGTCACGGCCGCGCCGCGCGGCTTCGAGGGCCGCAAATGCACGCCGCCGAAGGGCCACAAGATCGCCGACTGCCGCGTCGGGCGCCACGGCACGCCCGACCTCAGCCGCGCCGCCTGGCGCGCGCTGCGCAACGCCGAGGTGACGATCAGCAAGCGGTTCGATGCGCTCGCGCCGAACCCCGCCGCCGGCGACACGCGCAGCTGGCCGCTGATCGACTCGCTCGCCCAGCCGATCGGCCGGCTGCAGACCAACGCGGCCGGGCGCTTCGTGCTCGTCGCGCTCGACGGCACGGTCTTCCGCGCGACGACGGTGAACGTGCGCGGCCATGGCTGCGCGGCCAGCGCCGACCAGTCCGCGCGCTTCTTCCTCGCCCAGATCATCGCCGGCAAGGCCGACGGCGGCGGCACGCAGGCGTTCCTCGACAGCGCGGCGATCGATCGCAGCACGCCGCTCGGCGCGGTCGCATTCGACGCCCTCGCCAGGCAGCGCGGCGGCGGCACCGGGTGCGGGCCGAGCGGGCGCGAGATCGCCAAGCTGCGCAGGCTCGCCAATCCCAACGTCGACCCGTTCGCCCACGCGCGCCTCTCCAACGGCGCGATCAACGACGTCAGGGAGTACGACGCCAAGCCGGACTTCGGGAACATCGTCTACTTCATGACCAACACGACTTCGGTCCGGGTCGGCGGCGTCGCGCGGGGCATGGTGCGTGTCGGCACGCGGGTCGCCAAGGTCGACACGTTCGCCAGCTGCGATCCGAGCAGCGACGGGACGCTGACGTGGAACTACTGGTCGATCCGCACCGGCGTCGCCGCCCGGCCGCGGCTGTACGGCTGGATCCCCGCACGCTGCCCAGTGCGGCTGCGTGGTCGCTAGCGCAGCGCGTCGGCGCTGTCGCCCGAGGCGATCAGCTCGCGGGCGGCGTCGAGATCCTCGCCCCGCCCCACGCTCAGCGCGCCCACGACGCGCCCGTCCGCCACGTAGAACACGCTGAACGTCCCGTCCGCCGGGTCGCCGCGGACGATCTCCTCGTCCCAGCTTCCGCCGGCGCCGACGTACTCGAGCGTCGCCCAGTCGGCGAGGTCCGACCAGAAGTACGGGATCTCGCGGTACGGCTCGTCGGAGCCGAGCATCGCCCGTGCGGCGTGGCGGCCCTGCGCGGCGGCGACCTCCTCGTGCTCGATCCGCAGGCGGCGGCCGTGCACGACGCTGTCGAACTCGCACATGTCGCCGGCCGCCCACACGTTCTCGTCGGAGGTGCGCAGCGTCGCGTCACAGAGCACGCCCCCGCTCTCGCCGAGCTCGAGCTTGGCCTTGCGGGCGAGCATCACGTCCGGGTTGGCGCCGACGCCGACGACGACGAGGTCTGCCTCGGCCCGGCGTCCGTCCTCGGTGACGACGGCCGTCACCCGGGCGTCGTCGTCGCCCTCGCCGTCGAACTGCACGACCTCGGCCTGGCCGAGGATCTCGATGCCGTGCGCGGTGAGCAGGTCGTGGGCGAACTGCCCCGCCACGGGACCGAAATGGCGCTCCAGCGGCAGCGTCTCCTGCATGACGAGCGTCACCCGCTTGCCGAGCAGGACCATCGAGGCCGCGACCTCGGTCGCGATGTACGACCCGCCGACGACCACGACGCGCTCGGCGGCGTCGATCTCGTTGCGCAGCTTGTCGGCGTTGCCGAGCGCGCGGATGTAGTGGATGCCGTCGCGCATGCCACCGTCGGTCTGCAGGCGGCGGATGCCCGCGCCGGTGGCGATCAGCGCCTTCCCGAAGCCGATCTGCTCGCGGCCGAGCTTGGCCGTCCTGGCCTCGCTGTCGAGCTCCATCACCGGCGTGCGCGTGCGTACCTGCACGTCGTGCTCGGCGTACCAGTCCTCCGTCCGGATGAGCGTCGACGGCCGGTCCTCGCTGCCCCGCAGGTAGCCCTTCGTCAGCGGCGGGCGGTGGTAGGGCGCGTCCATCTCGCGCGTGACGAGCAGGATCGAGCCCTCGAAGCCCTGCTCGCGCAGCTCGGCCGCGGCGTTCGCCGCCGCGATCCCGCCGCCGATCAACAGGATGTCGACCGCCGGATCGCTCATCGCCGTCCTCCCGCGATGTCGGAGGCCGTCGTCCTGCCGTCGACGTTCTCGATCTCGATGCCGCGGAACGTCAGCGCCACGTCCTCGAGCTCGGCGTTGTCGAGCTCCGCGTCGTCCTGGACGCCGACGTACTGGTGGATCCCGGTGACGGCCGCGGTGGTCAGCCGGATCGTGTGGAACACGCGCTCGACGCCGACGTCGTTCGCGCGGACGAACTCGAACAGCACGGTTTCGAGGACCTCATTGGTGACGAGCGCCGTGAACAGCTGCGGCGACGCCGGACCCCACTCCTTCGTGAACGTGACTGCGCCGTGCTGGCGCTTGCCCGTGGCCTGCCCACTGGGGGCGTCGCGCGGCCAGCAGACCTCGTAGCTGAAGCCGATGCCGGCGAGCTTGCCGCTGTGCACCTCGCGCGTGCTCTCCCCCGCGAGCCGGCCCTGCTTCGCCGCCTCGATCGTCACGTAGAACTCATAGGCCATTTCGCGGTCGTCTCCTGTGGTGGTCGGTCGCGCAGGACTGTAGCCCCGCGGGCGCGCCGCTACTCGATGCCGAGCCGGTCGAGCAGGCCGTCGTCGCCGCGCCAACCGCGGCGCACGCGCACGGCGAGGTCGAGGTGCACCTGCACGCCGAGCTGACGTTCGAGCTCGCGCCGCGCGGCGGTTCCGATCGCCTTGATCATGCGCCCCTGGGCGCCGATCAGGATGCCCTTCTGCGACTCCGCCTCGACCCAGGCGCGGGCCTGCACGCGGACGAGATCCTCGCGCGAGTCGTCGATCTCCTCGACGACGACCTCGACGGCGTGCGGCACCTCCTGGAAGGTGCGCCGCAGGATCTGCTCGCGGATGAGCTCGGCGAACAGCACCTCGTCGGCCTGGTCGGACGGGTCGTCGACATCGAAGAGGTACGGGCTGTGCGGCAGCAGCGCGACGAGGTACTCGACCAGCTCTTCGACGCCGGTGCCCTTGCGCGCCGACAGCGGGAATATCTCGTCGGACACGCCGAGCTCCGCCGCGGCCTGCAGGGCGGCGAGCGTGTGGGCCTCGTCGAGGCGATCGATCTTGTTGACGACGATCGCGACCGGAACGTCGGCGCGCGCGAGCGCCCCCGCGATGAAGCGGTCGCCGGGCCCGACGCCCTGCTCGCCGTTGAGGATCAGCAGCGCGGCGTCGGCGTCGCCGAACTCGCGCTCGACGCGCGACTGCATGCGCTGCGTCAGCGCGTCGCGCGGGCGCTGCACGCCGGGCAGGTCGACGAGGACGAGCTGGGCGTTGCCGCGCATGGCGATCCCGCGGATCGCGCGGCGCGTCGTCTGCGGCTTGTCGGAGACGATCGCGACCTTCTGGCCGACGATCGCGTTGACGAGCGTCGACTTGCCGACGTTCGGGCGTCCGGCCAGCGCGACGAAGCCGGCCCGCGTCGGCCCGGCGTGGGTGCCGGCGGGGGTCACGGCGCCGGGTCGGGCGTGACCCAGGCCAGGATCTCGCGCTGGACGGCGAGCATCTCGCCGTCGTCGGTCTCGTGGTCCATGCCCGTCAGGTGCAGGGCGCCGTGGACGATCGCCTCGCGCAGGTCGGCGGTGTGCTCGGGGCAGATGACGATGTCGCCCAGCTCGCACGGCCCCGGCGACGGGTCCTCGCCGTCGATCGGGAACGACAGCACGTCGGTCGGGGCGGGCGGGTCGACTCCGCGGAACTCGGCGTTGAGCTCGGCGATCCGGCCCGCATCGACGAACTCGACCGCGACGTGCCCGCTCTCGATCCCCGCCGACGCGAGCGCCAGCGAGAGCAGGCGGTCGATCTCCTCCAGCGGGAGGAAGGCGACGCCGCCGGGCGGCCCAACCACTTCGATCTCGAGTTCGGAGCTCAAGCTCGGCGGCGATCGGCGGGCCGCAGCTCGGCGGTCTGGCTCTCGGCGTGCTCGGCGTAGGCCGCGACGATCTTCTGCACGAGGCGGTGGCGCACGACGTCCTCGCCGCCGAAGCGCACGAACTCGATCCCCTCGATGTTCTTGAGGATGTCGCTGATGACGACGAGGCCGGAGCCCTCGTTCTTGGGCAGGTCGATCTGCGTGACGTCGCCGGTGACGACCATCCGCGAGTTGAAGCCCAGTCGCGTCAGGATCATCTTCATCTGCTCGGGCGTCGTGTTCTGCGCCTCGTCGAGGATGATGAAGCTGTCGTTAAGCGTCCTACCACGCATGAAGGCCAGCGGCGCGACCTCGATCTGGCCGCGCTCGAGGTAGGTGGCGACCTTCTCGGCATCGAGCATGTCATGCAGGGCGTCGAAGAGCGGCCGCAGGTACGGATCGATCTTCGCCATGAGGTCGCCGGGCAGGAAGCCGAGCCGCTCTCCCGCTTCGACGGCCGGCCGGGTGAGGATGATCCGGTTGACCTCGCGGCGGCTGAGCGCGGCGGCGGCGAGCGCGACGGCGAGGAACGTCTTGCCGGTGCCGGCCGGGCCGATGCCGAAGGTGATGATGTTGTTGCGAATCGAGTCGACGTAGCGCTTCTGGTTGACGGTCTTCGGCGCGACCTGCTTGGAGCGGTGCTTCCATACGACGTCCTCGAGGATCTCGGCCGGCGAGCGGTGCTGGTCCAGCGCGCCCGTGACGGCGGCGATCGTGCCGGGCCCGATCTCGTGGCCCTGCTCGATGAGCGCGGCGAGCTCCCTGACGACGATCGCGGCGGCGTCAACGGCCTCGGCCTCGCCGTCGAGCGTGAGCACGTTGCCGCGCAGCCACAGATCACACTCGACGTGGCCCTCGAGCGCGCGCAGGACGGCGTCGCCGCTGCCCGCGAGCTCGGTCGCCGCCTGGTTGGAGAGCTCGATCTGGCGGCGCATCAGTGGGCCAGCGCCACTCGCACGAGCGCCGACACGCGCTTGCCGTCGGCGCGACCGTCGACGGCGGCCATCGCGACCTTCATGACCTGTCCCATGTCCTTCGGCGACTGGGCGCCCGTCTCGGCGACGGCCGCGGCGACGATCGCGCGCAGGCTGTCGTCCGGCAGCTCGGCGGGCAGGTAGTTCTCGATCAGACGCGCCTCGGCCTCCTCGCCGGTGGCGAGCTCCTCGCGGCCGGCGTCGCGGAAGGCCGTCGCGGACTCCAAGCGGCGCTTGCGCTCGCGGCGCAGCACGGCGAGCTCGTCGTCGCCGCCCTCCTTGGCCGCCTTCTGCAGCTCGCTGAGGACGAGCCGCAGTGCCCCGACACGGTCCTTCTCGCCGCTGCGCATCGCGGAGACGAGATCCTCCTTCACCGTGTCGACCAACGTCATCTGCCGTTCAGGATACGCAGCCCGCGGATGGCTCTGACCCTGAGTGCCGGGCCAGGCCGACGGCCGGCGGTCATACGCAGCGTCGACTAGAAGCCACCCCCGGCGATGATGACGTTCCAGGCCATACGACCTGGAGGCTATCCCGCGCGCCCCGGCTCCAATCGAGCATCGGTCGGATCCAGGGCCTAGCGCCGCTTGAACCCGCGAATCGTGAGGTTCTGCTGCTCGTCGATCACGTTCTCATAGGTGTCGATCCGATCAGGCGATCAGGCATCACCGCGAGACCGGCTGGCTCGGCACGGCCCGCCTGCAGATCTCCTGCAACAGCGCATTGAGGATCTCGTCGTTGTTGGCCTCGAAGTAGCGCCGGTCGCCCGCCGCCTCCGCATCCAAGCGGTTGGTCAACTGCACGCAGGCGTTGATCTCGAAGATGACCAGGTCCCCGCCGGGCGGAAGAGCGAAGTCGATGGCGCCGAAATCGAGCTGCAGGGCGCGGAACTGGTGCATGATGCGCGCCTCGACCGAGTCGCTCTCGAGCGTCACCGGTCGGTTGATCCATTCCTGCTCCTCGGCGGCCAGCTCCGGGCGATCGTGCATGAAGCCTCGCGCAGCACGTGTGAGGTTCCACTCTCTGTCGGTGAGCACATGGCGCCGGAACAGGCGGTCGCCGGCGTAGACCATGCGGTACTTGCGCCACAGCCCATCGCTGGATCGGAAGTCCACGAAATCGGTCACCGTGCAGGATTGGAGCGTCGCCGCCCGGCCGCTGATCTGGTCGGGGCCGTCGATCCGCACGAGACCCACGCTGCCGTGCTGGCCCGGCGGCCGGATCAGGACCGGATATCGGTGCCCGTGCGCCTCGATGTGCTCGGCCAGCGTCAGTCTGCCGGCGCGGTAGAGCGTGCACAGCGGTGCGCAGACCCCCGCCTGGTGAGCCAGCCGGCGCGCTATCAGCGGTCGGGTCGTGGCGGTCACGGCCCAGGACGCGTTGACCAGCGGAAGCTGGGTCTCCAGCTCGAACCGCGCCACCTTCTGCAGAGCCAGCCGCTGCAGATGCGGCTCGCAGATCAGGTTCACCAATACCCGGCCGCCGGCCTGTTGCGCCAACCGCTGCGCGACCTCCGCCTCCAGGCGGCCCTTCGAGCCGAACATCATCACGGCGTAGGGGTGCCCGCGTTCCTGTAGCCAGGGCAGCAGGGTGGTCGTGATGCCGCTGATGCCGTGCAGGCCCTTGCCGTTGAACCGCTTGGTGGCTTCCTTCCCGGTCATGCCATCGGGCGCGCCCACCGCCAGCACGACCTTGGGCAGTGGCTCGCGCGCCGTCGTCATGACGCAAGCTCCAGCACCATCACGTCGAAGCGCACGCCGGGAAAGCGCTCGTCGATGCCGGCGGGACCGTGGCCGCGCCAGCCGCGACGCTCGAGCAGCCGGCTCATGGCCGGCGAGGACTGGCGCACCGCGAACGCGCAGCCGGCGTCGCGTGCCGCGGCGTCCTGCGTGTCGAGCAGCTGCGAGGCTAGGCCGACGCGACGCGCCGCGGACGCCACGACGACGCGGGCGGGCGCCGCGATGCGGCCTTCCAACCGCAACCCGGCCGCCGTGTACTGCTCGGCTTCGGGCACGTCATCGAGACGATCATGAACGCTCAGGCGAGCGGCTGCCACGAGCTCGTCGCCGGCGCGGACCACCCAGTGCATGCTGGCCGCGTCGTGATCGTCGCTCCAGCTGCCGTCGGCGAACGCCGCCTGCGCGATGTCCCCCGTCTCGCGCCACACGGCCGCCCGCAGCCGGTAGATCGCCTCGAGCGTGGGAACATCGGTCACGAGCTCCGGTCCGCTGAAGCTCACCGGTCAGCCTCGCGGGATTCCGAGCCTGCTGCGCACCTCGGCCGGCGTCGCGAGCGGACGCTCCAGCTGCTCGGCGATCCGGGCGACACGCCTGACGAGCTGCTCGTTCGTGGCGAGTTTCGTGCGGTCGTGGTCAAGCCAGATGTTGTCCTCCAGGCCGACGCGGACATGCCCGCCGGCGGCGATCGCCATCGCGTTGGCGGGGAGCTGGTGGCGGCCGATGCCGGCCAGTGCCCATGTCCAGTCGCCGGCCATCTCGGCGAGGAACCCGCCCAGCGAGCCCGGCGTCAGCCGCGCGGTGCCCGGATTGCCGAGCAGGACGTTCACGTAGCAGGGCGGGTCCAGCACTCCGCTGTCGACGAGGTACCGACCGAAGGCGACCATGCCGGGCTCGAAGACCTCGAGCTCGGGCATGATCCCGCGCTCGCGCATGCGCTCGGCGAGGCCGCGGATGATCTCGGGCGCGTTGACCGACGCCTGCCTGACGAAGTTGTTGGAGCCCAGCGTCAGCGACGCCATGTCGGGCTTCTCGTCGCCTTCGAGCATCAGGACCTCGGCGCGGGAGTCGAGGTCCGGCGCGAACCGGCCGCTGCAGGTCACGCACACGATGAGCTGCGGATCTATGGCGCGGATGCCCGCGACGATCGGCGCGAACAGCTCGGCACGGTGCGACGGCCTGCCGTCGCCGTCACGGGCGTGCACGTGGACGATGGCGACGCCGAGCGCGCGGCAGCGCTCGACATCCTCGAGGATCTCCTCGGTGCTGACCGGGACGTGCGGCGTCATCTCCTTCGTCGGCACCATGCCGGTCGGGGCGAGGTTGATGATCAGCGCGTCGATGCTCATGCGGCGTGAAGCGTAGGGGCCCGGAGCGAATCAGGTGCGAACGAGCGTCAACGCGGCCCATTCGCCGAGCTCGCCGCGGGCGCGCTCGTGCAGGCCCTGCTCGCGGGCGAAGGCAGTGGCGATCGCGTCGGCCTCGGCGCGCAGGAGGCCGCTCACGATCAGCACTTGCGGCGGCTCGGGGGCGAAACCGCTCTCGGCGACGTGGGCCAGCAACGGCCGCAGCAGGTTCGCGACGACCGTCGGGGCGCTCGGCGCCGGTCCGCCGCCGTGCAGCAGATCGCCGTGGCTCACCTCGAGCGTCACGCCGTTGGCCTGCGCGTTCTCGCGCGCGGCGATCACGGCCGCCTGCTCGTGGTCCAGGCCGCTGACCGGATCCCAGCCGAGCTTCGCGGCGGCGATCGCCAGCACGCCCGAGCCACAGCCGAGGTCGACAAGTGCGCCGCCGGGCCCCGGCAAAGCGAGCAGCGCCTCCAGGCACAGCCGCGTCGTCGCGTGCGCGCCGGTGCCGAACGCCTGGTTGGGATCGATGACGACGTCCAGCAGCGCGAGACCGTTCCCACCCCCCGCCCCCAACACCGGCGGATCGCACCACGGCGGGCGCACGTGGACGCGCCCACCGATCGTGACCGGCACGTGGAAGTCGCGCCAGCGCGAGGCCCAGTCGTCGGCGACCTGCGTGGTCGTCAGCTCGACGAGCGTGGCCCCCGCGGCGGCACGCACGTCGGGCAGCGAGGGCAGTTCGCCCTCCGCGCCGTAGACGGCGTACTCGACGGTCTCGCCGTGATCGACCTCCTCGACCCCGGCGGGGGCGAGCTCCAGCAGCTCGGCGAGAGCGACCTCGGCGTCGGCGCGCGCGACGCGGATCGCCAGGCGGATCACCCCTGCAGCACGCGCTTGAGCTTGGCGAACATCGATTCCTCGGACTTCGTGTTCGACTCGGTCATCGTCTCGGCCAAGCGCTCCATGAGCTTCTTCTGCTCGTCGCTGAGATGGCGCGGGATGATCACGTTGGCGATCACGCGCAGGTCGCCGCGGCGGCCCGGGCGGCGCAGGTGCGGCATGCCACGGCCGCGCAGCTCGTACGTCTCGCCAGGCTGCGTGCCCGGGCGGATGTGGATGTCCTCGGCGCCGTCGAGCGTCGGCACCTCGAGCTTCGTGCCGAGCGCGGCCATCGGCGCGGGCACGTCGAGTACCGTGACGAGGTCGTTGCCGTCGCGGATGAAGCGCTCGTGCGGCGCGATCGTGACGTGCACGTAGAGGTCGCCCTGAGTACCGCCCGCGTCGCCGGCGTGGCCGCGGCCGGTCAGGCGGATGCGCTGGCCCTCGGCGATGCCTGCGGGGATGTCGACGCTGACCGCGTGCGTGAGCACCTCGCGGCCGCGCCCGTCGCAGCGCGTGCAGCGCTTCTCGGCGACCTTGCCGTCGCCGCCGCAGACGTCGCAGGAGACCGTTCTCGCCATCTGCCCGAACGGCGTGCGGCTGACCGCCTGCAGGACGCCGTTGCCGTTGCAGCGGTGGCAGGTCTTGATCGGCGTCCCCGGCTCGGCGCCGTTGCCGTGGCAGCGCTCGCAGCGGTCGACGACCTCGTAGCGCACGTCCACGGCGGCGCCCGCGGCAGCCTGCTCGAGCGTGATCGGCACCGGTGTCTGGACGTCGCCGCCGCCGCGCGGCCCGCCCATACCGCCGCCGAAGCCGCCGCCGCCGCCGAAGAACGTCTCGAAGAGATCTGAGATCGAGCCGAAGCCCTCGTAGTTGGGGGCTTGGCCGCCGCGTTTGAGGCCCTCGTGGCCGTAGCGGTCATAGACCTGCCGGCGCTCGGGGTCGGAGAGGATCTCGTAGGCCTCGGCGCACTCCTTGAACTTCTCCTCGGCCTGCGGGTCGTGGTTGTTGACGTCCGGGTGCAGCTCGCGTGCGAGCTTGCGAAAGGCCTTCTTGACCTCGGCCTCGTCGGCGTCCCGGCCGACGCCGAGCACTTCGTAGCAGTCGCGCTTGGTCATGCGTTGTCGTAGACGTCTTCGACGTAGCGCGACAGCTGCGCAGCGGCCTCGCGCACGACACCGATCGTGCCGGCGTAGTCCATCGCGACGGGGCCGATCAGCGAGACGGTGCCCAGCGTGCGCAGCGGCAGGCCGTAGCCGGCGGCGACCATCGCCAGCGAGCGCAGGCCCGGCTCCTCGTTCTCGGCGCCGATGCGCACGACGACGTCGCTGCGGTCGCCGAGCGCGCGGCGCAGCATCTCCAGCAGGGTCACCCGGCCCTCGAGCATCTGCATCAGCGCGTTGATCTGCGAGAGGTCGTGGAAGCGGTGCTCGTGCAGCAGCCGCGCGGCGCCGTCGACGTAGAGCGTGTCCTCGGCCGTCGCCGCGAGATCGGTGAACGCGGGCATGAGCGAGTCCAGGAAGCCGCGCTCGCTGTGCGAGAGGGACCTGTCGGCGAGCCGCGCGTGCAGCTTGCGGGCGCCAAGGCCGACGCCGACGAGCTGCTCGTTGAGGAACTCCACCGCCCAGCTGACGAGGCCGCCGTCGACGCTGGTCGGGAACGTCAGCACGCGCTTGGAGACGCCGCCGGTGGAGGTGATGATCACGACCATCACGATCTGCGGCTGCAGCAGCAGCACCTCGATGTGGCGAATCGTCGCTGTGTCCAGCGGCGGCGCGGAGACGATCGCGAGGAGGTTCGTGATCTGCGAGAGCGTCTCGGTCGTGGCGCGCATCGCCTCGTCGACCTCGCGGCGGGTGAGCTCGAGCTCCAGCGAGGCCCGCTCGCGCTTGGTCGGCAGCAGGCGATCGACGAAGTAGCGAAAGCCCATCTCGGTCGGCACCCGGCCGGCGGACGTGTGCGGATGGGCCAGCAGGCCGTGCTCCTCGAGCATCGCGAGCTCGTGGCGGACGGTCGACGGTCCGGCCAGCAGATCGGGATCGGCCGCCAGCGTGCGCGACGCCACGGGCTGGACGGTCGCCTGGTAGGCGAGCACGACCTTGCGCAGGATCTGCTCTTGGCGGGGCGTGAGCACGGGGTCGATTGTACGAGCGGGGTGTGCCGCTGCCGGCTGCGCCCGCGCGACCGGCGTTCGAGATGCCGGCTCAGGCGCCGCCGGGCCGCAGCTCGGCCTCGGCGTTGCGGATGATCCGCTTGCCGTCCTGCTCGCAGCTGCTCTCGGTGACGACCGTGCCGTCGTCGCGCACTTCGCGCACCGTGCCGGTCACCGCGAGCTCGACCTCCGGCACGCCCATGCCGCGAAACTGCACGGCCAGGCGCTTGAGGGAGGCGGGACCGCCGCCCGCCTCCGTCTGGGCGCGCGCGACCTGCGCCATCGTGTAGAGGCCGTGGAGGATCCGGCCGGGAAGGCCGACCTGCTGGGCGAACTGCTCGTCGATGTGGATCGGGTTGAAGTCGCCCGAGGCGCCGGCGTAGCGGACCGTGAGGTATCGATCCGGGGTGACCGTCAGGCCCTCGAGCTCGTCGCCCGGCTCCACGAGCCTCACACCCCCCGCACGATGTTCGTCCACAGGCCGGTGCAGACCGGCTCGCCGCGGTCGTTCGTCGATGTCGTCTCGAAGACGTAGAAGCCGTTGCCGCGCTTCTCGCTGACGTCGTTGAGCTTGGCGACCGTCGTGATCTCGTCGCCGGCGACGACGAGCTCGCCCCACCGGAACTCCTGTCCGCCGTGGACCATGCGGGCGAAGTCGATCCCGATCTCCTCGTCGAACAGCGCGGGCCAGACGGCCTGCAGGCTGTAGACGACGCAGAACATCGGGGGCGCCACGACATCGGCGTGGCCCGCGGCGCGCGCGGCCTCGACGTCGAGGTACAGCGGGTCGGTCTCCCCCACCGCCTCGGCGAACTCGCGGATCTTCTCGCGGCCGACCGCGTAGATCGTCGGCGGAAGCGTCTTGCCGATGGCGTCGGTGTTGACGGGCATGCGAGTCGCGAAGTTCTAGCAGGCGGCGTGCGGGCGCTCCGAAGCGCCGGGCGCGTCAGATGATGCTGGCGAACGTCCCGCCGTCGGCCGACCACGCCGCGCCGGTGACCGTCGAGGCGCGCGCAGAGCACAAGAAGACGATCACGGACGCGATCTCCTCCGGCGAGGCCATCCGGCCGAGCGGGATCTTCGACGCCTGCGCCGCGAGCGCCTCATCGGACGTGATGCCGCGCACGGCCGCCGCCTGCTCGGCCAGGCCGCCGGGACCGGTCCACAGCGGGGAGGAGACCGCGCCGGGCGCGACGGCGTTGACGAGCACCCCGTCGGCGGCGTAGCGGTCGGCGAAAACGCGCGAGAGCGAGAGCTGGGCAGCCTTCGTGACGGCATAGGCCGGGTTCGTCAGCGACGGGCGCTTGCCCGCCGATGAGCAGACGTTGACGATTCGCCCGCCGCCGCGCGAGCCCATCAGGGGCGCCGCCTCGCGCATCAGCCGCATCGGGCCCATGACGTGCAGCTCCCACTGCGACTGCCAGTCCTCGTCGCTGAGCTCCTCGAGCGAGCGCACGAAGCTCGTCCCCGCGTTGTTGACGAGCACGTCGACGGTGCCGAAGCGCTCGACGCAGGCCGCGACGATCGCCGCCGCGTCCTCGGGATCCGTGACGTCGGCCTGGAAGACGTCCTCGCCCGAGCGCGCGACCGGCAGGATGTGCGCGCCCTCGGCGCGGAGCATTCGTGCGGTCGCCAGGCCGATGCCGCGCGTCGCGCCGGTGACGATGCAGGCCTTGCCCTGCAACCCGAGGTCCATAGGGCGCTCCTACCCCGGTCCTCGCTCGGCCGGCCCGCCGCCGTCCTCGCCGCGCGGCGACCCCGCTGCGCCCCAGCCCGGTGGCGGCGGCGGAGCGTCGGGATCCGGCCGGGCGCGCGAACGGGCGCCGTCGTCCTGCCCGGCCGGGGCCGGCGAGGGCCACAGCCGCTCTCCCCCCGCTGCGGCCGGCGCCGAGTCCCCCACCACGGCGACCGGCGCGGCCGGCGCCGGCGCGGGGGCGGGCGCCTCCGCGCCGATCTCGCCGGCGAGCTGCTCGAGGTCGAGGCCATCCGCGCGGACGCGCGCGTCGAAGTACAGGACGGTCACCAGCGCGGCCTGGAACGGCGCGGCCAGCGCCAGGCCGACGATCCCGGCGATCGTGCTGAGCACGAGCACGAGCGCGTCGTCGTCGCCGATCAGCAGGCCCAGCAGGAAGACGCCGCGCGCGAGCGTGGCGATCACGATCGCCAGCAGGAAGCCGAGCGCGATCACGCCGAACGTCCGCCACCAGCGCCCGCGCACGAGCGCGTAGGAGCGCCCCAGGGCCGCGGGGCCGCGCAGCCCCTCGACGAGCAGGACCGGCAGCGCGAACGCCCACGCGATGTACAGCCAGATGCCCGGCAGCAGGAACGCGATCGCGCCGATCGTCACGCCGCCGAGGTAGAGCGCCGTCATCGCCAGGAGCGGCCCGGCGTGGCGGACCGCGTAGCGCAGCGAGCCGCGCCAGTCGGGTGTCTCCCCGAGGTAGGCGGCGATGATCGCCCGCAGGCACGCGGCCGTCGCGAACACGAGCGCGAGGATCTGCAGCAGCGCCGAGACGAGGAGCCCGTCGATGTGGCGGTTGAGCTCGTCGATCGCCTCGCGCGTCGTCTGCTCGGAGTTCGAGCCGACGCCGAACGACGACAGCGTGTAGTCGGCCGTGACGATCGTGCTGACGATCTGCACCGGCACGATGACGACCAGCACGGCCTTCAGCAGCGTGCGCCAGTGCGCGACGTAGATCCGGGAGGCGACCTCGAGCAGCTCGCCCAGCGCCAGCTCGCGCAGCTGCGGCCGCTTGGCCTCGAAGACGCTCACGGGGTCGGCGGAACGGATCGCACCGGCGCATTGTGCCCCACGGGCGCCCGCGCTCCACCCAGCCGGGCCCGCGGCTCGCGATCACGGTGATCTCGCCGCTCGATCGCGATCACGGTGCTCGGCGGGTGACGGACGCCTCGGCGAGACGGGCCGCGGCGAAGCGGCTCGCCTGCTGGGCGACGCGCGGCGTGCCGGCGACCACCGTCAGGAAGTCCTCGCGGTCCAGCGCGTAGAGCGAGACCGGCTCGGCCGCGGTGACGGTCGCGATCCGCGGCGTCCCGCGCAGCAGCGCGATCTCGCCGAAGCAGTCGCCGGGCCCGATCCGCGCGACCTCGCGGCCGTCGGCGTGCACGGTCAGCGTGCCGCTGTCGACGACGTAGAAGCAGTCCCCGTCCTCGCCTTGGCGCACGACCTCCGCGCCGGCCGCGGCGGCGTGCGCTCGCAGGCGCAGCGAGAGGTTCTCGAGCGTGCCGAGCGGCACCGCGGCAAGAAACGCGACGCCGCGCAGCAGCGCGAACGGCCGCTCGGGCAGCGGGCGGACCTCCTCCAGGCGGGCAAGCGGGCGTGCGCGAACCGCGACGAGGACGAGCAGGCAGGCGCCGCCGACCGCGAGGGCGCCCTGTGCCCCCAGCCACGCGATCAGCAGCGGAGCGACGGCCGCGCCGAGGCCGGTCGTGATCCAGTAGAGCGTCTCGGTGACGCCGAACGCCCGCGCGAGCAGCTCGTCGGAGGCGAGGCGCTGCACGAGCGTCAGCTCGGCGGTGTCGATCAGCGCGTAGCCGATCCCGAAGAGGACGAGCAGCGCCAGGCCTGCCCCGGCGTACGGCAGCGCGGCGAGCGCGAGCAGAGCCAGCCCGGCGAGCGCCGCGCCCCCCGCCAGGCCCGCCGCCAGGCGGCCGCGGTGCAGGAGCGCGAGGCCGGCGATGCCGCCGGCCAGGCCGCCGGCGCCCCACGCCGCGTTGAGCCAGCCGGCGCCCGCGTCGCCGAGCTGCAGGATCGTCAGCGCGCTGACGACGACGAGCACGTCGACGATCCCCTCGACGAACGTCGTCACGGCGACGGCGCCGATGACGAGCGCGAGCGCCGGATCCTCGCGCACCGCGCGCAGGCCGCCGGCGAGCTCGCGCGGGCTCGATCCGCCGATGCGGTGCTCGGGAACCCGATCGCGCGCGATCCGCGCGAGCGCCAGCGCGGCGACGACGAACATGACCGCGGTGACGGTGAAGACGAGCGTGGTCCCGGTCGTCGCGATCAGTACCCCGCCGAGCAGCGCGCCGAGCAGGAAGCTCGCGTTGTCCAGCCCGCTCCAGGCGGCGTTGCCGGCGGCCAGCTCTACCGGCGTGCGCGCGAGCTGCGCGAGCAGCGCCGCCTGGGCCGGGCGCTGGGCGGTCTGCAGGACGGTCAGCAGCGCCGCGAGCGCCAGCACCACCGCGAACGGGGCCGACGCCTGCACCGCGACGGCGATCGCCGCGACCACGGCGGCGCGGCCGGCGCACGAGACGACGAGCACGTCGCGGCGCGAGCGGCGGTCGGCGACGAGGCCGACGAACGGCGCGGCGAGACCCGCCGGCAGCATCCGCACGAGCGCCGCGAGGCCGACGGCTGTCGCCCCGCCCTCGCCGTAGGCGTAGACCGACAGGCCGACCATGAAGGCCCATCCGCCGGTGCACGACGCGACCGAGGCGAGCTGCAGCCGGCGCAGGTCCGCAGTCGCGAACGCGTCGCGCAGGCCGCCGGGTATCCCCGCAAATGCGCCGCTCATGGGTGCCTGGAGTCCCAGCGCAACACGCTGATACGCCGCACCGACCAGATGATCGCCGTCACCCGTGCGAACGGACAGCCGCGCGGTTCAGCGGGCGCGCGGGTCGTCGAGCAGCAGCTCCACATTGCGGTCTCGCGGGCGCCCCTCCGCCCCCTTCTTGACGCCTACCTGCGGGTCGTTGTAGGAGAACTCGCGTCCCAGCGCGGCGAGCGCGCCCGGCCCGAAGCTCGCTGCCGGCGTGCCCGGCGCGGGCGTCGCGAGAGAGGCGCCGTGGTCGATCAGCGTCCCGAAGATCGACAGCGTGCCGTCGCGGTTGTCCATCAGCTCGAGCAGGCGCGACTGGATCGGCCAGTCGATCTCCGACGCGGTCTCGATCTCCCAGAATCCGCCGGGCCGGTCGCCCCCGCGCTTGACTGCGTTGATGCGGTTCTCGTGCGTGTGCCCGGCGACGTACGCGACGACGTTGGGATGCGCCAGCGCCAGCGCGCGCAGGTCGGCGCCCAGCTTCAGCGGTCGCGAGCGGCGCGGGTCGAGGTCGCAGCCGGGACCGGTGACGGCGCGCAGCGCGCAGTCGCCCCCATCCTCGTCGGGGGCCTGGTTGGTGAGGCTGCCGATCGGGTGGTGACCGAAGACGATGATCAGCTCGCCGCGCTTCTCGGCGGCCTCGATCTCGCGCCGCAGCCAGCGAAACTGCGGACTGTCGAGGTTGCCGTCGGAGTCGAGGACGTCGCCCTCGGCGACGGTGTTGATCGAGATCAGGCGCAGGCCGGGCTTGGGCGTGAACGCGTAGTACGAGGCCTGGCCGCGCGAGGCCTCGAGCTCGGCACGGTCGACGAACGCGAAGCCGTGCGCGTCGCTCTGGCGACCGGTGGCGTGCAGCGCCTTGTACATCGGGCGATCGGCGAAGCCGCGGTCGGGGTCGGGCGGGACGACGATCGCCTGCCCCGGGCTCGTCGTCAGCGCGCCGAGGCCGGAGAGGCTCGTCAGCGAGAGCGGCTTGATGCAGCCCCTGGCGAGCGTGTCGAGCACGCCCAGCGCGTGCACGTTGCCCTGGACCGTGCCGTCGTGGTTGCCGAACGCGACGTAGCTCGGGCGCTTCAGGCCCTCGGCCTCGAACGGGACCTGCGCGCGGTCCATGAGGGCCGGGTGGCGCGGCCAGGCGCCGAACGCGCCCGACGGGCGGTCGGGGTCGTAGAAGCGGCCGGACTCGAGCACGTCGTCGTCGTCCTGAACGCCGGTGTAGCGGGCGGCCTCGCCGGGCGGACCGGAGAGCGCGCCGCAGACGGCGTCCTCGACGCCTGAGTTCGGGTTCAGCGTGCCGCCCTCGAGCAGGCGCACGACCCACTTGACCTCGTTGATCTGCTGGCTGTCGGCCGAGTCGCCGGTGGTGATCGTCAGCGCCATGCGGGCGCGGCGCCGCGTGCGGTTGCGGATCGGGCTCTGGTCGAAGCGGTTGACCTGGCGGATCGCCTCGTCGACCGTGTGCGGGGCGAGCGCCTCCTGCGGGCGCCAGGCCGAGGTGAAGGGGCTGTTGGCGAGATCGAGCGCCTCCGCGCGCGCGGGCGACTCCTCGTCGGCGAGCTGGAAGTCCGAGAGCTGCGCGAAGTACAGCAGCGAGCGGCGGCGCGCGAGGCGGCGCTTCTGCGGTGTGGCGCCGAGGTCGTCGCGGACGACGCGCTTCCAGCCGGGCCGCAGCGTCAGGCGCGAGTAGGGCGCGCCGGCGTCGCCGCCGATCGTCGCGTGGGAGGTCGTGGGCGGATCCCGCGCGGCGGCGGCGGCGGGCGCCGACGCGGCGGCGGCCGTCTGCGCCGCGACGGCGAGGAGGACGAGCGCGCGGCGCATGGCAGCAACGTAGCTCCTCGGCGATCACGCTGCAGCAGATCTCGGGCTGCTGGTAACAATAGATAACGATTGCTAGATCTTTATTTCATGCTATGGTGATCGCAGAACCGGGCCTGAACAGTGAACGCACTGCAGAGCCCACCGGCGATACAGCTGGCGCCGGCCGCACGTCGAGGGGACGTGCTCGTCGCGCGCTCGGCAGTCGGCCGCGCGGGTGACCTTCGCCGCGCGCTCGATGGCTCGACCGGCGTGAGGTTTCCGGCGTGAGGCGCTCCGGAGCTTTCGACAACCCGCGCCTCAAGAGGAGAGACCATGAACCACCTACATCACCTGAGGATCCGCAACGGGATCCTCGCCGGCTCTGCATTCATCGCCATCGGACTGGCCGGCGGCGCGAGCGCCGCCGTCGCCGCCGTCCCGTGCGTCGTGGGGCCGGGCGTGACGCAGACGGACACGACGGTGACCGGCAGCGCCGGCAACGACACGATCGACTGCGGTGGGGCGAACCCCGGCAAGACGATCAACGGCAACGGTGGAAACGACACCATCACTGGCACGGACTTCAACGACACGATCAACGGCGGTGACGGCAACGACACCCTCACCGGTGGCTCCGGGGACGACACCCTCGACGGCGGCCTCGGCATCGACACGATCTCCGGCAGCGCCGGGGACGACAGCCTGGTCGGAGCCTCCAACGACGGAAGCCAGGACAGCCTCGACGGCGGCCTCGGCACCGACGCCTGCCAGGGCCCCGCGCCGGACCCGGACATCCATGCGAACTGCGAGACGACGACCGCGCCGCCGACGTCGGGCCCGGGTTCGGGCGCAGCGAACGCGAGATCGCTGTGCCAGGCCAGTGGCGGCCTGTTCATCGACCTGTCGCCGGTCGCCTACAACTGCGTGTTCCTGCGGTTGAACCACAACCAGCGCCGCCCCGAGGCTCGGAGCATCTGCTCCAACAACGGCGGATTGTTCATCAACGTCAGGCCGCTGGAGTACTCCTGCGTCCTGCCGTGATCGCGGTGCCTCGCTGACGGCGAGGCACCAGGACTGAATCGAAGGGGCCGCTCGCACAGCGGCCCCTTCGGCCTTCCGGCCGCGCGACGCCGTTAGTCTCGGCGCGGTGACGAAGCTCCCCATCGGACGCAACACCGCGCTGCTCTCCAGCTCGCTGGCAATGAACTCCGCGACGCTGCAGCTCTCGGCCGCGGTCGCATCGCTGACGCTCGTGCGAGTGCTGGACATCGACGGCCTGCTCGGCCTGGGGCCGGCGATCGTGCTCGCCGCCGGCGCGCTGGCGGCGCTGCCGGCCGGTCTGCTGATGGACCGGATGGGGCGCGTCCCGGTGCTCGCGGGCGGCTTCGGCTGCGGGATTGCGGGCTGTCTGCTCGCGGCGCTGGGCAGCGCGCAGGGGTGGGCCCTCGCGGTGCTCGCAGGCCTCGTCCTCGTCGGCACGGCCAACGCGACGGGGCTGCTCGCCCGTACGGCCGCCGGCGACATGTACCCGCCCGAGCGACGTGCCCGCGGGATCGCACTCGTGCTCTTCGGCTCGGTCTTCGGCGCGATCCTGGGCCCGGCGGTGTTCAGCCCACTGCTGGCCGGCCGCGACCTCGACGGCGATGCGCTGAGCGCGCTGTGGATCGCCGCGAGCGGGTTCATGGTCGCCGGCCTGGCGATCGTCCTCACCGTGCGCCCGGACCCGAAGCGAATCGGTGAGCTGCTGGCACAGGCGGACGGCGCGGCGCCGGCGCCCGAGCCGCGGCACGCACCGACCTCGATTGCGACACCGACGACTCCGATCCGCGTGCTGCTGCGCCGTCCGGGCGTCATCCCGGCGCTCGTGGCCGCGCAGGCGAGCTTCGCCGTCATGGTCGCCGTGATGACGCTGACGGGCGCCGTCGTCGTCGACCACCACCACCACTCGGCCGACAACGTCTTTCCGATCATCGGCGCGCATGTCATCGGCATGTTCGGGCTGATCATCGTCGTCGGTGACATCATCGACGCCATCGGGCGAACACGCGCGCTCGCGGGCGGGCTGCTGCTCATGGCGGCCTCGACGATCAGCCTGCTGTGGATCACTAGCGTGCCGGCGTCCGCGGCGGCGTTGTTCGGGCTGGGCCTGGGCTGGAACTTCTCGTTCGTTGCGGCGACCGCCGTGCTGTCGGACATGACGGCGCCCTCAGAGCGCGGCAAGCTGCTGGGCTTCAACGACCTGCTCGCCGGGCTCACGGGCGCGGGCCTGGCGCTGCTCGGCGGCCTGGCTCTGACGGCGCTCGGCGTCGCGTCGCTGGCGATCGGCGGCGCAGCGCTCGTGGCCGCGCCGGCGCTATGGATCCTGCGCAGCGGCCGGCTCGCGCCCGCCGCGGCCTGATCGGCGGCCAGCCCGGCCGGGCCGAAAGTAGCCAATCGTGCGACCCATATATCTGGTTTTAGTAGTCTAGTGTTATGACTGAAGAGACGGCTCCCGGCTGGACGTTCCTGACGAACCACGCGCGGGTGCTCGTCTGCATCGCGGGCGATGCCGGCATCCGGCTGCGGGACATCGGCGACCACGTCGGGATCACCGAGCGAGCGGCGCACCGCATCGTGGGCCAGCTCACCGATGCGGGCTACATCACGCGGCGGCGAAACGGGCGGCGCAACCAGTACTCGATCAACCCCGACGTCCCGTTGCGCGACCCGATCGCGCACGAGCGCAGCGTCGGGGAGCTGCTCGAGGTCCTGACCCGGGCCGCCCAGGGTCCTGAGCCGGGAGTCCGCGCGACCGCGGGCGGGTAGAGCCGCGCATAGCCACCGCGTCGCCGTACCCGGCGGCCCGCACGCAAACAAGGAGGTCGCACGTTGTCGATCATGGAAAAGGTCTCGGGGTTCGTGAAGTCGCTGACGTCCGAGAAGGCCAACGACGACACGCCGGCCCGCGTCGAGGCGCCCGATCCCGACGAGGGCGCCGTCGACATGCAGTCCGACCGCAAGCCGATGGCTGGCTTCGAGCCCGACTCCGACGGCAAGTAGTCCGGGCGAAGGCGCCGGGGCAGACCCCGGCGGCACGGCCCCTCTATGAAGGAGGGTGGGTTGTCAAGTTCGGGTGATCGTAGGGATCCTCCGGCTGGCGCGGTGGTGGCGTGCGTGACGCAACTCTCTATCGCCTCCTCGGGGGAGGACCAGGTTCTATGGGCGTCTCGCTCCGGTGGCGCATCTCAGTCAGGGCCGTCTATGCGGCCAGAGCGCGCGTGGCGCCTGCCGGAGCGAAGGGTTGGTTCGCGGGCAACCAGATCGCGGGCACGAGGTCACGGCGCGGGAGCTCGGCGAGCACCCAAGCGTCGATGCGGTCGGTCTTGCATGCCAACGGCGCGAAAACCTTGACCTTCTGCGCGTCGGCGACCTCGACGTCCCAGCCGCAGCGCTCCAGCGTGTCATGCACGAACCGTGCGCCGTTCATCGACTCGATCGCCGCATGCACCGCCACGGGCCCATGCCGATGCTCGACGCCGCGCGCGAACCCGCGCAACCCGTCGCCATCCGGTGGCGCAGCACCGACCTCGACGCGATCGCCCTGCTCATCGAGCAGGCAGTAGTCCAGCCGCTTGCGGCTGAGATCCAATCCAGCGTGCAACATGAAGACGGGCCTCCTTCGAGCTCGCTCCTTCGGTGACACGCCGGAGCGTGGCACCGAGGGAGGCCTCCTTCATGACGTTCAGTCGCCGAGCTCGAGCACCGCGAGGAAGGCCTCCTGCGGCACCTCGATGCGACCGACCTGCTTCATCCGCTTCTTGCCCGCCTTCTGCTTCTCCAGCAGCTTGCGCTTGCGCGATATGTCGCCGCCGTAGCAGCCGGCGATGACGTCCTTGCGGTAGGCCTTGACGGTCTCGCGGGCGATGATCGCGGCGCCGATCGCGGCCTGGATCGGGACGTCGTACTGCTGGCGCGGGATCTTCTTCTTGAGCTTCTCGACGATGTTGCGGCCGACGTCGTAGGCCTTGTCGCGGTGCACGACCATCGAGAGCGCGTCGACCTGCTCGCCGCCGAGCAGGATGTCGAGCTTGACCATGTCCGAGACGACCATCTCACCCAGCTCGTAGTCCAGCGACGCGTAGCCACGCGTGCGTGACTTCAGCGCGTCGAAGAAGTCGATGACGATCTCGCACAGCGGCAGGTCGTACGTCAGCTGGACGCGGTCGGCGGTGAGGTAGTGCATTCCCTTGTGCGTCCCGCGGCGTTCGATGCAGAGCTCCATGATCGGCCCGATGTACTCCTTCGGCGTGAGGATCGAGGCCTCGATCATCGGCTCGCGGATCTCCTTGATGCGGCCCGGATCGGGGAAGTCCGACGGGATGTGGACCTCCATCTCCGACTCGTCGGTGAGCGTGACGTCGAAGCGCACCGACGGCATCGTCGCCATCAGCTCGATGTCGTATTCGCGCTCCAGCCGCTCGCGCACGATGTCCATGTGCAGCAGGCCGAGGAAGCCGCAGCGAAACCCGAAGCCGAGCGCCTCGGACACCTCGGGCTCCCACGACAGCGCGGCGTCGTTGAGCGTGAGCTTCTCCAGCGCGTCGCGCAGGTCGGGGTACTCGTCGGAGTCGATCGGAAACAGGCCGCAGAAGACGACCGGCTGCACGTCGCGGTAGCCCGGCAGGGGCTCTGACGCCGGGTTGGTCCGCGTCGTCAGCGTGTCGCCGACGGCGAGCGCCGAGACCTCCTTGATGCCGGTGATGAGAAAACCGACCTCGCCGGCAGCGAGCTGGTCGCAGACGACCATCGCCGGCGTGAAGAAGCCGATGTCGTCGATCTCGGCCTGCGTCGTGCCGACCATCGCCTTGATCGCGTCGCCTTTGCGAAAGACGCCGTCGACGACGCGGATGTAGGCGATCACGCCGCGGTACTGGTCGAACTCGGAGTCGAAGATCAGCGCCCGCGGCGGAATATCCGCCCCCGCCTGCCCCGACGGCGGCGGGACCTGCGCGACGAGCTGCTCGAGCACGTCGATCACGCCCTCGCCCGTCTTGCCCGAGATGTGCAGGATGTCGTCCATCGGCTCGCCGAGCAGGTCGGCGACCTGCTCGGCCACGCGCTCGGGCTCGGCGCCGGGCAGGTCGATCTTGTTGAGCACCGGGATCAGCTCGAGGCCGCCCTCGATCGCGAGGTACGTGTTGGCGAGCGTCTGGGCCTCGACGCCCTGCGAGGCGTCGACGACGAGCAGCGCGCCCTCGCACGCCGCCAGGGAACGGCTGACCTCGTAGGTGAAGTCGACGTGGCCGGGCGTGTCGATCAGGTGCAGCTGATACTTCTGGCCGTCGCGCGCCTCGTAGAGGACGCGCACCGCCTGGGCCTTGATCGTGATCCCGCGCTCGCGCTCGAGGTCCATCGAATCGAGCACCTGGGCGCGCATCGCGCGCGGATCGACGGTCTGCGTCATCTCGAGGATGCGATCGGCCAGCGTCGACTTGCCGTGGTCGATGTGCGCGATGATCGAGAAGTTGCGGATATGCGCTTGGTCGGCCACGGGGCTACAGGGTAGGCGTCGCTGCGATGCATCCGGTGGCGAAGCCGAGATTCAAGGTGTGCTGCATCCGCAGCCTCGCCGAGGCGTGGATGGCGATCGACGCGGGCGCCGCGGCGATCGGCCTGGTCTCGAGCATGCCGAGCGGCCCGGGCGTGGTCGCCGACGACGAGATCGCGCGCATCGCCGCCGGCGTGCCTCCGGGCGTCGACACGTTCCTGCTCACCTGCAAGCGCGACCCCGATGCCCTCGTCGAGCAGCACCGAGCCGCGCGGACGACGACCCCGCAGCTTGTCGACGACGTCGCCGCGCACGACCGTGCGCGGGTGCGCGCGGCGCTGCCCGGCGTGCGCCTCGTCCAGGTCGTGCATATCGGTGGCGAGGAGGTGATCGAGACGGCGCAGCGCGCCGCCGAGTCGGCGGACGCGGTGCTGCTGGACTCCGGCAACCCGGACCTCGATGTCAAGCAGCTCGGCGGCACCGGCCGCCGCCACGACTGGGCGATCAGCGCCCGCATCCGCGAGCGCCTCGACGTGCCCGTCTACCTCGCCGGCGGCCTGACGGCGGAGAACGCGGCCGAGGCGCTGCGCACGGTCGGGCCGTTCGCGCTCGACGTCTGCTCTGGACTGCGTGACCGCGAGTTCGCGCTCGACAGCCGGCGGCTCGGGCGCTTCGCAGCAGCGGTCGCCGGCGCCGCTTCCTAGGCCTAGGACCCGCGCCGCAGCCATGCCGCCACGAGCGCGCGGACACGCGGATACTGGTGGACCCGCCCGCGCCCGCTAGCCTGCGCGCGGTGCGACAGGTGCTCGCGGTTATCCTTGCGATCGTCGCAGTCGCCGGCTTCGCAGCAGCGGTCGCGCAGGAGCGCGACGACGGCGGCACGCCGGCCGGCGCGTCTTCGACCGCGGTACTGCCCGCCGCGGACGTGGCGCTGCCCAAGCAGCCCGCCGGGCTGGCGCGGACGCTGACGGACACCACGCAGCGGCTGCGCGCCGTGCTCGCCGACTGGGACGCCGCCGGCGCCGTGCCGCGCGAGGTCACGTACCTCGCGCTGCACCACCAGCGGATTCTGCGCCTGATGGCCAAGCGCCGAGCGCTCGGCGACGCAGCCCTCGCGCGGCTGCCCCAGGCGGTGCGCGGGGAGGCGCGCGACAGCGTGCGGGCGATGCGCCACCTCGCCGACATCCCGCGTGACCCGAAGAACCTGCCGCGTCTGCGGGTCGCGTCGGCCGCGCCGGCCGCGGAGCTGCGCCGCCATTACGGCGAGGCGCAGCGGCGCTTCGGGGTGCACTGGACGGTCCTCGCCTCCGTGAACTTCGTCGAGTCTGCCTTCGGGCGCGTGCGCAGCGCCAGCGAGGCCGGCGCGCGCGGTCCGATGCAATTTCTGCCCTCGACCTGGCGCGCGTACGGGATGGGCGGCGACATCGACGACCCGCACGACGCGATCCTCGGCGCCGCGAACTACCTGAGCCGCTCCGGGGCGCGAGAGGATCTCGACCGGGCGCTGTTCGCCTACAACCACTCGACGTCCTACGTCCGCGCGATCCGCCGTTTCGCCTGGCGCATGCGCACCGACGAGCGCACGTTCCTGACGTACTACTCATGGCAGGCGTACATGCGCACGGCGTCCGGCACCCGGCGCCTCACCGGTCCTGGCCGCGGTTAGGCGGGTCCGAGCGCGAGCGCCGCAGCCGCCCGGCGACCATGTCGCGGATCTGCCGTGCCTCGGGCACGCGCAGCGCGAGCACCGCGGCGCAGTACACGCCGACGCCGGCGACGAGGCCGGTGCCGACCGAGACCATCTGGGCCGGCAGCGAGCGGCCAAGCAGCTCGTCGAGTCCGCGCCACGCGAGGTACGCCACGACCCCGAGCGCGATCGAAGCGACGAGGATCCGGGCGACGGCGCGGGCGGTCTCGCCCCCTTCCAGGCGCCCGCCGAGCTCGCGGCGCAGGTAGTACGCCTGGCCCGCGGTCATCGCCGCGCTCGCGACGGCGGTCGCGAAGACGATGCCGCCGGTCCCGAACGGTCCGACGAGCGCGAGCGCGACGACGATGTTGACGACGAGCGTCGCGGCCCCCAGGCCGGTCGGCAGCCAGGGGCGCTGCAGCGAGAAGAACGTCCGCGTCAGCAGCAGGTTGACGCCCGCGAACGGCATGCTGAAGGAGAACCAGAACAGTGCCTCGGCGACGATGTCGGTCGAGTCCGGGCCGAACTCGCCGCGCTCGTAGACCAGGCGCGTGATCGGCTCGGCGAGCACGAGCGTGCAGGCCGCCGCCGGGATCAGCAGCAGGA
>JBBSMC010000025.1:0-36569 GCA_038233375.1 Solirubrobacterales bacterium
CGCAGGGCGACCAGGGTCCGCTGCACCGCGGCGCCGTCGCGCCGCGCCCGCACCGCCGCCAGCCGCCCGCGCTGCTTGCGCTCGAGCTCGGGATCGATGCGCAGCGTCGGGATCTCCTCGTCGCCGGCGTCGACGTAGTCGTTGACGCCGACGAGGATCCGCTCGCGGCTCTCGTACTCGCTCTGCAACCGGAAGGCGGCGTCGGCGATCTCGCCCTGCGGGAAGTTGCGCTTGACGGCCTCGACCATGCCGCCGAGCTCGTCGATGCGGCTGAAGTAGTCGTAGGCCTCGCGCTCGAGCTGGTCGGTCAGCGCCTCGACGAAGTACGCCCCGCCGAGCGGGTCGATCGTGTTCGTCACGCCGGTCTCGTGGGCGATGATCTGCTGCGTGCGCAGCGCGATCCGCGCGGCCTCCTCGGTCGGCAGCGCGAGCGCCTCGTCGTAGGAGTTCGTGTGCAGCGACTGGGTGCCGCCGAGCACCCCGGCGAGCGCCTCGATCGCGGTGCGGACGATGTTGTTCAGCGGCTGCTGAGCGGTCAGCGAGACGCCCGCGGTCTGCGTGTGGAAGCGCATCCGCCAGGAGCGCGGGTCCTGCGCGCCGAAGCGCTCGCGCAGCTCGCGTGCCCAGATGCGGCGCGCCGCGCGGTACTTGGCGATCTCCTCGAAGAAGTCGACCTGGGCGTTGAAGAAGAAGCTCAGGCGCGGGGCGAAGTCGTCGACCTGCAGGCCGCGCTCGATCGCCTGCTCGACGTACGTCAGCCCATCCTTGATCGTGAAGGCGAGCTCCTGCGCGGCGGTCGATCCGGCCTCGCGGATGTGGTAGCCCGACACGCTGATCGGATGCCAGCGCGGCATCTGCGCGGTACACCACTCGATCATGTCGCCGCACAGGCGCATCGCCGGGTCGACCGGGAAGCACCACTCCTTCTGGGCGATGTACTCCTTGAGGATGTCGGCCTGGATCGTCCCGCGCAGGCGCTCGGCTCCGATCCCCCGCGCCTCGGCGGCCGCGACGTAGAAGGCGAGCATCACCGCGGCCGGCGCGTTGATCGTCATCGAGACGGAGATCTCGCCGAGGTCGATGCCCTCGAAGAGCGTCGCCATATCGTCGACGGTGTCGACGGCGACGCCCTCGCGGCCGACCTCGCCCAGCGACAGCGCGTGGTCGGAGTCATAGCCCATCAGGCTCGGCATATCGAACGCGGTGCTCAACCCGTCCTGCCCGTGGGCGAGCAGGTAGCGGAAGCGCTCGTTGGTCTCCTCGGCGGTGCCGAAGCCCGCGAACTGGCGCATCGTCCACAGCCGGCCGCGGTACATCGACGGGTAGACGCCGCGCGTGTAGGGATAGACACCGGGAAAGCCGGGATCGCCCGGCGCGTCATCGGCGGTGTAGAGCGGCTTGACCGGTGTCCCGCTCAGCGACGTGAACGGCGCGTCACGCTCCGGCGCGAGGCCATAGGCGGCGCGCCATTCGCCGGCTGTGGTGGGTCGGTGGTGCGTGGTCGCCATAGTGTCGGTCGGCAGATAGTCGGAGGGTCGCGCTTCTCCCTCGAAGCGTAGCCGATCGCGGCGGTGTCGTGGAGCGACCCTGGCGGAGCGGGGCGACTTATGCATGTGGGACATGCAGAAGTCGCCCCGCCTCAGCCCTCCGGCCGCGTCGCCGCGGACCCGGTCAGTCATGCGGCCTGGGAGATGCGCAATCCGCCCAGCCGCCGGGGGCGTTCTCTACGGAAGATCGACGTGCGCGATCTGGATCTGCGCGGGCCCGACATCCTGGCCGAGCTCGATCTGCTGCGCGGTGACCTCGACCGCGCCGAACTCGATCCCGCGCGTGAACGAGGCGCTGATGAGGTCGACGAGGAACTGGGCGTCCTCCTCCGTCTCGAGGCCGAGACGCTCGACGATCCGCAGCATCCGCTCCTCCGGGAACAGCCGCGCAAGCTCCTTGGTGATGTCCTCACGGACGTCGCCGCGCTCGGGTTCGGGCTCGGGTTCGGGCTCAGCAGGGAGGTCTGTTTCGTCGCTCACTCGCGTAGCATCCCACCCCGTCGAATGGGAGACATCGGAAAGCCGATACGGGTGACGCAGCGCCCGGCGCCGGTGACGGCTCCGACTCCGCCGCCCGAGCGCGAGCCCGCGCCGGCCGGCCCCGCGGAAGCGCCCCCCGGCCGGACCGTGAGTATCGAGCGCGCCGGGACGGCGCTCGTCGGCTTTCGCCGCTGGGGCGTGCGGCGAAGCGGGCTGTACTCGGGGATCTTCGTCGCGGGTCGCTTCGTCCCCACGCCGGCGCGCACGATGGTCGCGCCGCGGGTCAAGCCGATGCCCTGGCCGGCCGACGAGCCCCACGTCGCCAAGTGCTGGGCGCTGCGCGGTCACGAAGCGCCCTTCGAGCAGTGCAACTGCGGGATCTCCGCGTACTACGAGCTCGACGAGGAGCCCGACCTGCCGGCGCCGGACGCGGTCTGGGGCGCGATCGTCGGCTGGGGCACGGTCGTGGAATGCGAGACGGGCTTTCGCGCGCAGTACGCGCGTCCGGTCGGGCTGCTCGACGCCTACAACCCGCTGGACTTCGCGCGCCCGCTCAAGCGCGCCCGCGACGCCGCCGCCGCCTACGAGGTCCCCCTCCTGCCGCGCGACGAGCTGATCGCCTATGCCGGCTGGTACGGCGAGCTGCATACGGCGGCCTGACCGGGAACAGCCGACCGCGCAGCGCGCCGCTTGCTGCGATGCGCGATCGGAAGGGACCTCAGGGGGTCGTCGTGGACTCCTCCTGCGGCGCCGGCACGACCTGCGTGACGGTCGCCGGTGGCGGCGGGGGCGGGGGCCGGGGCGGGGGCGCCTGCTGGACCTCGGGCTCCTGCACCTCCGGCTCCTGCACCTCGGGCACATCCACGTCCGGCTCCTCATCGATGACCGTGCGCTCGACGGTTCTCTCCGTGACGGTGCCGTCGTTCTCGACGGCGATGACGCGCGCGGTCATGCCACGGTCCTGATAGTCGCGGAGGGGGTCGAACACCCGGTGGGTGCCCTCGGGAAGATCGACGGTCAGGCTGTCGCTCTCGCCCGGCTCGATCTCGCCGGTGCGCTCGACGCCGCTCAGCGTCCGGATTGCGAACTCGTGCACCCGATCGCCCTCGTTGGTGACCTCGAACTTGACCTCGCCCGCCGTGACCTTGATGCGTTCGGGTGAGATGTCGAAGTCGCGCAGGGAGACCGAAACCTGGTCGTCGGCGTCGCCGCTGGTGATGTCGTCCTCGCTGCAGGCCGCCAGCCCCACAGCGCTGGACGCACCGAGCGAGGCGACGAGGATGGCGAGGAGGGTTCGTTTCGGGGAGATCATGACTGCGAATGTCCCCATTTTGGAGTGATGGTACGCACCTGCGCCTGTCACCGGACAGATGTTCCAGCGCGGCCGCCCCTATTCGAAGTCGCCGGCCTCCTGGCGCAGCGTGCGCAGCAGCTCGGTGACGCGCTCCTGCTCGCCCTCGTCGAGCGCGGCGAGGCCGAAGCTGTCGGCGTTGAGCAGATCTGTCGCGCGCAAGGCGACGTCGCGGCCGGCCTCGGTGAGCTGGGCGAGCGTCGTGCGGCGATCGGACTCGTGGGCGATCCGGCGCACGAGCCCATCGGCCTCGAGCTTGTCGACGATGTTCGTGACGCTCGTGCGGTGGACCTGGAGGCGCTCGCCGATCTTGCCGAGCGGCAGGGTGCCCTCGCGCGTGAACGAGAGCAGCATGAGCGCCTCGTAGCGCGGGAAGGTCAGGCCGAGCGGGCCGAGCAGCTCGTTGAGCCGCGCGAGCAGGATCTGCTGCGCGCGCATGATCGAGGTGATCGCCGCCATCGGGCGGGCCGGCTCGCCGCCCCAGCGATCGGTCCAGTGGCGCCGGGCTTCGGCGATCGGGTCGATGTTGAGCGGCTTCGTCGTCACGGTGCGCCGCAGCCTATTGCGCGGCGTCGACGACCCGGTGCTTACTTGATCTCACCGCAGGCGACGCGCGCACCGCTGTCGCCCGTGTCCTGCGTCTCCTGGTCGGGCCCGGCCGGGGCGTAACGCGGAGGCACGTTCGCGAAGTTGTCCGGCCCGGAATGGACCATGACCGCGCTGCCGTCCGCGTCGCGCAGGTCGGCGAGCGTGAAGCGGTCCGTCGTCACGCGCAGCGTCGCCGTGCCGTTGCCCTTGACGAGCAGCGACGACATGTCACCGGCGTGTTCGCCGTGACTCTGTGCCTCCACCTTCAGGTGGCCCTTGGCGGACGTGAACTTCGGTGCGTCGCACGTGCCGACCGAGTGAATGTGGAAGCCGTGAAAGCCGGGACGCATGCCGCGTACGCGCGCCTGGACATCGATCGACCTCCACGCGGTCGACTTGAACGAAACGGTCCCGACGGCGGTGCCGGCGGCGTCGCGCAGCGTGGCATCCAGCACCACCGTGGTCGGGGGCTTGGCCGTCACGATCGTGGTCAGCGCCGCGACGGCGACGACGGCGCAGACAGCCGCGAGCGTGATCCGTAGTCGCATGACGCGGCACTACCCAGCGCCGGCGGACCGGCAAACCCCGGGGCCGGCTACTCGCGCGCGGCCTCCCCGAGCAGCGCGCGGGCGATGACGAGGCGCTGGATCTCCGACGTCCCCTCGTAGATCTCGGTGACCTTGGCGTCGCGGTAGTAGCGCTCGGCCGGCAGTTCGCGCGTGTAGCCGTAGCCGCCGAGGACCTGGATCGCCTCCCCCGTCACGCGCCGGGCGACCGCCGAGGCGAAGAGCTTGGCCTGCGCGCCCTCGACCGTGTGCGGGCGGTCGGCGTCCTTCAGCCTCGCGGCGCGCCAGGTCAGCGCGCGCGCCGCCTCGATCTCCGTCTGCATGTCGGCGAGCTTCTGCTGGATCGCCTGGTGGGCGCCGATCGGCTTGCCGAAGGTGCGCCGCTCCTTGGCGTGCTTGACGGCGAGGTCGAGCGCCGCCTGCGCGATGCCGGTGGCCTGCGCGGCGATCGCGATCCGTCCGCCGTCGAGCGTGGCCAGCGCGATGCGCAGGCCGGCGCCGGGCAGGCCGAGCCGCTCGGCCGGAGTCTCGTCGAACTGCAGGTCAGCGGTGCTCGAGGAGTTCAGCCCGAGCTTGTCGGTCTCGCGCACGGGCTTGAAGCCGTGCGCGCCGCGGCGCACGATGAACGCGCTCGGCCGGTCGGGGTCCTTGGCGAAGACGATGAAGACGTGCGCCACCGAGCCGTTGGTGACCCACTGCTTCGTGCCGGTGAGGTTGCCGTTGTCCGACCGCGTCGCCAGCGCGGACGGATCGGAGCCCGCGTTGGATTCGGTCAGCGCGAACGCCGCGAGCTCGTGGCCTTGGGCGAGCGGCGGCACGAGGCGCTCGATCTGCTGGCGGGTGCCGCGGGCGATGATCGGCAGGGTGCCCGCGCCGGTGTGGACGGCGAGCGTGACGCCGAGGCCGGCGTCGCCGCGCGAGAGCTCCTCGATGACGAGCACGTAGGTGAGGTAGTCGGCGCCCGCGCCGCCGAGGTCCTGCGGGACGCAGACGCCCATCAGGCCGAGCTCGCCAAGCTGCTGGACGACCTGCTTGGGGAACCGCTGCTCCTTGTCCCACTGCATCGCCTGCGGCGCCACGACCTCGTCGGCGAACCGCGCGGCGAGCGCGCGGATGTCCTTCTGGTCGTCGGTCAGGCCGTGGGTGTTCATCGCGCCCCGAAGATCTCGCTGATACGCGTCACCTGTCGCAACCTATGTGATCGCGGCGAACGATCAGTTGCGCGGCACGCGGCGTTGCGCCGGGTTCGGCGCGGCCTGGCGTCGCGGACGGCGCCGGGGGCGGGTCACCGGCGCCACGGCGGGCCCGCCGCGGCGTGCGACCGCATGGCCCGCACCGCCCGCGGCGGCCGCCGCGAGTGCCGCCGCCGCGACCTTCAGGCGGCGGTGCAGGCGGTCGACGCGCAGGGTCTCCCATCCCTCCTCGCGGGCGACGCGGGCGAGCGTGCTGTCGGGGTTCACGGCGACGGGGTGGCCGACCGCGCGCAGCATCGGCAGGTCGGACTCCGAGTCCGAGTAGGCGTAGCACTCGGACAGGTCGAAGCCCTTGCGCTGCGCCAGCTCCCGGATCGCCTGCGCCTTGCCCTCGCGGTAGGTGAAGAGGCCGCCCTCGCGGCCCGTGTAGACGCCGTCGAGCACCTCCGAGCGCGAGCCGACCCCGCCGTCGAAGCTCAACACGAGCGACAGCAACTGGGCCATCTCCTGCGATGCCGCGGTACAGATGTAGACCGGCCGGCCGGCGTCCTGGTGCTCGTAGGCGACGGCGAGCATCTGCGGATAGAGGCGCGGCAGGACGCCGGCCAGCACCCGCGGCGCCATCCGGCGCAGGTCGCGCTCCTTGACGCCGGTGAGATACGTGCCCATGCGAGCGCGGACCTTCGCCGTGCCCTTGTCCGTCGAGCCCCAGAGGCGGAACTTCACCGCGCCGACGAGGTCGCCGGCGAGGCGCCGGCGGTCGATCATGCCCTGCTCGTAGGCGGCGCGCACGAAGTACCACCCTGACGAGCCCGCCATCAGCGTGCGGTCGAGGTCGAAGAACGCCGCGCTGAGCGCGGGCTCCTCGCGCTCGACGTCGCCGTCCGGCGAGCTCAGCGGGCTCAGACCTCGACCTTCAGGATGATCGCGTCGCCCTGCCCGCCGCCCGAGCAGATCGCCGCGCAGCCCAGGCCGCCGCCGCGCAGGCGCAGCTCGTGCACGAGCGTGCCGATGATGCGCGCGCCGGAGGCGCCGATCGGATGGCCGAGCGCGACGGCGCCGCCGTTGACGTTCACCTTCTCCTCGTCGATGCCGAGCATCCGCATCGAGTTCAGCGTCACGGAGGCGAAGGCCTCGTTGATCTCCCAGAGGTCGATGTCGTCGGCGCTCAGGCCGGCCTTCTCGAGCGCGACCTTCGCCGCGTTGGCGGGCGTGCGCGCGAGGTAGGCGAAGTCCTCGGCGGTCTGGGCCTGGGCGATGATCGTGGCGAGGATCTGCTTGCCGTTGGCCCTGGCCCACTGGTCGGAGGCGACGACGATCGCGCCGGCGCCGTCGTTGACGCCGGGCGAGTTGCCGGCCGTGTGCGAGCCCTCGGGGCTGACCAGCCCGCGCAGCTTGGCGAGCGACTCGAGCGTGCTGCCGCGGCGCGGCGCCTCGTCGACCTCGACGACGGTGTCGGGGTGGCGGGACCCTCTTCCCTTGATCGTCACCGCGACGATCTCTTCGGGCAGGCGGCCGTTGTCGGTCGCCTCGATCGCGCGCTCGTGGCTACGCAGCGCCCAGCGGTCGAGATCGGGCCGGCTGATCTCGAGCGCGTCGCCGATCTCGGTCGCCTCGTCGAACATCTGGCGCCCGGAGAACGGGTTCGTCAGCCCGTCGTGGACCATCGCGTCCAGCGCCTTGGCGTCGCCCATGCGAAAGCCGAAGCGCGCCTTGGGCAGCATGTACGGCGCGCTCGACATGGACTCCATCCCGCCGCCGACGCCGACCTCGACGTCCCCCGCGCGGATCTGCGCGTCGAGGATGCCGACGGCGCGGACGCTGGAGGCACAGACCTTGTTGATCGTCTCCGAGGAGACCTCCTTGGGGATGCCGCCCTTGATCTGCGCCTGGCGCGAGGGGATCTGGCCCTGCCCGGCCTGCAGGACCTGGCCCATGATCACGTGGCCGACCTGCTCGCCGCCGATGTCCGCGCGCTCGAGGGCAGCCTTGATCGCGATGCCGCCGAGCTCCGTGGCATCTAGCGTCGAGAGGCCGCCGCCCATCTTCCCGATCGGGGTTCGGGCGGAGCCGAGAATGACGGTCTTGGGCATGAAATCTCTCTTCTGATCGCCGAAGTTCAGGAGTGCGGGCAGTCTAGTGTCGCGAGGTGGAGGTTCGTGTGCAGCTGACGGAACCGGCGCGTGGCCGGCGGCGTATCGTCCCTGTGACTGCGACGCGCACCGCCGCGACCGCCCTTCTCGTTGCCGTCTGCTGCCTCGCGGCGCCCGCGCCGGTACCCGGCGTCACGTCCTGGGTAGATTCCGGCAGGTGATCGTCGAGACCAGCACCGAACTGCCGCAGGACACCGATGCCGACACCGTCGTGATCGGCGTGCTGGACGGCGAGAAGATCCACCACGACATCGACGGGCTGCTCAACGGCCTCGTCGCGGCCGGCGAGGCGAAGCCCCGCCATCGCCACCTCGCGGTCACGCACGCGGGCGGCAGGCGCTGGCTGCTCGTCGGCCTCGGCAGGCGCGACGAGCTCGATCCCGAGAAGGTGCGCATCGCGGCGGCGTCGGCGCTCGGGCGCGCCCGCGAGGCCGGCGCCAAGCGCCTGTGCTGGGAGGTCCCCCACAAGGTCGGCGACGAGATCGCCGCGGCGATCGTCGAGGGCACGATGCTGACCGGCTACCGCTTCGACCGCTTCAAAAGTAAGCCGGCGGAGGACAATGGCGGCCTCGAAGCGCTCATCGTCAGCGCCCACGACGACCTGTCGGATGTCGTCGGCGAGGCGGAGATCGTCGCGCGCGCCGTCAACGCCGCGCGCAACCTGCAGAACACGCCGGCCAACGCGATGACCCCGACCGCCGTCGCCGATGCCGCCCGCGTGCTCGGCGAGCTCGAGGGCGTGACCGTCGAGGTCGAGGGCCGCGGGGGGCTGGAGCGACTCGGCATGGGCTCGTTCGCCTGCGTCGCGCAGGGCTCGCCGCAGGAGCCGGCGCTCATCACGCTGCGCTACGACGGGGTGGGTGGGGACGAGATCACGGGCCCCGTGCTGGGCCTGGTGGGCAAGGCCGTCACGTTCGACAGCGGCGGGATCTCGATCAAGAACGCCAACAAGATGTCCGACATGAAGCTCGACATGTCCGGCGGGGCCGCGGTGCTCGGCGCGATCGAGGCGATCGCCGAGCTGCGCCTGCCGGTGCGCGTCGTCGCGGTCGTCGGCGCCACCGAGAACATGCCGTCCGGCAACGCCGTCAAGCCGGGCGACATCGTGACGGCCGCCAACGGCACGACGATCGAGATCATCAATACCGATGCCGAGGGCCGGCTCGTGCTGGCCGACTGCCTGACGCACGCGGTCAACCAGGGTGCCGAGCGGCTCGTCGACATCGCGACGCTGACGGGCTCGATCATCACCGCGCTCGGCAACACGCACGCCGGCCTGTTCTCCTCCGACGACGACTGGGCCGCCCAGGTCGGCGCGGCGGCGACGGCCACGGGCGAGACGGTCTGGCGCCTGCCGCTGCACCCCGACTACGCCAAGGCGCTCGAGAGCGACACGGCCGACGTCATGAACGTCAACGAAGCGCGCAAGGCCGGCTCGAGCGTCGCCGCCGCGTTCCTGGAGCGCTTCACCGACGGCAGGCCGTGGGTGCATCTGGACATCGCCGGAACAGCGTGGGGCGCCGGCAAGCCGTACGCCGCCAAGGGCGGCTCGGGCTGGGGCGTGCGGCTGCTGGTCGAGCTCGCGCGCTCGCTGGCCGACTGAGGCCGGCGGCTCGCGACGTCAGCCGGCTGGCTCGGCGACGATCACCGATAAGGCGAGCGCCACCGCGGCGCCTGCGGCCACGACGACGAGGACCTGGGACCGCGCGCGCGACGCGTACCCGAACACGCGGTAGCCCCGGCGAAGGGCGCGGGCGCTAGGCGCCGCGCCCGAATGGGTACCCGCAGCGTCTGACTTCGTATACGAACAAGGAGCAGACGATGCTGTGGTTTATCTTGCTGATCGCGCTGATCGCGATCTTCGGACTCGGCTCGGTCCTCAAGGCGGGGATCGTCACGCTGATCGCACTCGCGGCGGTCGTGATCGTGGTCGCCCTCGCCATCGGCCGCGTCGTCGGGCGCTAGCCAGCGACGGCCCGTATCGCAAGCGCAGATGCCGCATTGATGCGACAGCAACGAAGCGAGCGGCTCACGTGACATCGGCATCTCGATCTTTCTCGTCGCCGCCGGCGCGATCGGCCTCGTCGCGGGGCTTCTCGCGGCCGCATCGCGCCGCTACACGACAGATCCGGGCTTGCGCGACTGACGGTTGCGGACCCGTAGGCGAGCCTGGCGCTCGCCGACGGAACCGGCGGCGGCGCGTAGCCCTTCGCGCCTTCGCCGGCGCACCACCGCAGGCGCGGCTTGCGGTCCGCGTGATCGCATAGATACGGTCCAGGGGTGCCGCTCAGGGACAAGCTGCGCGAACGCTCGCCTGCCGACGAGCGCGCCGAGCGCGAGCAACTCGGCTTCGTGCGCCGGCCGGCGGTGCGCTGGCTGAGTCCCGGCCTGCTCGCGAAGTCCGGCGTCGAGGTGCTGGTCTCGGGGACGTTCGGCAAGTTCGCCGACAAGCGCGAGATCCAGCGCGAGCCGCAGCTCGGCCTGGACTACAGCGCGACGCCCGGCGATCTCTGGGTCGACTACCTCTCGGACACCGGCGACGGCTGGGAGGCGACGTACACGATGGCCTGGCTGCTGGCGCAGGAGAGCCTGGACTTCGACGGCCAGGCGCTGCCCCGCGGACGCATCCTGCTGCTCGGCGGCGATCAGGTCTATCCGACCGCCGAGCCCGCCGCCTACGAGGACCGCTTCATCGGCCCGTTCGCCGCGGCGCTGCCGAAGTCCGACGCCGTCGACAAGCCCGACCTCTACGCGATCCCCGGCAACCACGACTGGTACGACGGTCTGGCGAGCTTCCTGCGCGTGTTCTGCGCTCGCGAGGGGCGCATCGGCGACTGGCGCACGCGCCAGCGACGCAGCTACTTCGCGCTGAAGCTGCCCAACGACTGGTGGGTCTGGGGGATCGACATCCAGCTCGACACGTACATCGACGATGTGCAGCTGGACTACTTCCTCACCCAGCAGGTCAAGCCGGGCGACAAGATCGTCCTGATGACCGCCAAGCCGGCCTGGATCAAGGCCGTGCCCGGTCGCGTCGAGCCCGAGTCGTGGCGCTATCTCTCCTACTTCGAGGAGCGCGTCGTGCGCGCCGGCGGCGCGCACCTGGCGCTGACGATCACCGGCGACATCCACCACTACGCCCGCTATGAGCCGCGCGACGCGCCCGACGAGCCGACGCGGGTGACGGCCGGCGGCGGCGGCGCGTACCTGTCGGGTACGCACACGCTGTATCCGGAGCTGCACGTGCGCTCGCTGGACCACGACGAGTCGCAGACCATCACCTACGAGCGCGCCGAGGTCTACCCGCGCGCCGTGGACTCGCGCCGCCTGAGCAACGGCGTCCTGAACCTCGCGCGCCTGAACCCGTCCTTCGCCGGCCTCATCGGCGGGCTCTACGTCCTGCTCGGGATGACGATGCTCGGGGCGCTCAACGCGGGCGCCGGCGGGTTGTTCGCGACGGCCACCGCGGATGGCTTCTCCGGCTTCCTCGCGGCCGCGACGGGCGGCATGAGCCTGGTCATCGTGGCGCTGCTCTTCGCCGCGACGTTCGGGGGCCTGGATCTCGTCCCCGACCCGCTCGAGCAGAACAGGAACGTCGTGCGCGCGACGAAGCTCGCGCGGCTCGCCGTCGCCCTGATCCATACAGCGGTCCATCTGCTGATCGCGACCGTGGCGCTCTGGCTCATGGTCGAGTTGGTCGGCGATCACCCGCTGCTCATCTGGGCGCTGGGGCTCGTCGCGCTGTTCGCCGCGGGGTTCGCGCTCGGCGCCACGGTCTGGGGCTTCTTCATGCTCGCCGTCCACAGGGTGCGCGGCTCGAAGGCCTGGCGCAACGCCAACGAGGTGTTCACCGCACAGTCGATCCCGGACTACAAGAACCTCGTGCGGATGCGCTTCGGCGCCGATGGCAGCCTGACGCTGTATCCACTCGGCTGCGACCGTATCGGCCGCGACTGGGACCACACCCCCGCTTCGGCGCCCGCGCCGAAGTTCAGCCCGCGCGGCGCGGCGCCCGTGGCGCACCCGATCGACGGGCCGCTCGTGTTCGACTCCAGCGGCCGCCGCGCCGGCTGACGCCGCCCCGCGGCAGCCGGCGAGGGATCATGGGCGGCGTGCGTCGCGCGGCCGTGCTCTGGCTCGTCCTGTTCGCGGCCTACGCCGTGACGATCGGCCTGCCCGCGTTGGGCAGCTCGCAGTTCGGCGGCGACGAGCCGCACTACCTGCTCACCGCGGAGTCGATCGTCTCCGACCACGACCTCGACCTGCGCGACGAGTACGCCACGCTCGCCTATCGCGACTGGTACCCCTACGTGCTCGAGCGCCGCGGCCGCCTACACAACGGTCAGGCCAACGAGCCGACCGCAGCCGGCTTCGCGCTGCTGATCTCTCCCGCCTACGCGCTCGGCGGCCCGCTCGCCGTGCAGCTGCTGCTGGCGGCGCTCGCGGCGCTGGCCTTCGTGCTGGCGGCGACGCTGGCGCGCCGCGTCGTCCCCGAGCCGTGGGCGAGCGGCGCGGCCCTCGCCTGCGGGCTCTCTCCCCCCGCGCTCGCCGCCGCGACGACCGTCTCGCCCGAGCTCGTCGCGGGCGGGCTGCTCGCCGCCGCGGCCGTACTAGCGCTGAAGGTGCGCGAGCTGCCGCGCATCCGCTGGGTCGCCGGCGCCGCGCTCGCGCTCGGCGGGCTGCCCTGGCTGGGACTGCAGTTCACGATCGCGGGGCTCGTGATCGCGCTCGCGATGCTGCGCTGGCTGCGCCGCCGCGCGCGCGGCTTCGCGCTGCTCGTCGAGATCGAGGTGATCCTCTTCTCGCTCGTCATGTTCGTGACGCTCAACGACCAGCTCTTCGGCGGCTTCACGCCGGCGGCGACGGCGCTGCCCGGCGACCGGCTCGAGGCGCTGGACGCGGGCGACTTCCTGGACCGCGCGCCGCGGCTCGTCGGCCTGTGGCTCGATCGCGACTACGGCGTGCTGCGCTGGGCGCCGGTCATCGCGCTGGCCTTCTACGCGCTGTGGCTGCTGTGGCGCTCGCACCGCGACCACATCGCCCGCCTCCTGCCCGAGCGCGCGACCGTCGAGGTCGCCGCGCTGCTGTGCGCGCTCGTCTGCGGCGCGCAGGTGCTCGTCGCGACGTTCGTCGCGCCGACGATGTTCGGCGTCTTCTTCCCCGGCCGCTACCTGCTCGCCGCGCTGCCGGTGGCGGTCGCGCTCGTCGCGTGGGGCCTGCGCCAGGCGCCGCGGGTCGGCGGCGCGCTCGTCGCGGTCACGCTCGTCACGAGCGTGTGGTGGTACGCCGAGCTGCGGATCGGCGGCGACGCGGTCGCCGGGTCAGGCGGCGGGGCGGGCGGGGCGGGATCCCGCGCGCCCCTCGGCCCGTTGGACGTGGCGCTGCCGCTCTTCGGCACCGACTCGCCGGGCGTGGCGATCGCGATCGCCGCCGTCGGCGTCGGCCTCCTCGCGCTCGTCGTCAACGAGTGGCGAAACTACCGAGCGCGCACGGTCACGATCTGATCCTCCAGCCCGGTGACGGGCTTGACGGTCGTGCCGGTGCGCTGCTGCTCACGGATCTCCAGGCGACGCGAGAGCCGTGACAGCGCGAGGTTCGTGACGATGAACATGAAGCCGATGAAGAGGAACACCTGCAGGATCGGCGCCTGCACGCCGCCGAAGAAGTTCTGGCCGGTGAGGATCCGCCCGTGGCGCATGACCTCCTGGATGGCGATGATGCTGACGAGCGTCGTATCCTTGTTGAGCGTGATGAGCTGCGAGACCGTCGCGGGCAGCATCCGCCGCAGGCCCTGGGGCAGGATGACGAGCCGCATCCGCTGCCAGTAGGTCAGTCCGAGGGCGACCGCGGCCTCGTTCTGGCCACGATCGAGCGACAGGATCCCGGCGCGCATGATCTCCGCCAGGACGGCCGAGTTGTAGAGCACGAGCGCGATCAGAGCGGCGAAGACACTGCCGTCCTGCAGCACGTCCGACAGGAAGCCGGGCGCGAGGGCCTCCCAGGTCCTCTTCAAGGACTGCGGCATCGCGAGGAAGACGTAGAGGATCAGCAGCAGCAGCGGCACGTTGCGCCAGATGTCGATCCATACGCCGACGGCGCCGGTGATCAGCCGGTTGCGGCCCAGCCGCGCCAGCGCGAGGACGAGGCCGGCGATCAGCGAGAGGACCATCGCGATCAGCGCGATCTGGACGTTGACGAGGAAGCCCTCGAACACGAACCGCGCGTTGTTGCCGGTCGTCAGCCATTCCCAGTTGTCCGGATCGAAGAGGTAGCCCATGGCCGTTCAGCGGCGGATCGCGTAGCGCTGTTCGAGCCGGCGGATGGCGATCGTGGCGGCGACCGTGAGGATGAGGTAGCCGACGGCGGCCCAGAAGAAGGCGGCCTCGGTATCGAAGGTGCGCGAGCTGAGGATCCGCGCCTCCTTGAGCATGTCGTTGAGGGCGAGTGCCGCGCCGACGATGGCGGAGTTCTTGATCATCGCGATCGTGATCGAGCCGACCGGCGAGATCACCGTGCGCAGCGCCTGCGGCAGCACGATGCGGCGCAGGGTCTGCGGGTAGTCGAAGCCCAGCGAGAGCGACGCCTCGATCTGGCCGCGGCTGACGGCGAAGACGCCCGAGCGCAGGACCTCGGCGAAGTACGCCGCGGTGTAGAGGCCCAGCGCGCCGATGCCCGCCGTCCACGTGTCGATCGCCACGCCCGAGCGGCGCAGGCCCGCATAGGAGATGACGAGCAGGACCAGCAGCGGTACGTTGCGAAACGTCTCGACGTAGATGCCGCCGAGACGCTGCAGCCACTTCGACGGGGCGATCCTCAGCGCGGCGACCAGCGTGCCGACGACGGCCGCCAGGATGAACGACCCGACGACGAGCCGGCAAGTGACCCAGAAGCCACTCGCCAGCGCGCCGTAGTTCTCCGTCAGCAGCTCAACGAACGAGCTCACTTCGTGAGGTCGATCGCCTCCTCGAGCGTCATCGTCGGGGGATCCCGGTCCTCATCGGTGTACTGGCCGACCCACTTCTCGTAGGACTTCGCCCAGCGCCCGTCGTCCTTGAACTTCTGGATCGACTCGTTGACGAACTCCTGGAAGGCCGAGTCGCCCTCCTTGATGCCGGCGCCGTAGGGCTCCGTCGTCAGCTCCTCGCCGCCGACGAGCTTGAGCGTGTCGTCCTGGATGATCATGCCGGTGAGGATCACGTCGTCGGTGGAGACCGCGTCGACCGATCCGTTCTGGATCGCCTCGAGGCACTCCGAGTAGCCGTCGACGAGGGTCGTCTTGGCCTTCGGGGCCTGCTTCTTCAGCGTCTCCTCGTAGGTCGAGCCGAGCGCGGTGCAGACCCTCTTGCCCTCGAGGTCCTCGACGCTCTTGATCGAGTCGTCGGACTTCTTGACGAGGATCCGGCCGCGGGCGATGAAGTACGGCTCGGAGAAGTCGATCTCCTCGTCGCGCTCGGCGTTGATCGTCATCGTCGAGAGGATCAGGTCCGCGGTGCCGTCCTTGAGGAACGGTATCCGGTTGTCCGACAGCGCCTCGATGAACTTCGGCTTGGCGCCGAGATCCGCCGCGATCGCCTTGGCGACGTCGATGTCGAAGCCCTCCACCTCACCGGTCTGGACGTTCTTGAAGCCGAACGGCGCGACCTCGAACTTCACGCCGATCGTGATCTCGTCCGCCTCCTGCAGCTTGGCCATCGTCGTGCCGGCGGCGAACTCCTGCTTGGCCGTCGTCGTCGTGGCGGCGCCTGCGCCGCCGCCCTCGTCGTCATCGTCGCCGCACCCGGATGCCACGAGCACCCCGAGCGCGAGCGCCAGTATTGCGATCCAGCGCCATCTCGTCCCCTGCATATGGTCCTTCTCCTCCTAGATGGTTGATTGCGAATTGACGTGCCCGCGGGGGCAGGTCAGGGCGGATGCCGGGCGCCGCACGGACGCGAAGCAGGTACCGGTAGTACCTGCGAGCGTGCGGGTGGCGATCCGGCGCCGATCCTGGCCTGTCATCCGTGGGTGCGTGAATTTGGAATCAATCATCTAGTGGTGGATGATCTTGTCCACGAACTCCCGCGCTCGCGGGCTCTTCGCCGCGGCAAAGAACTCGGCCGGCGGTGCCTCTTCCACGATGCGACCGCCGTCGATGAAGACGAGCCGGTCGCACACCTCCCGCGCGAAGCCCATCTCGTGCGTGACGACCACCATCGTCATCCCTCCCCGTGCGAGGTCGCGCATGACGTCGAGCACCTCCCGGATCATCTCCGGGTCCAGCGCCGACGTCGGCTCGTCGAAGAGCATGAGCTTGGGATCCATCGCCAGCGCCCGCGCGATCGCCACGCGCTGCTGCTGACCGCCGGAGAGATCGGCCGGCGCGGCCTCGGCCTTCTCCGGGATCCCGACGGTCTCGAGCAGCTCGAGCGCGCGGGTGCGCGCGGCGGCGGGCTCGATTCCCTTCACCTTCACCGGCGCGAGCATGATGTTCTCCAGCACGCTCATGTGCCCGAACAGGTTGAACTGCTGAAAGACCATCCCGATGTCGGCGCGGATGCGCCCGATCGACTTCGAGCGCGGGTCGAGCGGTTGGCCCGCGAACAGCACCTGGCCCGAGTCGATCTCCTCCAGGCCGTTGATGCAGCGCAGCATCGTCGACTTGCCGGAGCCGGAGGGCCCCGCGATGACGATCGCCTCGCCTGCGGTGATCGCGAGGTCGATCTCGTCGAGCACGACGTTGTCGCCGAAGCTCTTGCGCACGTCGCGTAGCTCGACCAGAGGCTCGACGGCCCCGCTGTTCGCCATGACGACCACCCTACGGTTCCGCCCGGCCATGCGCGCAAATTCTTGGGTTGACGGCGGTTCCCCCTGGGTTCGCGTGCGGGTGGTGGAGGGTGGCGCGTTGATGTTCGTAGCGATCAGAAACGCGCCACGCTGCGCGTGGGCGAAGCCGCGCTCAGATGCCGGCGGGTGGTTCGCCCGGAGGCTGCTCGAGGATCATCGCCGCGGCGCTGGCCGGGTCCAGCCTGCGCGCGACGACCTCGTCGATGAGCTTCTCGAAGCCGTCGCCCTCGGCGAGGCGCTGCTCGAGTTCGCGCCGCACGCGGTGGGTGGCGAGCGCGAGCACCTCGTTGCGCAGGTTGTGGCGGCGGCGCTGAGACAGCGTCCCCTCCCGCTCGATGTGCGCGCGGTGCTCGATGAGCTTGTCCATGAGCTCGTCGACGCCGCGGCCGTCGACGGCCTCGGTCTGCAGGATCGGGACCTTCCACGAGCCCTGTGGCGCGAGCGACAGCACGCCGCGGATCTCGCGCACCATCGTCTGCGTCAGCGGGTGATCGGCCTTGTTGACGACGATGATGTCGGGGATCTCCATGATCCCGGCCTTCAGCGCTTGAACGCTGTCTCCCCCGCCGGGCATGAGCACGAGCAGGACGGTGTCGGCGTGGTCGATGATGTCGACCTCGGCCTGGCCGACGCCGACGGTCTCCAGGAAGACGTCGTCGCGACCGGCGGCGTCCATCAGCAGCGCAGCCTGCAGCGACGCCTCGCTCAAACCGCCGAGCGCGCCGCGGTTGGCCATCGAGCGGATGAAGACGCCGGGGTCGAGGAAGTGGTCGGTCAGGCGGATGCGGTCGCCCAGCAGCGCGCCCTGGGTGAACGGCGAGGAGGGGTCGATCGAGAGGACGGCGACGCTGTGGCCGGCGGCGCGGCGGTTGGAGACGAGCGCGCCGATCAGCGTCGACTTGCCGGCGCCCGGGGCGCCGGTGACGCCGACGACGGCCGACCTGCCGGTGTGCGGGTAGATCTCGCGCACGAGCGCCCAACCCGCCGGATCGTCGTTCTCCACCAGCGAGATCGCGCGGGCGAGGGCACGGCGGTCGCCGTCGAGCAGGCGCTCGGCGAGGTTGCTTTCGACGGCCATGGGCGGCCGATCATGGCAGGGGTGGGCGCGGGCGGGCGGGGCGGACCGCTGACCCGTAGCCTTAGTCCCGTGTCCGTCAACGTGCCGTTGGAAGAGCTGCCGCAGGCGCTGGAGCGCTTCGGCCTGAACCCGTACATCGTCACGGTGGGCGCCGACGGGCGCCCGCGTGCGACGTCGGTGACGGTGGAGTGGCGCGAGAAGCTGCTGATGCTAGGCGCCGGCCGGCGGACGACCGAGAACGTGCTGGCCAACGAGCAGGTCGCGCTGCTGTGGCCCGCGGCGGCGCCGGGCGAGCACGCGCTGATCGTCGACGGCTGGGCCGCTGTGTTCGACAGCCCGGAGACCAACGAGGTCGTCTTCGTGCAGCCGGGCAAGGCCGTGCTGCACGTCTCCAAGGCCTGACCGTGTCGACGGTGCGGCCGACCCCGCCGGTGTCGCACAACGGGCTCTTCCCGGTTGCGGGCGAAGCCGAGCGCGGAACGCCCGAGGCGCCCGAGGCCGCGCCGATCGTTGCCAATGTCCACCGCGAGCCGGCGCCGCTGCGCGGTGGTCTCCTGGCGCTGTGGCGCTTCATGCGCTCGCACGGGATGGTCAACCGCAACTACGCGAAGCTGATCGCTCGCTGGCTGTGGCTGAAGCTGCGCTGGCGCGGGCGCCTGAAGACCGACGGGCTGTGCTTCGTCTGCCCCGGCGTGACGATCGAGATCGGCAAGGACGCGACCCTGCACCTCGGCCGCTGGTCGTGGATCGGCCACGGCTCGAAGATCCGCGTCCACGAGGGCGAGGCGCGCATCGGCGCGAAGACCGTCCTCGGCCAGGAGTGCACGATCTCCGCCTTCCAGCACATCTCGATCGGCCGCGAGTGCATCGTCGCCGACCGCGTGATGCTGATCGACTTCGACCACGGCGTCGTCGAGGTCGACCGGCCGATCCGCGAGCAGGGCATCTACAAGCGCGCCGTCCGCGTCGGCCACAACGTATGGATCGGCTACGGGGTGGCGATCCTGCGCGGGGCGACGGTGGGCGACAACTGCGTGCTCGGAACGTCGACGATCGTCACGAGGGACGTGCCGGACAACGCCGTCGCGGCGGGGGTGCCGGTGCGGGTGCTGCGGATGCGCAAGGCGCCGCGCGCGCTGCGCTGGGAGTAAGCCGCGCGCGGCGCGGTCGTGAGGGAGCGACGGCCCCAAGCGGTCGCATCATCGAGATGTCGCTCGTTCATGCTCCCCCGCCCGGTGCCAGCCAGAGCCGGGTCCACGGCGCGGCACCGGCCCGTACGCTCTCACAGCAGATGGACCGAACAACGGGGTCTGGCCAGAGCCACTCGCAGAAATGGGAGATCGAGCGATCAACGGGTATGACTGCTCCATGGCCGAGTCTCCTGAGACATCGCGACCGCCTGCTGCCCCGCCACCACCGGCTCTGCCGGAGGTCGACAGCCCGCCGACTGAGGAGGTGCTCGACAGCGTCCCGTCACCCGAGGACGTAGTCGACCAGGCACGATCCGCGGACGAGATCGTCGGCGAGCAACCGAGCGTGGACGACATCCTCGGGCCCGATCGGGACTAGAGCTTGAGGGCATTCGCTCGCGCGAAGGAGCGCATCAGGGCGCAGGAGCGGGCGTTCTTCGAGCTGGTCACGCCCGACGACCGGCTGTGCAGCCCATGAATCGCACGGACGGATTCCTCATCGCCGAGCGCACGTACTGCGACGACGACACCAAGCTGTCGGTCGGCCTGGCCAACATTCACGCCGCGGTTCCCGACGTGGAGGCGAACAAGGACAGGATCCTGCGCGCCGTGAGCATCTTCAAGGAGCGGGGCGTGAACTTCGCCGTGTTCCCGGAGTTCTGCCTGTCGGGGTACTTCTGGGACGAGCGAGAGGACTGCCTGGCGTACATGCGCGAAGCGGTGACCGAGAAGCACGCCGACTGGATCGAAAGCGAGCTGCAGCCGCTGATCGGCGGCGACCTCGAGGCGATCGTGCTCAACAACCTGACCGCGGACGACGCGACGCAGGACCGCTTCCTCAACCGCACGTTCATCCTCGGAGACGACGCCAAGGACTACCTCGCCGACGAGAACACGTACGACAAGGTCTTCCTTCCGGGGATCGAGAAGCAGTTCACCGACAGCGGGCGCGACGACCGCCTGGTGCTGCAGACCCGGCACGGCCGGCTCGGGTTCACCACCTGTTACGACTATCTCTTCAACGAGCTGCTGCGCGAGTACGCGATGATCGAGCAGGTCGACGCGATCATCCAGGTCGCCTCGTGGCGGGCCGCCGGCAGCCGTGACTACCCCGGCATGAACCTGCGCACCCACCATTACTACGGCGAGCTCTGGGACTACGTGCTGCCGGCCAACTCGGCGTCGAACCAGATCTGGACGATCGCCTGCAACGCCGTCGGCAACCACGGCATCACCGGCGTCCCCTTCTGGGGCGGGTCGGGCATCTGGGCGCCCTCGGGCATCTGCCTGATCCAGGCCTCGCACGTCAACGAGGAGCTCGTGATCGTCCACAACGTCGACGTCGAGGGCGCGACGGACTCCGAGAAGGACGACTTCGACTACGCCTTCGACTTCAAGCAGATCTACCGCACCTTGAAGGGCGGCAGCACGTTCACCCGCGACCTGTCCTAGCACCGCGGGGCGCCGCCGAGCTCAGCCGCTCAGGCGCAGCTGGGCCAGGGGCTCGTGCCGGCCTGCGCCAGCAGCTTGGCGGCGCGCCGGTCCTGCTCGGCCGCGGTGGCCCGCGCGGGGTCGCCGGTCCCGCCCATGAAGCGCCACGTCGCGCGCGAGAACTGATACTTCCCGCGGTACCGGCCGTCGGCCGAGATCGCGGTCGGATCGCCGCCGGACTCGCACGCCGCGATCCGTTGCAGGACCGGGTCGCCCGCGGACGAGGCCACCGCCCGCACCGCCGCAGCTGCGGTCTTCGACGCCAGACCGAGAGCCGCCAGCGTCTGCGGGCCGATCACGCCGTCGACCATCAGGCCGTTCTTGCGCTGGAAGCGCTTGACCGCGCCGCGCGTCTTCGGGCCGACGATGCCGTCGGCGCCGACACCCAGCGCGCGCTGGACGGCGGTGATCGTGTCGCCGCTCAGACCGGCGCGCTTGCCCGTCTGCTGCTGTGCGGCGAACGCGCCGCCGCTGGCGAGCAGCAGGCCGGCCATCGCCGCCAGCGCGGAGCCGCGGCTGCGAAACATGCGGCGCCGGCGCAGTGCCGCGGCCGCGCGGCGCGTGCGCGACGCGCGCAATGAACGGCGGTAGGCGAGCATCTGCGCTGCATCGGCGTTCTCCGGCACGGCGTCATGCGTCGCCAATACGTCGTCGCTCATCTTCATCGGGCGCTCCTCTTTCGTCGTCTCGGCGCCTACGGGGTTAGCTGACGGGCTCGCGCTGTGACGTGCGCTACGCCACCGGCACCGCTGACTCGCGGTGGGTGGCGATTCGCCCCCGGGCCGGATCGCTCCGGCCCACATGGGTCCCCCGTTCCCGGTCGCGCTGGGCGCCCGGGACTCGGCTCGTTATGCAAAGCAGCCGGGGATAATACGGGTAGATCGGACGGACCGCGTCGCAAACGTTCGCAACGAGCGCGAACAACCTCACCGCGCGGCGCCCTCGCAGGCGCCGCGCGGCCCGGTCTACGTCGTCCGCGCGAGCAGGCTGCGGTAGCGCGCCCGGCGGTTGGCAGTCGTCCAGCCCGACGCTCGCGCGGCGTGCCAGATGCGCTTGCGCTGCTCGGTCATCACGCGGCGCAGGACGTTGCTGCGAGGCTCGTCGGAACCCGCGGCCTCGAGGCGGTCGTACTCGGTGATCCAGCGCCGCTCGCTCGCCGTGAAGCGGGCGAGCGGGTCGACCGCGAGCGCGCCGGTCAGAAACAGCGCCCGCTCCCGCTTGCGCCGGTTGGCCAGGCCGGCCCCGCCGACGACCCACATGAGGATCGCGTCGGCCGCCTCGCCGCGGAGACCGGCATTGAGCTTGCGCAGCACCGTCGACTGCTCGAACGCGCCCGTGCCGATGTTGAACACGAGCGAGACGAGCGCATCGAACTCGTTCTGGTTGAGCGTCACGGTCACGACCTCGTCGACGAAAGCCTCCCGCGGCTGGACGTCCTCGGCCAGCAGCGCAAGCGCGTCGGCGCGGGTGAAGCCGGCGTAGCGCGTTCGGTCGGCCGCGGTCACCGCGCCGCGATGGATCAGGTGGCCGATGCCGATCGTGGCGTGGCCGGCGCTGTCGTTGTACGGAGCGAGCCGCAGCCCCTCCTCGGAGACGAGCCGCTCGAGACCCTCAGGACTCATCCTCATGACTCATCAGCGGGCGGGACCGCGAACTCCTCGTCGTCGGTGGGCAGCGCGCCGGTGGCGATGCCGGGCTCGGTGTCGGGATCCTCGAGGGCGATCTCGTCGCCGATCCCGAAGATCACCTCGAGCAGCTCGTCGCTCAGCGCTGCGTTCATCTCGCGAATCGGCATGCGCAGATCACCCGTGCCAATCGCGGCGCGAGCCGCTGTCGACGTGGACGAACCCAGAGCGCGGGTAGTCGCCCACGCCACCCCGGCGCGACTGTGCCCAGCGCGGCTTGGACGTAAAGCGCCAGCGCGCGCCGCTCGCCCACTCGTGCACCGAGCCGCTCGTGAAGCGCACGTCGACCGCGACGCTAGACGGGTGCCGGGAGTAGATGTGCTGGCTTGCGGACGCCCCGCCCACGCTCGTGTTGTGCGAGACGGTGCGAAAGCCCGACAGGACGGCGCACGGACCGTACTTCGCGCGCATCGGCTCGAGAACGTGCTCGCAGATCTCCTTCAGCGCCGGGACCGCGGCGTCGGGCACGTCGGTGCCGTCGTGGCAGTCGAACTCCTCGATGATGAAATGCGGTGACAGCTGCAGGCGCGTGGCCATGGCAGCTCTCCTTTCTTGAGTTGATGGACAACTGCGAGCGAGCCTCCTCGCAACGCGGCGCCGTGCCATCACACAACGGGGGGATCGCCATCACCCCCGTGGCGTACGCTGCGCACGGGGCCGCTCAATGGACGACCTGACAAGCGATTCGCCGACCATCGCCGCGGCGCTCTCCGGGGCCGAGCGGCTCATCGCAGGGCGCTACCGCCTCCGCGCCCGCCTCGGTCGCGGCGCTTGGAAGGAGGTCTACCTCGCCTACGACCAGCGGCTGGATCGCGAGGTCGCGCTCGCGCTCGTCGTCGGCGCGCCCGGCGACGCCGTGGCGCGCGCACGGGTCCAGCGCGAAGCGCGGGTCACCGGCCGGCTCGGCGATCACGTCAACGTCATCACCGTCTACGACACCGGCGAGATCGACGGCGTGCCCTACCTCGTGCTGCGCGCGATGCCGGGCGGCTCGCTCGCCGACAGGCTGCGCCAGGGCCGGGCGCCGCTGGCCGACACGATCCGGATCGGGCGCGAGCTGGCCGCCGCGCTGGGTCACGCTCACGCGCACGGGATCGTTCACCGCGACGTCAAGCCCGACAACGTCTGGATCGCGCACGACGGCAGCGCCGCGCTGGGCGACTTCGGCATCGCGCACGAGGTCGGCGCCGACCGGCTGACGGCAGAGGGCGTCGTCGTCGGGACGGTTCGCTACCTCGCGCCCGAGCAGATCCGTGGCGACGCCGTCGGCCCCGCCTGCGACCTGTACGCGCTCGGCGTCACGCTCTACGAGCTCGTCTGCGGGCGCCCGCCGTTCACCGCCTCCGACGCCCAGGGCGTGCTCCTGCAGCACCTCAGCGCGACACCGGTCGCGCTCTCCGAGCACGAGCCCTCGGTCCCTGCCGCGCTGGAGGAGCTGATCTTCGAGCTGCTCGCGAAGGATCCGGCCCGGCGCCCGGCGCCGGCCGAGGCGGTGGCGGCGGCGCTGGAGCGGATCGGCGCCGGCACGCTCTCTCGACCGGGCCGCAGCCACGCCGGCTCGGCCTCCCGCGGCCTTTTGCCCGACCAGGCCGATGCACGCCGGCTCGTCTGCGTCCTCGCCGCGCGCGCCGACGTCGCCGATCCCGAGCGGCTGCACCGGCTGTTCGATCGCTGCGCCGATGTGATCGAGCAGCACGGCGGCACCGTGGAGCGTTACCTCGGCGACGCGCTCGTGGGGTTCTTCGGGTTGACCGAGGCCCACGGCGACGACGCGCTGCGCGCCGCACGCGCGGCCGTCGAGCTGCGCGCCCAGGCCGGCGAGCTGCAGCTGGGGATCGAGGCCGGCGAGGTGTTCCTCGGCGCGGGGCCGCGAGGCGCGACGATCACCGGGGCGGCGATAACGGCCGCCGGACGGCTCGCCGAGCGCGCCACGCCCGGCGAGATCCTGCTCGGCGACGACATCCGCCATGCCGTCGGCGCCGACACGAGCATCGATCCCGCCAGCGGGCGCCTGCTCGAGCTCGCGCGCGAGCAGCCCGCCCTGCTGCGCACGCCCGGGACGCCGTTCGTGGGCCGCGCCCGCGAGCTCGCGGACCTGCTCGCGGCGCTCGCGCAGGTCCGCGCCGAGCGCACCTGCCGGCTCGTCACGGTCGCCGGGGCGCCGGGGATCGGCAAGTCGCGTCTGGCGGGCGAGTTCCTCGCCGCGATCGGCGACGACACGACGGTCCTCGCCGGGCGCTGCCTGGCCTACGGCGAGGGCACGACCTACCGCGCGCTCGCCGACATCGTGCGCGCCCTCGGCGACGACCCGCGCCGTCGCGTCGAGGAGCTGCTGGCAGGCGACGAGGCGGCCGTCCGCGCGATCCTCGGCGCGATCGGGCTGTCCGACGAACCGGCGCAGGCCGACGAAACGGCCTGGGCGCTGCGACGGCTGCTCGAACGGGTCGCCGCCGAGCGCCCGCTCGTCGTCGCGGTCGAGGACATCCACTGGGCCGACCCGGTGCTGCTCGACCTGCTCGATCACCTCGTCGCGCTGTCCAGCGGCGCGCCGATCCTGCTCGTCTGCCTGACCCGGCCCGAGCTGATGGAGTCGCGCCCCGCCTGGAACGCGCCCCAGCCCAATCGCGCCCTGATCATGCTCGACGCGCTCGCCGACGAGGACGCGCGCAGACTCGCCGAGGGGCTCGGGGCGAAGGAGCTCGCGCCGCGGATCGTGCGCCGCGCCGAGGGCAACCCGCTCTTCGTCGAACAGCTCGTCGCCGTCGACAGCGGCCAGGACACCGGCGAGCTGCCGGCGAGTATCCAGGGCGTGCTCGCGGCGCGCATCGATCACCTCGAGGACGGCGAGCGCATGCTGCTGCAGCAGGCCGCCGTCGAGGGCCGCACCTTTCACTCGGGCGCGCTCGCCGTGACGCTGGCTGCCAGCGAGCAGGGCGGTCTGGCCTCGCGCCTCGTGGCGCTGGCGCACAAGGGGCTGATCGGGGCCGATCAGTCCCAGTTCGCCGGCGAGGACGCGTTTCGTTTCACGCACGCGCTGATCCGCGAGGCGGCCTACGCAGGCTTGCCGAAAGGGTCGCGCGCCCGACTGCACACGTGCGTCGCCGCGTGGCTGGAGACGCAGCCCTCCGCGCCCGACGAGATCGTGGGCTACCACCTCGAGCGCGCCTGCTCGCTAGCGGGCGAGCTCGGTCGCGCCGGGGAGCACGAGCGCGCGCTGGCCGCGCGCGGAGCGCGGCGCCTGGAGGCCGCATCACGTGCCGCGCTCTCGCGAGGCGACGCGCAGGCGGCCAGCGACCTGCTCGAGCGGGCGATCGCGCTCGTCGGATCCGACGATCTGGCGCGCGGCGCGCTGCTGCCCGCACTCGGCGTGTCGCTGTTCGAAGCCGGACGCATGACCGAGGCCCTCGGCGTACTCGATGAAGTCATCACCTCGGCCCCGGAGGCGCACGTACGGGCGCGCGCGCAGGTCGAGCGAGAGTTCGTCCGGCTGGAGACGCAGACCACGGCCGGCACCGAGGACGGGCTGCGGATCAGCGAGGCCGTCCTGCCGGTGCTGGCCAGGGAGGCCGACGACCGCGGCCTGGCCCGCGCCTGGTCGCTGCGGGCGCGGGCGTCGTACATCGCCGGGCGCATGGGCAGCGCCGACGAGGCCTGGCAGACCGCGGCCGACTTCGCGCGCCGCGCCGGCGATGAGCGCGAGCTGTTCGAGGCGATCGCGTGGCGTGCGACGGCCGCCCTGTACGGCCCGATGCCGGTCGCGCAGGCGATCCCCAGCTGTGAGCGCTACCGCGAGCTCGTCGCCACGAGCCCGATATCGCTCGCGTACATCTTCAACCCGCTCGCGGTCCTGTACGCGATGAGCGGCGACTTCGATCGTGCCGAGGACTACCTGCAGCAGGCGAACGCGATCCTCGACCAGTTCGGCGGCCTGGCGTCGCACGTGCCCCACTTCGAAGCCCTGGTCCGGATGCTGGCCGGCCAGCCGGAGCGTGCCGAGGCGGCGCTGCGTGCCGACATCGAGCCGCTGGAGCTGATGAACGGCAACAGCACCCTCGTCACGACGACCGCCATGCTCGCGCAGGCCGTCTACGCACAGGACCGGATCGCCGAGGCCGACGATCTGTGCCGGGTGACGGCCGACACGACGCCTGCCGACGACATCATCACGCAGGTGATCTGGCGCTCGGTGCGGGCGAAGTGCCTGGCGCGCAACGGACGATGCCCGGAGGCCGAGGCACTCGCGCGCGCCGCGATCGCACTCGCCGAGCCGACCGACTTGCTATGGCTGAGAGCCGATGCGATGCTAGACCTCGTCGAGGTTCTCCGAACCTGCGGTCAGGAGAAAGCAGCGAGCGTCGCACTGAGCGCAGGCATAGGGTTGTGCCAACTCAAGGGTTACTCCACGGCGGCCACGCCTGCGATCGCCGCCAATGAATGAGAAGGGTACGTGTAGATGGCAACCAGAATTGCGTTCACACAGTTCGATCTCGATCCCGCCACCCAGCGTCTGGAGGTGACGGGCCAGTCGCCCGGGCTCGCGGGCGCCAGCGGGCCTGTCTCGCGTCACATCGCCTTTCAGCAGGGCGGAATCTTTGTTCACGGTGACGCCAGCCTCGGTGGCCGGATCTGGACGGCGTCACTGGAAGCTCCCGGCCTCGTCACCGGAGATCCCGCAGTCGCGCTTGGCATCGAGACGTACTTCATCGAGTACGGGGACGAGCCGGTCTTCACGTCGTTCACCTGGTCGGAGAACATCGTCATCGGTCCTGAGCCGAACGACTGATCCGGTCCCGCGAGCGCCGCAACCACGAGGTCGCCAACATGGCCGACGCGAAGGAGGCAATCGGGCATCGCTCCAACCACGGAGCGCATCCTCCGCGCGGGCTGGACCGCTCGGGCGTGGACGGATCGCGGGGCGGCCGGTTCGGCCGCATGTTCCCCTGCCTGCGCGTGCGGCCACTCAGTCCGGATGCGTTCGCGTGGGTGTTCAAGCATTTTGCGTTTCACCAACAGGACGTCATCTCGCTCGGCGTCAACGTCAACGCACCGTCGGGCTACACCTACTTCGGCCAATTCGTCGACCATGACATCACGTACGATCCGAGTTCGCTGCAGGAGCAGACCGACGACCCCAAGGCGCTCGTCAACTTCCGCACGCCGCGCTTTGACCTCGATTCGCTCTACGGCTCGGGCCCGTCCGATCAGCCGTTCATCTATGAGTGGGAGAAAATAGATGACCGTGGTGTGAAACTGCTCGTCGAGCGGCGTGACAAGGAGACCGGCAAACTCCTCGTCGGGAAGCCGCCCGCGGGCGGCGACGTGTTCTCGGATCTACCGCGAAACTCACAGGGCCGTGCGCTGATCGGTGACCCTCGTAACGACGAGCACCTCATCATCGCTCAGCTTCACCTGATGTTTGCCGAGTTTCACAATGCGGTAGTCGAACATGTGCGGTCGACCCAGGGCTTGCGATCCGGCGCAGAGCTGTTCGACGAGGCGACCCGGATCGTCCGCTGGCATTACCAATGGATCGTCATCCACGACTTTCTGTCGCGCATCGTCGGCAACTCGCTGGCGTCGGAGGTCACCGCGCCGGACTACGAGCGCCGCTGCTACCGGTGGGAGCACGAGCCGTTCATCCCGGTCGAGTTCTCGGGCGCCGCGTACCGCTTCGGCCACAGCATGGTGCGCCCCGGCTACCTCATGAACGAGGACACCGGCGCCGAGGTTCCGATCTTCCCAACGACCCCTGAGAGCCCCAACAGCCTGCGTGGGTTTCAGCCGTTGCCACCCGCATTCGTCATCGACTGGCGACTCTTCTTCGGGCTGGGCCCCCTACCCCAGACGCGGGCGCATCTTCAGGCTCCCCAGCTGAGCATGCCGCTTGACACCGTTGTCGTGAAGCGGCTGTTTCACATGCCCCCCGAAGTGAGCACGAGCCTCGGAACCGAACTGCCAAAGCTCAACCTCCTGCGGGCCTGCCATCTGAACCTGCCCGGAGGCCCCGACGTCGCGCGCGCCATGGGCGAACGGCCGCTGGACGCCGGCCAGCTTCAGGTCGCGCACGGTGCGGACTTCTTCGCGTCCCCCGCGATCCGAGACGAGCTGGTCGACAATGCGCCCCTCTGGTATTACATCCTCCGCGAGGCGAGCGCACTACATGACGGAATGCAGCTCGGGCCGGTCGGGGGGCGGATCGTCGCCGAGGTGCTCGTCGGGCTGCTGGACGGAGATCCCAGCTCCTACGTCCGCCAGTCGCCGGACTGGGTCCCCGAACTCGAAGGCGCGACGAAGGGCGACTTCACGATGGCCGACCTCATCCGCTTCACCCACCCGGAATACGGACCGGCTTGAGCCCGCTCAACCCAACGCACCTACAGTTGCTGCCATGGAGTTCCCGCACGGCCTGCATCGCGCCACGCCTGCCGAGCTGAAGCAGCGCCTCGAGGCCGAGCGCCGGCAGCGGCCGTTTCTCCTGTTCCGCGACGGCGATAGTGCCCAGCAGATCGTCGACCTCGGCGCGGCCCCCGAGCGGCTGACGATCGGGCGCAGCGCGCAGAACGACGTCGCCCTGCCTTGGGACCGCGAGGTCTCGCGCGTGCACGCGAGCCTCGAGCACGTCGGCGACGAGTGGACCTTCGTCGACGACGGGATCTCCCACAACGGCTCCTACGTCGACGGTGAGCGTGTGCACGGCCGCCGGCGGCTGCGCGACGGTGACGAGATCGCGCTCGGCCGCACGATGATCGTCTTTCGCAGCCCGAGCGGGCGCGAGTCGCTGCGCACCGCCACTTCGCAGCGCGCGGCGCCGCCGAAGGTCTCCGAGGCGCAATTGCGCGTCCTGACGGCGCTGTGCCAGCCCTACCTCGACAGCTCCTTCGCCGTCCCGGCCTCCAACCGCCAGATCGCCGACGAGCTCATCATCGGCGTGGAGACGGTCAAGACGCACATGCGCGCGCTGTTTGACGCCTTCGATCTCGGCGCGCTGCCCCAGCATCAGAAGCGTGCCCGCTCGCCCGGCGCGCGCTGGAGACCGGCCTGGTCTCCTCCTCAGGCTCGGGGCTCGCGTAGCGCGGCGGGGCCTGCGTGCGGCGCGAGGTTGCGCACGCGCGGGTCGTGAGCACCGGGCGCCGCGAGCGCGGCGTCCAGCGCGGCGCGGTGCTGGGCCGCGCGCTCGCGTCCGTAGGGCTCGGCGAGGTTCTGACTTACGAGAAACGCCCAGTCGCTGGACTGCAGCGCGAGCAGCTCCCGGACGGCGCGCGCGTCGGCACCCAGGCCGCCCGCCCGCGCCTCGGCGACCACACGTAGCTCGGCGTCGCGCGCCCCCCAGGCCATCGCGGTGACCGGCGGCGCGCTCCAGGTCGTCAGATCGCGCGGGGTGCCCCACGAGGTGACCGGCAGGCCGGCGGGCGCCGGCGCGGCCTCGTGCCGGGTCAGCGCCTCGTCGAGGCGGGCGATCGGCAGCCCCTGCGCCGCCGCTTCCTCGAGGACGCCCGCCAGCCACAGCGGGCCCTCGTGCCACCAGTCGCCGATCAGCTCGGTGTCGACCGCGAAGACGCACAGCCCACCGTCGGCGACGCGCTCGCGCACCCCCGCCACGAAGTCGGCGGCGTGCTCGCGTGCCGCCGTCGCGGCGCGCGCGGGGTCGTACGGCGCGCCGTCGTTGCTCCAGGCGCGGTGGCGGTGGGGGGTGAAGCGGTGGTAGCTGCGATAGCGCCCGTCGCGCGGGTAGCCGTCGCGGCTCCAGACGAGCTCGATCGTGGCGCGGTCGATCGGGACGAGCAGCGGCCCGGCGGGCGAGCGCAGCGGGCGCAGATGCTCGTCGGGCCCGAGCACGTCGGTGAGGTCGACGCAGACCGCGCGCACGCCGGCCGCCTCGAGCAGCCCGTCCAGCCAAGCTGCGTGGGCGCACTCCGGCAGCCAGAAGCCGCCGCCCCAGCCCGCACCACCGAAGCGGGCGCGGTGCGCGTCGATGCCGGCCCGCAGCTGCAGCCGCACGCCGGCGTCGGTCGCCAGCAGCGGCAGGACGGCGTGGGTCGCCGACGAGGTCCACGTCGCGTGGCGGCCGAGCGCGGCGAGCAGACCGCCGGCCTCGTGCAGCGCGGCGAGCCGCCGGCGCGCCCATTCGTAACGCGCCGCCGAGTGCTCGAGTGCGACCACCTCGCCCGCCTCCGCCGCGCTCGCGATGTCGCGGCGGTGCGACTCGACGCGGATCCCGGCGAGGAACTCGGCGCAGCGATCCAGCGCGCCCGGCGCCTCGAGCTGGTCGCAGAGGACCGGCGTCAGCGACAGCGTCAGCGCCGCTCCAGCGTCGCCCTCGAGGATGTCGAGCAGCGGCAGGTAAGCCGTCGCAACCGCTTCCCACAGCCACTCCTCGCCGAACGGCCATGTGCCGAAGCCCTCGATGTAGGGCATGTGGCTGTGCAGGACGATCGCCAGCTCGCCGGCGCCGGCGCGGCCGGTCATGCGCGCAGGACGGCGACGAGGTCGAGCGCGCCGTGCAGCTCACCTGCGACACCCGGCCGCAGCGCGAAGTCGCGCGCGCCGATCGCGGGCACGAAGCGGTCGTAGAAGCGCTTCGTCAGGCCCAGCCGGGCGTGCACCGCGTCCCAGCCGAGGCGCAACGCGGCCGCGTGCACGGCGAGCTTGCGGGCATGGAAGAGGCCGTACACCTCGACCGCCCCGAAGTGCGCGCGACACAGCGCGTGGAACTCCTCGGGCCGGTACTCGTAGACGTGCCAGGGATTGCCCGAGCGCTCGGCGCCGGGCGGCGCCAGCGTGAGCACGTTGGGCGTCGAGACGATCACGAGGCCGCCCGCCCCGACGAGCTCGCGAAAGCGCGCGAGCACCGCCCCGGGGTCCTGGACGTGCTCGATCGTCTGCAGGAAGACGAGCGCGTCGCACGGCTCGTCGTAGGTCTCGACCATCGTGCGCACGAAGCGCAGGTTGTCGCGGACGTAGCGCAGCCGGGCGTGCTCGTGCGCCTCGGGGTTGGCGTCCACGCCGACGACCTCGGCCGCTCCCGCCCGCGCCAGCAGGTCCGAGCCGTAGCCCTCGCCGCAGGCCATGTCGACGACGCGCAGGCCGCCGACCGCCGTCGCGATCCACTCGTAGACGACGAGGTGGCGAGCGAACCAGTAGTTCTCCTCGGGGACGTCGGGCAGCGTGCGCTCACCGGTCAGCGCGAGCGGCGGGACGCCGGGCGGTTGGTCGCGCTGGAGGTACGGCTGCTGCGCCTGCGGCGGCGTGTCGTCGGCGAGGTCGGGCACGGCGCGGCAGATTAGTGGTGCGCGCCGGGGGTGCCGGCCGCCCGGCGCGCCTCCAGGTAACGGGCGCGGTCGCCGAAGGTCTCGCGCAGCGAGGTCTGCAGCTCCTCGAGGAACTCCTCGCGGTAGGTCGCGTCGCTGAGCACGGCGATCGCGTAGTACAGGCCGCTGAACGCCGCCAGGGCGCTGGACACCTTGATCAGCTCCTCGCTCAGCGCGGGATGGCCGGCGATCGCCTGCGGTTTGGCGCCGATCCACGTCTCGACCACGCCGGGGGTGATCGCCAGCGCGCCGAACGCGACGAAGAACGCGCCCACCAGGACCGCGACGACGAGCACCTGCAGCCCCTGGCTGACGAACATCACGAGGCCGACGTTGAAGCGCTGGCGCGGGGTGAGCGGCGGGTCGGCGGCGACGTCGTCCTCCAGCTCGCGCACCTCGCGCGGCAGCCGCGAGGCGATGAACACCGACCCCACCGCGAGAAACAGGGCGACGACGCCGACGAGCGCCGGATCTGAGACGTCGGAGAAGACCTGCCACATCTCGGTGTTGATGAACAGCACGATCATGAAGATCAGCAGCAGCGGGACGGCGCGCGTGAGCAGCACCAGCGACGCGGCAAGCTGGCTGACGAGGCGCCCGCCCGCCCAGCGCACGATCGACAGCAGCCCGACGCCGACGATCGCGTAGATCAGCGCGAGCAGCAGGAGGTTGCCGCCGGCGGTGACGAGCGCGCTCGTCACCTGGCCGCCGAAGACGAGCGGCAGCAGCGCCGGCACGAGCACGAAGGCGGCGAGCTCGATCGGCCCGACGCGGTCGGGGATCGAGAGCGCCCGGCGACCGCGCCGGCGGTTGACGAGCGCCACCCCGCCCATGACGATCGCCAGCGCCCCGAGCAGGGCGAGCGCGTTGCCCCACCACGGCCAGTCCCTGTCGACGGCGCCCAGCATCTGACCGGTGACGACGAGCGACAGCAGCGGCACGGCGCGCGTGAAGATGTCCTCGTACGCCGAGTAGTCCTCGATGAGCAGCGGCAGCCCGGCGCGGCGCAGGCGCCGCTCGTAGGCCGCGAGCTCGTCCATCGGCCAAGGATATGGTCTACGGAGACCTGGGCCTTGGCTCCCGAACACGAGAAGAACATGTCGTTCGTCGTACACCGTGAGAGGTCATGACCGCCGATACATCACGCCCTGATCCTTCTTCCAAGGCGCTCGCTGTGGTCAACAGGTTGGTGGCGCTCGGTATCGCCGGCGCAGGTCCGCTGAAGAGCTCGGTCGAACTTGCTGACGAGTACCTCGGCGATCCGCGCTACGAAAGTATTCGTGCGCGCGTCGACGCGCTCGTACGTTGGGAGACCACCAAGAACTTCACGTCCAGATCGCCACCGGCGCTGGGGGCCTGATCACGCTTCCTGTCTCGGTGCCAGCAGGGATTGGATCTGCGTGGGTCATCCAGGCGCGCATGGTCGCTGCGATCGCGCACCTGCATGGCTATGCCGTCCAAGACGATCGTGTCCAGACACTCGCAATGGCGGCGCTCGTTGGCGATGCGTCTGTGAAGGAAGCGCTGAAACTCGCTGGCGTCGAGATCTCACAGCGCGGTGGTCGCGCCGCGGTACGTCGTATCCCGGGGCATGTACTGATTGCGATCAATACGAAGGATCGGCTTCCGCCTCCTGACAAAGGCGGGGTCGCGCGGCGTCGTGAACGTGACGAAGCTCGTTCCGATTTTCGGTGGAATCGTAGGAGGCGGCGTCCATGCCGCCGCCCGTCGGACGGTCGCGGCCGTCGCACGCAAGTCCTTCCCGCCACTGCCGGCGACAGGATTAGACGCACCAGGCGGTAGTCGCTGACGTGCGCCACCAGTCTTCCGCATCTCGCGGGGCGAGCGTCCGAGTGATGCGATCGAGTGGCGCATTTGTCGGCCTCACCCCGACAAACGCGCCATTCGATCGTTGGGGTGGCCGCTTGCGCTTTCGCGTGATCTGGAGCGTCTCAGCATCGTCGTGGGCAGTACCCCGGACGAGAAGCGGGGGCCCATCGCTGACCTCCTCACGTGAACTGCGCAAGAGCGGTGGCACGAGTGTGACAGTGGCGCACACGCGCGCACTCCACGACACGATCCAGTGGCCGTGATGGGTCGTCGGCGGGGCCGCGACTTGTCCCCGAGGCGACGCCGTTCGGCCATCACGAGGACCCGCTCCGACCGCGCTCAACGGCCGTAACGGCCTTGCGGCGGCGGGGCGTGGCCGGCGATGGCCGGGCGCGGCGGGCCGAGGTAGGGTCCGGCCATGATCACTCCACGCAGGTTGCTCACCATCGCCACGCTCGCCGCCGTCGCCGCCGCCGCCACCGGCGCCGCGGCCGGCGCCGCCACCCGCGCGCCGATCCGCGACTGCGGCGACGTCTCCACGCTCGACAGGGGCGGCTTCGCGATCAGCGCCGTCACGGCGCAGCGCACCACGTGCAGGAACGCCCGCGCCATCGCGAGCGCGGTCGCCAAGTCGCCGGGTTGCAAGCGCCAGGGCTTCTGTCAGAGGCTGAGGTACACGTGCCTGCTCGGCAAGGTCGGCAAGGAGCTGACGCTCGTGCGCTGCGAGGGCAGAAACCAGACGGCGTTCGTCCGCTTCGAGTTCGGTTCCTAGAACGATGGCCGCCGGCGTGGCGATCCGCGCCGTCGTGCGCCCCGAGGGCGCGGGGCTGCGCGAGGACGGCGTGCGGCGGGCGCGCGAGCTCGGCATCCTCGGCTGGCTGCGCGACGGCGACGACGGCACGCTGCAGCTGCACGCCGAGGGCCCCGAGGCCGCGGTCGGCGAGCTGACCGCGTTCCTCGAGGAGCGCGGCGCGGTCGCGAACGAGCGCGTCAAGGTCGAGGGCCACGAGCAGTTCGCGATCCGCGGCGTCGCCGCGGGCGTGTTCGTCGTGCAGGAGCACGCGGCCACCGCGCGCCACTTCGACCTGCGCCTCGAGGTCGACGGGGTCATGCGCTCGTGGGCGGTGCCGAAGGGACCGAGCATGGACCCAGTCGTCAAGCGCATGGCGATCGAGGTCGGCGACCATGCGATGTCGCACAACGACTTCGAGGGCACGCTCGGCGACGGTGGCGTGATCGTCTGGGATCGCGGGACCTACGAGCAGGGCGGCCGCGTGGCCTGGCCGGAGGCGCTCGAGCGCGGCCACGCGGTGTTCGTCCTGCACGGGGAGAAGCTCGACGGCGGCTTTGCCCTGCAGCGCACGCGACGCGGCGCGAAGCCGCAGTGGCTGCTGATCAAGCGCCGCGACGACCACGCCCGGCCGGGCTCGGACATCGCCGCCGAGCGTCCGGAGTCGGTCGTCAGCGGCCGGGCGCTCGACGAGCTGCTCGGCTGACGCGGCTCACCCGCCGGCCGCCGCGCGGTTCGGCCGGCGAGAGGCAGCCCAGCGCAGGTAGGGCGAGAGGCCGCTCGTGCCGTGCTCCTCGGCGACGAGGTCGTGCGTCTCGGGTGTCGATCGGCCCGTCGAGCCAGGCGGCGAGCGCCGCGCGCGCGGCATCCTCCCCCGGCTCGCAGTGCGGACGCGCCAGCTCCATGCCGTCCGGCGCCGCCGGCAGCCGCCCCTTGCGCAGATCGCGCCGGAACCAGAGCAGGACGGTTGTCATCGTGTGCTGAAGTACGTACGAGATGGCCGATCGGACCGTGTGTGACTTCCCGTTGTTCCCGCTCGGACTCGTCGCGCTCCCGCACGAGCTCGTCCCGCTGCACATCTTCGAGGAGCGCTACCGGATCATGTTCGACGAGCTGCTCGAGAACGAGGGCGAGTTCGGCATCGTCTGGCTGACCGAATCCGGCACGAAGGGGATCGGCTGCGCCTGCGAGATCGCCCAGGTCCTCGAGCGCATGGAGGACGGTCGCCTGAACGTCCTCACGCGTGGCACGCGGCCGTTTCGCATCGTCGAGCGCCAGGAGGACATGCCCTATCCAGCCGCGACCGTGGAGTTCCTCAGCGACCGGGACGAGGTCTCCGACGAGCGCGCCGGCGAGAGCGCGCGGGCGGCGTACGCCGAGCTCGTCGTCGAGGCGACCGACAACGAGCCCGACCCCGGCGAGCTCGCCGAGAAGACCGCCTACGAGATGGCCGCCACGGTCGACTTCGGCCTCGACGCCAAGCAGGGCCTGCTCGACCTGCGCTCCGAGAACGCGCGCATGCGCCTCGCGACCCGCCTCTTCAAGGCCGCGATCAAGCGCCTGGACTTCGTCGAGCGCGCGCAGGCGCGGGCGCGCTCCAACGGCAAGGTCCGCTTCGGGTAGCGGCGTTCGCGGGTACCGCCTACACCGGTTCGCGCACCGGTGGAGGCGGATCGAGCGGCACCGCCGGCGTCGCCTTCGACTGGCCCGGCCAGCGACCCTCCGCGGCGACCCACGAGCCGGCGAGGATCAGGGCCAGGCCGAGGATCGCGCCGAGCGTCAGCGGCTCGCCGAGCAGCGTCACGCCGTAGAACACGGCGAAGCCGGGTGCGATGTAGGCCACAAGGGACGCGCGTCCGGGGCCGATCTCGGCGATCAGCGTGTAGAAGATCGCGAACGCGATGCCGGTGCCGCCGGCGCCGAGCGCGAGCAGCGACCCGATCGTCTGCAACTCGGGCACCTGCGCCGGCACGGTGAACAGCGCGAATGGCAGCAGGACGAGCGCCCCCGCGACCAGCGTCGAGGCCGCGATGCCGACCGACGGCACCCCGCGCAGCCGATGCTTGAGATACAGCGCACCGACGGCATAGCCGGCCGCCGCCAGCAGCACCATGAGACCGCCCGCGAGTGCCTGCGCGTCGCCGCTGAGATCCACACCGAAGAGAAGTACGACGCCGACGATTCCCATGACGACACCGGCCGTGGCGATCCCGTGCGGGCGCTCGTCGTCGTCGAAGCGCGCCGCGATCAGGGCCGTGAAGATCGGCGCTGCCGACACGAGGATCCCGGTCAGCGACGAGGCGATGTGCTGCTCGCCGAATGTGATGAGCGCAAACGGCACCACGACCTGCACGATCGCCATGAAGAGAATCGGACCCGTGAGGCCGCGCATCTTCTGCAGCGCGCCCGATCGCAGCGCGATCGGCACGAGCACGAACGCGCCGAGCGCGATCCGCGCGAACACGATGAAGACCGGCTGCAGGCCGTCCTCGAGCG
>JBBSMC010000026.1:0-36202 GCA_038233375.1 Solirubrobacterales bacterium
AGACCGGCTTCGGGCTCTGCCCCGCCGTCGACTGCGTGAGCCTCACCGGCGTCAACCACAACGTCGCGGACCCCAACGACGCCGTGACGCAGCAGGCCAAGACCGATCTCACCACGGCGTACGGTGATGCGTTCGGCCGCACCGGAGGCACCGCCATCACCGCTCCGCTCGGAGGTGGCCAGACGCTCGTCTCCGGCGTCTACACAGCGGCCGCCGACGTCTTCGTCGGCGGCGACCTGACGCTCGACGCCGCCGGCGACCCCGACGCCGTCTTCATCTTCCAGGCCAAGACCGGCACGCTCATCACCGCCGCCGGCACCACGAGCGGCATCCCGAACACCCGGGTCCTGCTGGCCAACGGCGCGCAGGCGTGCAACGTGTACTGGCAGGTCGGAAGCTCGGCCACGATCGAGACGTACACGCAGTTCGTCGGCACGATCCTCGCGAACCAGAGCGTCACGGTGAACACCCTCGCGACGATCATCGATGGCCGTGCGCTGGCCCGCAACGGGGCCGTCACCCTGGACACGAACACGATTCGCTCGGCGCCCTGCTCGACTCCGACCGACGATGGCTCCGGTGACGGCGACACGACGCCGACCGACGACACGACGACCGAGGGCACGCCGACGACCGGCGGCACGCCGACGACGACCCAGACGGCGGCTCCCGTCTCCCCGCTGGCCGCGGTGCTGGCCGCGCTGCGCCCGGCTCCGGCCACTGCGGTGTCGAGTCCGACCACCCCGCTGGGGAGCCCGGCCTCGACGCCCAAGGGCACTGCCAGGATCGCCGCTCCCTCCGGCCCGGCACGCCGCCCGTTCAGAGTGACGGTGACCGGACGCCAGATTGCCCGAGTGGTCTTCTTCGTCGACGGCAAGCGCCGCGGCACGGTGCGTGCCAGGCCCGGGCGCACGCGCTTCTCGCTGCGGATCAACCCGCGCCGTCAGAGGCCCGGCGTCCACCGCGTGACCGCCCGCGTGACGTTCAGCACCTCGAGCCGCACGCGTGGGACCACGGTCAGGGTGGTCTACGTCAGGCCGTCGGCGCCCGCCAAGCCGCGTTTCACCGGCTGACCTGCTCGGGCTCGGGACTGATCCTCCGGCGGTGCGGCCGATCGGCTACTTCTTGCGATCGACCGCCCGCTTGAGCTGCTCCTTGTTCATCTTCGAGCGCCCCTCGACGTTGAGCTTCTTGGCCTCGTTGTAGAGCTGCTCGCGCGTGCGGCCCTTCTCGCGGTTCGTACCGGAGCGCTGGCCGCCGCGCCGGCTCGATGACATGTCGTTCGTCGAGCTCTTGGAGGCTTGCCGGGACTCGCCGGAGCGGGCGCGCTCCTTGTTGACGGTGCGCGCGGCGATCTCCTCGGCGCGATCCTCGGAGCTGCCCTGGTCGAGCTGGCTGTCCTTGATGTGCTCGTACTGGCGGGCGCGCTTGGTGCCCTTCTTGACGCCTGCGGGTGGCATGGCTCTCCTTTCTGCTTCGAACTGCGGTGCCTGCCGTGTACCCCCTGCAGCGCTGCCTGAGCAGCGCCGTCCTGCCCGGGCGCAGATGGCCGGCGACATCGGCGCGTGTCGCGTTCACCGCTGCCACGCCGGGGGTAGGTGGCCGACCGTGTTGAACGCACCGCAGCCCCGGGGCGAGCTCAGCGAGGCGCTGCTCGCAGCGCTCGCGCGCCCCGTCCACCCGCTGCCGGCCCCGCGGCTGGACACGCCCGCCGACCCGCTCGCCGACGAGGACCTGCAGTTGTCGCTGTACTGCTGCTACGAGCTGCATTACCGCGGCCTGCCGGGCGTCGCCGACGAGTGGGAGTGGGAGCCGTCGCTGCTGGCGCTGCGCCGCGACCTCGAGGCCTGCTTCGAGTCCGCGCTCTCGGCGGCCGTTCCGCGCCCGCCCATGCCGGCCGGACCCGAGCAGATGGACCTCGCGCTGCGCGCGATCGCGGACACCGACGACGCGCCGTCGGTGTCTCAGTACATCGAGCGCCACGCGACCCTCGAGCAGGTGCTCGAGTTCCTCGCCCACCGCTCGGCCTACCAGCTCAAGGAGGCCGACCCGCACTCGTGGGCGCTGCCGCGCATGTACGGCGGGCCGAAGGGCGCGCTGGTCCAGATCCAGGCCGACGAGTACGGCAACGGCGATCCCGAGCGCATCCACGCCAAGCTGTTCGAAGACACGATGGACGAACTCGGGCTCGACGCGACCTACAACGCCTACGTCGACCACCTGCCGGGCGCGACGCTCGCGACGGTGAACCTGATGTCCTTCTTCGGCCTGCATCGCCGCTGGCGCGGCGCTATCATCGGCCATCTCGCGCTGTTCGAGATGGAGTCCTCGGTGCCCAACCGCCGCTACGCCGAGGGCCTGCGGCGACTCGGTCTCGACAGCGAGCGCGCGACCGAGTTCTTCGACGAGCACGTCACCGCCGACGCGATCCACGAGGCCATCGCCGCCGTCGACCTCGCCGGCGGGCTGGCGCGCCAGCAGCCCGAGCTGACCGGCGACATCCTCTGGGGCGCGGCGACGCTGGCCGCGCTCGACGGCCGCTGGGCGACCCGAATGCTCGGCGCCTGGGAAGCGGGCTCGAGCTCCCTGCGGATCCCACTGACGTCGGCCGCCTCGGCGTCGTCAGCCGCCGCGACCTGATTCCGCGCCGCTCGGCGCGTGGAAGCGCACGAGCTTGTGCGTGCCGTCGCAGAACGGCCGTAGGCGCGACTTGCCACAGCGACACAGCGCGATCGTGCCGCTTCCGGCATCGATCTCGTTGCCGTCCTGGTCTTCGAGGCGGAAGGGGCCTCTGACGAGCAGCGGGCCGTCGCGGTAGCTGGTGATGCGGGCCTCGGGCATGGCGGAGACGCTTGTGCCCTTTGCGTCCGGCGGCGAAACCTCACCCCGGCCGGATCGGCTGCGTGAGCGCCTTGACGAAATCCTCCAGCTGCCCCGTCGTCCAGCACTCGAACGCCTGGCAGTGCTGCTCGTAGGTCGCGATCACCGAGTCGCCGTAGTTCCAGTACAGCCGCGGCTCGGGGTTCAGCCAGAAGGTGCGGCCGGCGCGGGCGGCGACCTGGGCGAAGACGTCGGCGCGCGGGTCGCGGCCGTTGGTGCGGGCGTCGCCGAGCACGATGACCGTCGCGCGCGGGTGCAGGTCGTCCTCGACGAGGGCGCGGAACTCCGACCAGACGCGGCCGTAGTCGGTGTAGCCGGAGATGTCGGCCACGCCGGCGTCGCGGGCGATCGCCTCGACGACCTTTCCGAAGGCGCGCTCGCGAGCGAAGACGTCGGTCACCTCGCTGATGCGCTCGATGAAGACGAACGAGCGCATCTTGCGAAACGAGTCGTGCAGCGCGTGCAGGACGCTCAGGAAGAAGACCGACGCGCTCGTCACCGATGTCGACACGTCGCACAGCACGTAGATCTCCGGGCGCCGCGGGCGCACCGGCTTGAAGCGCAGGTCGACCGGCACGCCGCCGGTCTGCAGCGAGGCGCGCATCGTACGCCGCACGTCGACGTGCGCGTGGCGCGTGTGGCCGCGGTGCTCCCGGCCCTGAGTCTTCAGGCGCCGTTTGAGCTGCGCGACGACGCGATGGACGGCGGCCAGGTCCTGCAGCGGCCCGCTGGGCAGGGCGCGGTCGAGCTCGTTCAGAGGCCGGGACGGCGGCAGCTTCTCGGTCCGCTCGATCTGCCCGCGCTCGAGCTCGCGGCGCAGCAGCGTCTCGAAGCGGCGCAGCGCATCACGTGGCAGCCCGTCGCGGCGCGGGTCGTTCTCGGGCAGCTCGTGGCGCGGCTCCACGCGCAGCCCGAGCGCGCGACGGATGCGCTGCACGTCGACGCCGATGACGCCGGATCCCTGGCCCTGACGGCCGAACGCGGCAATCGCCATCCGGGCGAGGTCGCGCATCAGCGACTCGTCGCCCGCCTGCAGCGCCGCGGTGATCTGGCGGCGCAGCTCCTCGAGGTCGACCTCGCCGCTCTCCTCGCCGGCGCGATCGCTGCGCTCGGTTGCGTGCTCGCGGACGCCCTCGCGCAGGGCCGCGGCCTCCGTCGCGCGGAAGAAGAAGCGGTCGAAGACGAGCTCGAAGATGCGCCGGTCCTCCTGCGACTTGGCAAGCGTCGCCGCCAGCGCCTCGCGGAAGGCGGTCGGCTCGGTCCACGGCACCTCGGCCAGGACGGCGAAGGCATCGAGCAGCTCCGCCGTCCCGCTATTGACGCCCTCGGCGCGCAGCTCCTCGCCGAACTCGACGAGCCGGGCGGCGAGGCCGGCGGGGGTGCTGTCGGCGGCCGTCATGTGGCGTCGAGAATACGACCGTCCGAGGCCGTAGACGAACTGCTACGGCGAGCTACGGTCGGACGCGGCCGATCCAACGACCTCTGGATCGCAGCCACCGCGATCGCACACGATCTCGAGCTCATCACCGCCGACGAGCGCCAGGCCGCGCTGCCGTACGTGCGCGCCGAACTCGTCTGAAGCCAGCAGCTACGTGCCGAGTCCGGCCACGGAACCCGGCCCGAGCCTGATCCCCACTCGCTCCGCCACGATGTCGAGATCCGTGCGGTGCTTGACGATGACCGACAGCGTCTCGCGGAATGTCGTGGCGTCGATGTCCTGCGCGCCGAGCAGGAGCAGAGCGCGCGCCCAGTCGATCGACTCGGCGATCGACGGCGGCTTCTTGAGGTCGAGGTCGCGCACCATGCCGACGACCTCGACGAGCTTGCGCGCGATCGTCTCGCTCAGATCAGGCACGTGCAGGCGCACGATCTCGAGCTCGTGCTCGAGCTCGGGATAGTCGAGCCAGAGGTACAGGCAGCGGCGCTTGAGCGCCTCGGTGAGCTCGCGCGAGTTGTTCGACGTCAGCAGGACGACCGGATGCGAGCGCGCCTCGACCAGCCCCAGCTCGGGGATCGAGATCTGGAAGTCCGACAGTACCTCGAGCAGCATCGCCTCGAACTCCTGATCGGTCTTGTCGATCTCGTCGATGAGCAGCACGATCGGCCGCTCTGACGTGATCGCGTCCATCAGCGGCCGCGAGAGCAGGAACTCCTCGCCGAAGATGTCGTCGTGGACGTCATCCCAGGCGACGCCGGCGGGGTCCGCCTGGCCGGCCTGGATGCGCAGTAGCTGCTTGCGGTAGTTCCACTCGTAGAGCGCCTTGGCCTCGTCGAGGCCCTCGTAGCACTGCAGGCGCACGAGGCGGCGGTCGAGCACCTTCGCCAGCGCCTTGGCGAGCTCGGTCTTGCCGACGCCGGCGGGGCCTTCGACGAGGATCGGCTTGCCGAGCTTCGTCGCGAGGTAGGAGACGAGCGCGGTCGCCTCACCCGGGAGGTAGCCGACCTCGCGCAGCCCGCTGCCGAACGCGGCGACGGAGTCGGGAGCGGCGGCGGCCATCGCCGGATGATAGGAACTCGGGTTGTGTCAGTCGGCCGTCCACGAACGTTGCACCGCAAACGCCGGGCGCCGATCACCGCCATGAGGCGTCCTGACCACCGGCCGCAGGACCACGCGCGTGAATCAGCGCCGGTTGGCCGGCGGTGCCCCTCGATGTGGCAGAGCCACACCTTCGATCCTGCTTCCTTGCCTGGCGGCGCCGGCATCCCTGCGTTTCCGGCACCACGTCCGTGGACGACCGACTAGCCACGATCATCGGCGCGTCGGACCTGTCCGCGACGCCGGTGGCGCTGCTGATCGCCTTCGGCGTGTTCGTCGCGATCATCGGCCACCTCGCCGGCTCGCGCCGGACCGTGGCGGTCGGCATCGCGATCCTCTTCGTCGCGACCGCATTGCTGCTCGTCGGCGGGTATCTCGCCTACCAGGACGACGCGGTCGATCCACGGCCGTGTGACGCGCCGGGCGGCTGCTGACGGGCGCCTGTATCTCGCTGCTCTGTGCCGATGTTCGTGTACCGCTGACTGTCGGATGACGTCCTCAGCGAAGGCGGCCGTGACGCGGTAGGTGCGATATCCGCACTCGGCGCGTCAGCGGCGTGGGAGCGTCAGCGATCGTGACGCGGTAGTTGCGATATCCGCACTCGGCGCGTCACTCATCCTCGACTTCAGCCATCGGCAGGGCGAGACTGCTGCTCTTCGCGCGATGCGAAAGCGGGGCACCACGCGGGTGATGGCGGATCGTCCCCGGCATAGGATGCTCTCGTGGGCCGGCGAGAGCCAGTACTACACACGAACCCAAGCGCCTCGCCAAGCTCGGCTACCTGTCCGCTCACAAGGAGCCCGGCAAGACGGGTGAGCGCACCGTCTACGCGCTCACCGACAATGGTCTGGACGCCCTGCGCGAGTACGCGCGCACGCCCGTGTCCTTTACGCCGGTGAAGAGCGACGCGCTCCTGCGCCTCCTGATCTGCGACCTCGTCGGCGAGGACGTCACGCGAGAGAGCGTGACCACGCTGCGCAGCGACCTGACCGACATCGCCGGGCGTCTCTACGACGCCGAGCGCCGCGCCAAGAACCTGCCTCACCGCTAGAAGCACCTCCTGCTCGTCACCGGCTTCCTGCGCCGATTCCTCGAGCTGCACGAGGAACTCGTCGACGACGTGGAGCGCGAGCTCGCCGCAGACGCGAGGGCCGGGTCACGACGACCCGCATGACACGTGTGTTGTGTACCCGTCGGCGGTGGTGCGCTGGCTCACGACCTCAGATCGCCGAGCGCAACTGCGCCGCCACGTCGCCGGTCAGCGGCCCGTAGTGCGCGGGCCAGCACGTCGCCGGCTCGAGCGCGGCGAGCTTGGCGATCGATTCGCCGCAGCGCGGCGTCGACCAGTTGAAGGCGGGGTGCGGCACCCGCGGGCGCCGGCCCGGAAACGGGAAGGCGGGATGAAACAGCGCGAAGCAGTCGTTGGTGATCGCCAGCCGGTCGGACGCGCGCCACAGGCCGATGCAGCCCGGCGAGTGGCCGGGCAGGTGGACGACCTCGAAGTCGCCCACGTGGTCGCCCTCGGCGAGCGTGCCCGCGACCGGCAGCGGTCCGCCGTCCCACGCGCCGAACGTCTTGCGCGTCACGCCGCGGACGAAGAATGGCAGCAGGCCGAAGTCGAAGTCGTGCGCGGCGCCGTCGCCTTCGACGTTCTCGCGGTCGTCGGCGTGGCAATGAATCGGCGCGCCGACAGCGCCGGCGCCGCCGCGATGATCGGCGTGCGGGTTGCCGAGGATCACACGGGTCGCGCCGCCCAGCCCATCGGCGCCGGCGCGCACCGCCGCGCCCATCGGCTTGTGGCCGGTGTCGAAGACCGCGACGCCGTCGCCCTCGCGCACGAAGAAGACGTTGATGCGCAGGGGAAACCCGCGCGTGATCTTCCAGACGCCGGCGGCGATCTCGGTGGGCGCGGACGCCATGTGCCGACATACTCCCACCGTATGAACCGTCCGGAGCCTCGGTGACCGGGGAGTTGGCGCCCCGGCCGCTGCGCGCCGGAGACAGCGATCGCGCGGCCGTCGTCCATCTCCTGCGCGCGCACCACCTCGAGGGGCGCCTGACGGTCGAGGAGTTCGAGGAGCGCGTCGGCCAGGCGCACGCCGCCGTGACGCTGATCGAGCTCGGGGACCTGCACAGCGACCTTCCCGAGCTGCCGGCCCGGCGCGGGCGGGGCGACGCGGCACGCGGCGACCGTCGCCCTCCGCGGGTCCCGGGCACCTTCTCCTTCGTCGAGCGCATCGAGCTCGACATCAGCCCGGCCGTGGCTCGCGAAGAGGCGTTCGAGCACATCGCGCCGGCGCTCGCGCGCGACGGGTACGAGCTGTCGGTCGTCGGCGGCGCGCTCATGTTCCGCCGCCGCTGGCGCCCGACCTGGACCGTCCTCGTGGCGATCTTCACCTTTCCGATCGGCCTGCTGGCGCTGAGCCACCGCAACACCGACGAGGTGATCGTCGAGATCCAGCAGTCGCCGCACGGCGGCACGGAGCTGATCGCCCACGGCGTCGGGCCGCTCGCCGTGCGGCGCGCCTTCGCCACGCTGCGCGGTTGAGCGGCGGGCCGCGGCGTCAGCGCTCGTCGCGCGAGCGCGGGATCTCGCCCGGGCGCAGCGGCGGCTCGTCGTCCTCGGCGTCGGGCTCGTCGCCCGGGACCTCGAACTTCAACTGCCGCGCGTCCTCGCGCCGGACCGCGCGGTCGCGCCGCGCGACGGCCTCGGTCTGCGCCTCCGAGCGTGGCACGACGGCGGTCGCCACCTCGTCGCTCATGTCCTCGCGCACGAGCGAGCGCGCCCTGGCTCGCGAACGCGCTTCCGGGGAGCCCGGGGCAGGTGGGGGCGGCGGATCGGGCTCGGCCGCCGGCAGCCGGGGCTCGGGCCGGCCGGCGACGCGGATCCGCTGACCGGCGAAGGCCAGCGCACCGGCCGCCACGAACGCGACGAAGAAGCCCCACTGGATCCCGACCGTGCCGCCCTCGCCGCTGACGTCCGGGCGGTCGAAGACACGGTAGAAGATCAGCGCCGTGGCCCACAGCCCGGCGGCGAAGATGACGGTGCCGTCGCCGCCCGGAAGATGAAAGGGGCGCTCGTCGGCGCGTGCGAGCAGCATCGCGATGACGCCGGCGGCGACGAGGAAGATCGCCGCCTCGACGAAGGAGACGGCCCCGAAGGCGCTGATCGAGTTGCTGACGAAGCTCTTGGACCCCGGGATCACGACGTTCTTCTCGTACCAGGGCAGGAACATCGCCACCAGCAGCCCGATCGCGGCGACCGCGGCGAAGCGCTGGTCGCGGTCCAGCGCGGCGTACGCCGTGCGCAGGCGCTTGGGCAGGGTTCTCACGTGGCGCGAATTGTACGCGCGCCATCGGGGGGAACCGCGCCGGCGAGCATGTAGGCCAGTGCTCGCTATCCGAGCAATAGCCAACAGGCACGCAACGAGCGGCGCCGCGGACCCGCTCTGCGACCCTGTCGGCATGGCGACGTTCACGGTCGACGATCCCGATCTCGTCCTGGCGCTGTCGGGGTGGGAGCGCCCCGGCGGCCTTCACCGCGACATTCGCGCGTCGCTGCGCTGCGTCGAGGACGTCGCCGTCAGCGACCGGCCGTTCGAAGCCCGCGCCGCGCGGTAGCGCTCAGCGCTTCGCGCGCCGCGCCTTGAGGATCTTCAGGGTGGCCTCGCCGGATCCCTTGCGCCCGGTGATGTCCTGCGCGTGCAGGAGGACCTTGTAGCTCGCCGCCGAGCGCGGCGGCCTGGGCCAGCGCAGCGTGCGCACGCCGCTGCCCAGCTGCCCGCCGAGCACGATCACGGTCCGCCCGCCGCGGCGCACGCGCAGCGTGACGTTCGACGGCTTGGAGACCGACAGCCTGAGGGTCGCCGGCTTGCCGCCGCGAGCGCGCCGCGAGACGAGCTGCACGACGGGCGGGCGGGTGAGGTACTGCGTCCAGCGCTCGCCGGCGGCGCAGTAGGGCGCGGGGTCGAGAATCACCGCCGGCGCCACGGGCACCGGCACGGCAGGGGTCCCGCCAGCCGCGGTCGGAGGTGGGGCGGGGGGCTGTGTCGCCCGCGCCGCGTCCGCGTTGAGGCGCTCGCAGAGGTTGCGCAGGAAGTCGCGCGCGAGCGTGTGGTAGCTCACGTCGGCGTCGCGGCCGCCGAGCGCGTAGCGCGACCAGCCGCCGGTGTCGTACTCGGGCAGCTCGGCGCGCAGCTGCGACTCGCCGGCGCGGAACAGCGCCCGGCCCTCGGCGTCGTTGGCGAGCACGCCGAAGTCGTGCAGTCCGTTGACGGCCTGGGTGAACGCGTTGAGCACCCGCAGTTTCGGCGCGAAGGAATAGATGACGTAATGCGCGCCGGAGCGCGTCGCGACCCGCACGCCGGCGGGCGGCGCCTCCCGGAAGATCCCCAGCCCGGCACGCGCGGCCTCGAAGTAGCGCGGCTCGCCGAGGCGCACGGCCGCGCGCGCGAGCGCCTGCAGCGCCGTGCCCTGCGCCAGGCCGCTGACCCAGGGCGGCCGGCCGCCGTCGAAGCGGAAGAGGTACTCCCAGGCGATCCCGCCCGCACGCTGGGCGGCGAGCGCCAGCGCCTCGTCGAGCAGGCCGCGCAGCGACGCGTCGTAGCCGCCCTGCCACAGGCCGTTGGCCTTGCCGAACGTGCCCAACCACTGGATCTGTAGCCCCTCGCCGGCATAGAACTGCCAGACGATCCGGCTGCCGGTGAAGCTCACGCGCGCACCGTTTCGCAGCAGCGGCCCGTTGGACCACCACTGCCGGTTGCGTGCGACCGTCTCGAAGAGCGCGGGCAGGCGCGACGGGATGAGCTGGCCGCCGGCTGCGACGGCCTCGAGGTTGCGCAGGACCGCGCCGAGCGCGTTGCGCCGCGCGCCGGTCAGCTTGCCCCGCAGCGCGAGCGCGTTGACGTAGATCCCGCGCTTGTCGTCGTGGCTGGCCTGATCGATCTCGCCGGCCGCGAGCATCCGCGCGAGCTCGCGACGGACGGTGCGCCTGGCGACCGCCGCCCGCGCGGACGGTCCAGGCGCGGGAGCAGCTCGCGCGGACGGTCCACGCGCGGGAGCAGCTCGCGAAGGCGTACGGCGCGCCTGGACGCCGTGCAGCGACGCCGCTGCCGGCGGCAGCGTGCGGTCCTCGCGCGTGAACGTCGTGCCGTCGGGGCGCAGCGTCGTCAGCGGCGAAGCAGAGGCGGCGGGGGCAAGGACCAGCGCAAGCAGGAGCGCCAGCGCGAGCCCTGAGATCGGGGTCCGGCGCACGGGAGCGATGCTAGGTTGAACACCCCGTCCACGCTGCAGTTGTCCTTGCACGGAGGATCCGCATCGTTCCTGCACATCGATGCGTCATCCTGGGGTCGTGCCCGATCAGGAGAGTTCTTCCAACGTGACCCGCTCGCTTCGCCGCGTCCTCGCCGCCCTGGCCTGCCTCGCGCTGTGCGGCGCGCTCGTCGTCGGCTGCGGCGGCGACGACGACAAGGGCGAGGTCAGCGCGCAGGAGCTGCTCGACCAGACGTTCGGCAGCGGCGCCGCGGCGATCGACAACGGCCGGCTGAACCTCGGCTTCCAGCTCGACCCGAAGGGCCTGCTGGCGCTCGGCGGGCCGATCAAGCTCACGCTCGACGGACCGTTCTCGTCGCCCAACGCCGGCCAGCTGCCCAACTTCGATGCCGACTTCGCGGCGACCCTCGCCAGGATGGTCTTCCGCGGCAACTTGCTGTCGACCGGCCGGGCCGCGTTCGTGGAGCTCGACGGGACGAGTTACAAGATCGACCGCGAGTTCGTCACGAAGCTGCGCGAGGGGCTTGCCGATACCGCCGACTCCGAGCAGCCGGGCCTCAAGGCGCTGGGCATCGACCCGCTGCGCTGGGTCAGCGGCGCGCAGGTGCGCGGAGAGCAGCGGATCGCGGGTGTCGACACGACGCGCGTCAGCGGCAACGTCGCGGTCGCCAAGCTGCTCGAGGACATCGACCGGCTGCTGACGAAGGCCGGCGGCTCCGGCGGCGGCGGCGGGCTGCTCAGCCCGAAGATCCGCAAGCAGATCGACGACGCCGTCAAGACCGCAAAGGTCGACATCTGGACCGGTACCGACGACAAGATCCTGCGCCAGCTCGCCGTCCGGATCGACTTCGCCTTCGAGGGCGGCGAGAAGCCCATCTCCGGCCTCGATGGCGGCAGGATCAACCTGCGGCTGCGCCTGACCGACGTCAACGAGACGAAGCTCAGCGTGATCGCGCCGACGGACGCCAAGCCGCTGGCCGACCTCACCGGGGGCGGCATCGGGGACTTCTTCAGCGGCATCGGCAACGGCCTGACGGGCAAGGGCGGCTCGCTTACGAGCGCGGCGTTCCTGTCCTGCATCACCCAGTCGGGTGAGAACAGCGCGACGCTGGTGCGCTGCATCTCCAAGCTCGCTGACTAGACCGGTTGCCTGCGGGCAGCTGGCGGTCGGCTGCCCAAGCGGGCGGCCACGTACCCTTCAAGCCGATGCGCACGCCCTCCCACACCGCGGTCGGCACCTGGAGCGGCGGCCGCTACCTGCATTTCGGCGAGCCGATCGCCGAGCAGCGCCTCGAGGCGCTGCTCGCTCCGGGTGACGGCCTTGACACGCTGCTTACCGCCGACGCCTACGGCGCCGGCGAGGCCGACCGGGTGCTCGGCCGAGCGCTGGCCGGGACCGACCGCGACAGCGTCTGCGTCATCGGCGCGATCGGACACGACTTCTACGAGGGTGAGCGCGAGGGCGCCAAGGGCTACCCGCGCTTCACCGACCCCCGCCTGCGCGGACCGGAGGGCTACGCCGACTACGTGCGGATGGCGACCGAGCGCAGCCTCGAGCGCCTCGGCATCGACGCCTTCGATCTGCTGCTGCTGCACAACCCCGACCGCACCGGCTACACGAGCGACACCGTCTGGGAGGCGCTGCGCGCGGTGCGCGACGAGGGCCTCACCGGCCGCCTCGGCGTCGCGCCCGGCCCCGCCAACGGCTTCACGCTGGACATCATCGACTGCCTCGAGCGCTTCGGCGAGCTGATCGACTGGGCGATGGTGATCCTCAACCCGTTCGAGCCGTGGCCCGCGGAGCTGTGCCTGCGCGCGGCGCGCGCGCACGCCGTCGACGTCATGACGCGCGTCGTCGACTACGGCGGCCTGTTCTGGGACGACGTCAAGCCCGGCCACGCCTTCGCGCCGCGCGACCATCGCACGTTCCGTCCCGACGGCTGGGTCGAGGCGGGCGCCGAGAAGCTCGAGCGGCTGCGTCCGATCGCCGAGCGCCACGACCTGACGCTGCTGCAGCTCGCCGCCCAGTGGTGCCTCGCGCACGAGCCGGTCGCCTGCGTCGTGCCGACGCTGATCCAGGAGCCCGGTCCGGATGCGCGGTCGATCGAGGACAAGCGCGCCGAGCTGCTGGCCACGCCGTCCGAGATCCGGCTGGAGGAGCACGAGGTCGCCGCGATCCGCACGATCGGCGACAACACCGGCAGCATGTCGCTCAAGGGCGCCGGTCCCGATCACGAGGGCGAGCCGCGCCCCGATCGCTGGCCGCTCACGGAGGATCTCCACGCCGTCGCCCGCCGCTGGGACATCGAGCCGGACCGCGATCTTCGCCATCTGAGCGCCGCAGCCCGTGGCTGACGAGCCAGCGCAAGAGGCGGAACGATCGGGGAACGCGGTCGCGAAGGCGCGCCGCTTCCTGCTGTCGGGCTCGGGCTGGCCGTACCTGCTCGTCCCGTTCATCCCGATCGCGATCCTGCTCGAGCTCAGCCACGCCGAGGCGGCGATCATCTTCGGCGCCGCCGCGGCCGGTGTCGTGCCGACGGCCGCGCTGATGGGCCGCGCGACCGAGGAGCTCGCGCACCGCTCCGGGCCCGGCATCGGCGGCCTGCTGAACGTCACGTTCGGCAACGCGCCCGAGCTGATCATCGCCTTCTTCGCGCTCAACGCCGGCCTTCAGGAGGTCGTCAAGGCATCGATCATCGGCTCGATCCTCGGCAACATCCTGCTCGTCATGGGTGCCGCGATGCTCGTCGGCGGTCTCAAGAATCCGACGCAGAAGTTCAACCCGACGGCCGCCGCCGTGCAGTCCTCGATGCTGCTGCTCGCCGCCGTCGCACTCGTCATGCCGACGATCTTCCAGCTCGTCGCGGGCGGGGGGCTGCCGAAGGTCGGCGAGGAGCGCGTGGACTTCGGCTCCGACCTCGAGCAGATGTCGCTCATCGTCGCCGTAATCCTGTTGGGCTCGTACATCGCCGGCCTGTTCTTCTCGCTGAAGTCGCACAAGGCGCTGTTCAATCCCACCGCAGGAGCCGGCGAGCACGTCGAGGAGAACCCGTGGTCGGTCCGCAGCTCGGTGATCGTGCTCGCGTGTGCCGGCGTCGCCGTCGGCGTCATGTCCGAGATCCTCGTCGGCTCGATCTCCGAGGCCTCCGAGGCGATCGGCCTGAGCGAGTTCTTCGTCGGCCTGATCATCGTCGCGATCGTCGGCAACGCAGCCGAGCACTGGGTCGCGATCTACTTTGCCGCGAAGGACAAGATGGACCTCGCGGTCAACATCTCGATCGGCTCGAGCGCGCAGATCGCGCTGTTCGTCGCGCCGGTGCTCGTCCTGCTCTCGTTCGTGATCGGACCGAACCCGATGGCGCTCGTCTTCAACGGCTTCGAGCTGGGCGCCGTGCTCCTCGCGATCCTGATCGCCAATCACGTCACGCACGACGGTGAGTCGACGTGGTACGAGGGCGTCCAGCTGCTCGCCGTCTACGCCGTCCTCGGCGTGGTCTTCTTCTACGCGTAGTGATCCGCTGATGCAACGTCACGAGCAGGCTCGCTAGATGGGGCTCTACGAATTCGGCGGGCTGGTCGTCGTGCTGCTCGCGCTGCTGTGGTTCGACCTGCACTTCTTCGCGCGCGGGCGCGTCGCGACGTTCGCCGAGAGCGTCCGGTGGTCGATCGGCTGGCTCGTGCTCGGGCTTGCCGTCACCGGAGTCGTGGTCGCGCTCAACGGCGGCGAGGACGGCGTCAACTACGTCACCGTCTACCTGATCGAGCGCTCGCTGTCGCTCGACAACCTGTTCGTCTTCATCCTGCTGTTCGCCTACTTCGGGATACCTCACGAGCACCGCGCGCGGCTGCTGTTCTGGGGCATCATGGCGGCGCTCGTGCTGCGCGGGCTGGCGATCCTCGGCGGCACCGCGCTGATCGAGCAGTTTCAATTCGTCCTGTACATCCTCGGCGTGCTGCTGCTCGTCCTCGCCTACCGGATCTACAGGGGCGTGGGGGAGAACGTCGATCCCGACCGCAACCTCGTCGTGCGCGGGGTGCGCAAGGTCTTCCCGGTCACGGAGGGCTTCCACGGAGGGCGCTGGTTCGCCCACAAGGAAGGCCGCCGGCACGTCACGCCGATCTTCCTCTGCCTGGCGGCGATCGTCGCGGCCGACATCGCCTTCGCCGTCGACTCGATCCCGGCCGCGTTCGCGATCACACGCGAGCCGCTGATCATCTGGGCGGGCAACGTCTTCGCGCTGCTGGGCCTGCGCGCGCTGTTCGTCCTCGTCGAGGGCCTGATCCGGCGCTTTCGCTACCTCGACGAGACGATCGCCGTGGTCCTGGGGCTGATCGGCGTGAAGCTGCTGATCGAGGAGTGGGTGCACATCGGCCCGGTTGCGAACCTCGCGCTCGTGGCGCTGGCCTTCACGATCGGAATCGCGGCGTCGCTGATCGGCGATCGCCGCGATCCCGAGGGCGCCGCCGCGCGCCGCGCCGAGCAATCCACGCCGCTGGAGGCCGGCGAGCCGCCGGAGACGCACCAGCCGCGCGAGCCCAGCAAGCGCCCGTAGTCGGCTGGTGCGCGCGCTCGCGACCGTGCGCCGGCGCCTGCGCGCCCAGCGCCTGAGCGGCGCTCGTCCGTTCGCGACGCCCGTCGAGGCGGTCGCCTGGAGCGGTGCGGTACAGGCACAGGAGTATGCCGAGGCGCTGTGGTCGCTCGGGATGCGCGTCTGCGATGTCACCGCGGCGGACGTCGAGGCGAGCTGTGACCGCGGCGAGATCCTCCGCACCCACGTCATGCGCCCGACATGGCACTTCGTCGCCGCGGCCGACCTGCGCTGGCTGCTGCGTCTGACCGGCCCGCGCGTGCAGGCCAAGAACGCCGGCCGCTACCGCCAGCTCGGCCTCGACACCGCGACGCTCGCGCGCAGCGACGACGCGCTCGCCCGAACACTGGCCGACGGTGAGCCGCGCACGCGCCGCGAGCTCGCCGCCGCGCTCGAGGCGGCGGGGATCGACACGGCCGGGCAGCGGATCGCGCACATCTTGTTTCACGCCGAGCTCGAGGGCGTGATCGCCAGCGGTCCGCGCCGCGGCAGGCAGCACACGTACCTGCTGCTCGAGGGCCGTCTGCCCGCCGCCCCGCCGCGGTCGCGAGAGGACGACGTCGCCGAGCTCGTGTGGCGCTACTTCACGAGCCATGGCCCCGCGACGCTACGCGACTTCGCGTGGTGGTCGGGGCTCACGATCGTCGACGGCAGAGTGGGTGTCGCGGCGCTCGGGGAGGCGCTCGTGGGGGAGGAGGGGCCCGACGGGACGCTCTGGATCTCCGCGGCGCCGGCGCCCGCGACCGGCGACGTGGACGACGAGCGGTCACCGTCCGTGGCGCACGCGCTCCTGCTCGGGACCTTCGACGAGCTCGTCGTCGCCCACCGCGACCTGCGCAACGTCCACGCCGACGGGCGTGCGACGAACGCCCTGCTGCCGCGCCCGATCGTCGTCGACGGGCTGACCGTCGGCGGCTGGACGCGGCGCCTCGCGCGGCGCGAGGTGACGATCGAGCTCGTGCTCGAGGAGGCGTCGGACAGGCGGCAGGACGCGGCGCTGCGCGCCGCGGCAGATCGGTTCGGAGCGTTCGTCGGCCTGCCCGCGCGGATCGCGTCGGGCGTGGTGTGATCGGTGGACCTGCGGAGTGTCAGGATCGCGCGAGCAGGAAGTACCGGGTCGTCACGATGCCGAGTTGCGGTTCCGCCGCAGGGCTGCGTGGGCGCTCCGGCTCGTGCCCGGCGGCGTCCGCTACTCGTCGTCGATCTCGTCGGCCTCGGGCTCGGCGTTCTCATGGGCGTCGACGATGTCCTCGTCGGTGTGGATCGCGCCCGCGAGTCCCGAGCCATGCCGGACCTGGAAGGCCTGCATGAGCTCAGCGAGATGTGAAAACTGGGGTGGCACCCTAGGGCGGGCGCACGGGGCGATGGGTACATTGGCCCGACTTTTGACGCATAGCCGGCGGCGGTCGCCTCGGCCGATCGGTGGGGGATGCAAACGAGCTCGTGGGCGGGGAAGCGGAGCTTCCTGCTCCGGGAAGGGAGATGAGATGCAAGCTGCTTTCTTCAGCCGTCACCGCGTGCGGGCCGCCTCGCTGGCAAGCGCCGTGGTCAGCATCGCAGCGCTGTCGTCCGGCATCTGTCGTGCACCTGGGTCCGGTGGATCTCGGTGACCTCGTGGAGTACTACGCGTCGGTGGGCGAGACCAACGATGTCACTGTGGACCTGACCGGTTCGGTGGTGGTCATCCGCGACACGGGTGCCACCATCACCACGAGCAACGCCGCGGCTTGTGTGATCTCCGACGACGGCCATACCGCGAGCTGCACCCCATCGGGTGATGATCCGCCCCTCGTGCAGGTTGGCTTGCGCGACGGTGATGACACGCTCGTCAACAACGGCGCCTTTGCGCTGCGAGCAGACGGCTTTCCGCGGTTCGCCGCCTCCGGCGGTCCCGGAGCGGACGAGCTGACCGGCTCCTCGACGGCCGACTCCCTCTACGGCGATGAAGGGGACGACATCGTCCGAGGGATGGGAGGCGACGATCGCCTGCTCGACTTCTCGGGGGGCAACGATCAGATCCTCGGCGGCGATGGTCACGACCGTCTCGAGGGCGGGGATGGCGACGACGAGCTTCGTGGTGGTGCGGGCTCAGACGCGCTGACAGCGGCCCCGGCCAGAACATCGTCGACGGCGGCCCGGGCGTCGACATCGCGAGTTACTCGAGACTTCTGGCGACGGGTCCGACGGGTCCGGACAAACCCGGGGCGGTCGTGACGCTCGACGCGGACGGTGCGACGACCGGCAACGGGGTGGTGGGCGTCAACAGCGACACGATCCTCGCTTTGGAGGACGTCAACGGCACGGGGGGCGCCGACACGCTCAGGGGCTCCTCGCTCGGCAATGTCCTTGACGGCCGGGGGGGAAACGACAAGATCTTCGGCGGCGGCGGCTTCGACAGCCTGTTCGGCGGCTCGGGAGACGATGCCATCGACTCCATGGATGCGGGCACGGCCGACCGCGTCAACTGTGGCGCGCAGGCCGGTGACACCGCGACAGTCGACGACGTCGATCAGGTCGTCGGCTGTCCCGACGAGGGGGCAGGGCTGACGGTGGTCGACACCACGCCTCCCGAGACGACGATCGACGGGCTGACGATTCCCAAGACCCCGAAGGGTTCGGTCACGCTGAGCTTCAGCGGCTCCGACAGCGGAAGCGCTGTCGTCTTCGAGTGCAAGCTCGACGGCGGGGCCTTCGCGCCCTGCGAGTCGCCCCACACCTACACGAAGCTGAAGCGCGGTGGCCACACGGTGCAGGTCCGCGCCAAGGACGTGGCCGGCAACGTCGATCCGACGCCGGCGATGCGAGCCTTCACGATGTAACGGCCCGTGACTCGACAAGTCGTGGCTAGAGCTCTTGCACCTCGTCCGCCTCGGGCTCCGCGTTCTCGTGATCGTCGACGATGTCCTCGTCGGTGTGGATCGCGCCCGCGAGTCCGGAGCCGTGGCGGACCTGGAAGGCCTGCATGAGCTCGTCGCGCGCATCGCCGTCGATCGGGACCTCGTCGGAGATGAGGACCCAGTCGGCGCCCTCGAAGTTCTCCATGTTGAAGATCTCCGTGTCGACATCGGGGGAGTCGTCGATGATGACGAGCACCTCGGTCTGGGGATTGAAATACGTCCCCGGGCGGTTGACGATGTCGTCGAAGTCGAACTGTCGCGGATTGGCCATAGCCCTATCTCTATCAGGTTAGGTCGCGGATCCGTCGCTCGATCTCCTCCTCGACATCGAGCGGCTCCGCGCCGCCGCGTACCCGTCTGGCGTTGCGGGCAAGCACGTGATCGCGGATCTCCTCGCGCAGCCCGTCGTCGACGTCGGCCGGCGGGCGTTCGAGCGCCGCACGCTCGGCCTCGACGTCGAGCGGCGCCTCCCCGCGCCGAGCACGCGGGGGTAGAACGCCATCGCCGCCGCGCCATCGGCGCAGAGCGCGCGCCAGCCTTCCGTCTCGAGGGCGATCAGCTCGTCGCGTGGGTTCATCAGGTCTCCTTCGTCCAGATCGGCCTCAGGTCTCCGTTCGTCCAGATCGACCGGTTCTCGAGACCCGTACCCCGACGCGGGGGTGTGACGTCCGCTACGCTGCGGGGTACGCCGTTGACTGACCAGTCAATCTAGCCACATAGACCCCCCTCTTCAGGAGCCCTCCCATGGTCGACTTCAGCCTGACCGACGAACAGAAGAACCTCCGCGAGCTGGCGCACGATTTCGCCGCCAAGGAGATCCGTCCAGTCGCCTGGGAACTCGACCGCGACGGCGCGTGGCCGCAGGCGATCATCGACAAGGCGCACGAGGTCGGGCTGATGAACACCCACCTGCCCGAGGAGTACGGCGGCGCCGGCCTGAACTACCTCGACGGCTGCATCATCGAGGAGGAGCTCTCCTGGGGCTGCTCGGGTGTGCAGACATCGCTCGGCGCCAACGGCCTCGCCTCCGCGCCGGTCATGCTCGGCGGCTCCGAGGACGTCAAGCGCGAGTTCGCCGAGGAGCTCGTCGCTGAGCCCAAGCTGGCCTCGTTCTGCCTCACCGAGCCCGACGCCGGCTCCGACGTCTCGGGCATGCGCACCCGCGCCGTACGCAAGGGCGAGAAGTACGTCATCAACGGCTCGAAGTGCTTCATCACCAACGGCAGCTACGCCGACTGGTTCGTCGTCTACGCCAAGACCGACCCGGAGGCCGGCCACCGCGGCATCTCCGCCTTCCTCGTCCGCAGGGACGACACGGTCATCGTGGACAAGAAGGAGGACAAGATGGGCCAGCGGGCGTCCAACACCGCGACGATCACGTTCAACGACACCGAGATCGACGCGCGCTACCTGCTCGGCGAGGAGAACAAGGGCTTCAAGCTCGCGATGATGGTCCTCGACCGCACGCGCCCGGGCGTCGCCGCGATGGCGACCGGCATCTCGCGCGCCGCCTTCGAGTTCGCCACGACGTACTCCAAGGAGCGCGTCCAGTTCGGCGTGCCGATCGCGATGCACCAGGCGATCCAGTTCATGATCGCCGACATGGCGACGAAGGTGCACCTCTCGCGCCTGGCGACGTGGAACAGCGCCGTGCTGCTCGACCAGGGCAAGCGCAACACGCTCGAGTCCTCGCACGCCAAGCGCTTCGCGGCCGACTCCGCGATGGAGGTCGCGACCGACGCCGTGCAGGTCTACGGCGGCTACGGCTTCATCAAGGACTATCCCGTCGAGAAGCTCATGCGCGACGCGAAGATCATGCAGCTCTACGAAGGCACGTCGCAGATCCAGCGGCTCGTCATCGCGCGCGAGACGCTGCTGCCGCGGCGCATCGAAGAGCCGGCGACGGCGACCGCCTGATCGACCCAACGACGATCTGCGCGGGCGGCCCGGCGGGTCGCCCGCCGTCGCCCCGGCAACCACGCTGTTGATGCCGAAGAGCAGGGCATACTGGACCGATGCCTCCTCGCCATCCCTCGACGGAGGCCGCGGTTGCGGACGCGGCCGCCCAGAGCGACCTCCGCGCCGCCGCCGGCGCGAAGGGCGACGTGGCGCGCCAGGGGCCGGGCTCGAGCGATCCGCTGCTCGCGGGCCTGCGCAAGACGGGGCTGCTGCGGCTGCTCGTCCTGCACCTGCTCGGCGCCGGCCCGTCCTACGGCAACCAGCTCATGGAGCGCGTCGGCTCGCTGACCGGCGGGCTGCTGGCGGTCAATCCCAACACGATGTACCCGCTGCTGCGCGCGCTGGAGTCCGAGGACCTGGTGGCGGGGGAGTGGGAGCACCCCGAGCGCCGTTCGCGGCGCTTCTACCGGTTGACGGAGAGCGGCCGCGCCGAGCGCGACCGGCTGGCGGCCGACGTGGCGCCGCGCCTGGACGAGATCGCCGCGGCGGTCGACCTGATCCGGCGCGAGCTGGTGGGCTGACCGCGATGGGCAGGGCTGCCGCGCGGCAGCTGCTGCCGGGCGCCTCGATCGACGCGGTCCAGGCGCTGTGGCTGGACCTCGACCGCTGGCCGGCCTTCGTCGACGGCTTCGGGGCGATCGCCCGGCACGAGGGCGAATGGCCGCACCCCGGCACGCGGATCGTCTGGGACTCGCTGCGCAACGGCCGCGGCCGCGTCGTCGAGCAGGTCAGCGAGCACGAGCCCGGCAGCACCCACGTCGTTCGCGTCGAGGACCCGCAGCTGCGCGGGACCCAGCATGCGCGCTTCAGCGCCTACGACGGCGGCTGCGAGATCTCGCTCGAGCTCGACTACGAGCTCAAGCAGCCGGGCCTAGGCGGCCGGCTGACCGACATCCTCTTCGTGCGTCGCTCCCTCGGCGACGCCCTGCGCCGCACGCTGCGGCGCTTCGCGGTCGAGCTCGAGGCCGACCGCGCCATCCAGTCTGAGATCGAGCGGCCCCAGCCGCGTTCCCGCAACGAGAAGGAGTCCTGACAAGCATGTTCGTGTTCAAGGCCGCGGTCGTCGGAGCCGGCACGATGGGCGGCGAGATCGCCCAGGTGATCGCTTCCGCCGGCATCCCGGTGGTGCTGAAGGACGTCAAGCAGGAGTTCGTCGACCTGGGCCTGAAGAAGGCGCAGGAGGTCACGGCCGGGCAGCTCGCCAACCTCGTCAGCAAGCAGAAGATCACCCAGGAGCAGGCCGACGCGCAGGCGGCGGAGATCCTCGGGCGCATCCACGGCACGACCGAGTACGAGGGCTTCGGCGACGTCGACTTCGTCATCGAGGCCGTGCCCGAGCGGATGGCGATCAAGCAGGCCGTCTTCGGCGAGCTCGACGCGCTCACGCCGGGCCACGCGATCCTCGCCTCGAACACCTCGGCGCTGCCGATCTCGGAGATGGCCGACGCGACCTCGCGGCCCGAACAGGTCGTCGGCTTTCACTTCTTCTATCCGGCGTCGTTCATGCGTCTCGTCGAGATCGTCGAGGGCGCCGACACCTCGCCGGAGACGATGCAGACTGCGACGACGTTCGCCCAGGCGATCCGCAAGATGCCGATCGCCTGTGGCGAGGAGCCGGGCTTTGTCGTCAACCGGATCCTCAACTCGGCGATCAGCGAGATCTGGCGCTTCCAGGAGGACAACGGGCTGTCGATCAAGGCGATCGACGACGCCGTCTCCGCGTCGCGCGTGGCGCCGATGGGGCCGTTCTTCCTCACCGACCTGCTCGGCCTGGACACGGTGCTGCACGTCGCGCAGCACCTGCAGGAGTCCTACGGGCCCGAGTCCTTCTACGTTCACCAGGGGATGAAGGCGTACGTCGAGGCGGGCGAGCTGGGGGTGAAGACGGGCAAGGGCTTCTACGACGACGGCCAGCCGCGCACCGAGGGCGAGACGGAGTTCGACCACGACGAGCTGACGCAGCGCTTCGTGCTGAAGGCGTTCGTCGAGGCCTGCCTGGTGCTCGAGGACGGCATGGCCACCGTGCGCGACATCGACCTCGGCATGATGGCCGGCGCCGGCCTCATCCCGCCGCCGCTCGCGCGCGCCGATCAGACCGGCCTCGACGAGGTCCTCGCCGCGCTGGAGCGGGCGACGACCGAATGGGGCGAGCAGTTCGCGCCGCCGCTGATCCTGCGCCGGCTCGTCGCGCAGGGGCGACTGGGCGTCAAGAGCGGCCAGGGCTTCTTCGCCTACAAGCAGCCCGACGAGGGCTTCGAGCAGGGCGAGGCCGTGCAGCTCGAGACGCGCGACGGCTACGCGATCGCCTGGCTGGACCGTCCGCCGGCGAACTCGCTGGCGCCGCAGGTCATCGAGGAGCTCGGCCGCGTCTGGGAGCACGTCGACGCCGACGAGTCGATCCGCGCGCTGATCATCGCCTCGGCCAACCCGATGCTGTGGTGCGCGGGCGCCGACATCAAGGCGTTCACGAAGCTCGACGCCGACAGCGGGGCGAAGCTGCTCGACGAGACGCACGCGCTGCTGCGCCGGATGGAGAATTCCGCGACGGTCACGATCGCCGCGGTCAACGCCGTCGCCTACGGCGGCGGCTGCGAGCTGGCGATGGGCTGCGACGTGCGAATCGCCGCGCAGTCGGCGAGCTTCGGCCAGCCCGAGATCAACCTCGGCATCATCCCCGGCTTCGGCGGCACGCAGCGCCTGCCGCGCCTGGTCGGCACGGCACGGGCGCTCGAGCTCAACCTCACCGGCGATCCGATCTCCGCCGAGGAGGCCTACGAGATCGGGCTCGTCAACCGCGTCGTGCCCGACCACGAGCTGCACGACGTGGCGCGTGCCTGGGCCCGCAAGCTCGGCGGCCAGGCGCCGTTGGCGGTCGCCGCGATCAAGCGCACTACGGCGGGCGACGCCGACCTCGACGAGGGCATCGCCGCCGAGAAGGTTGCCTTCGGCGAGATCTTCGCCAGCGCCGACGCGCGCGAGGGGATCTCCGCGTTCCTCGGCAAGCGCTCGCCGAAGTGGACGGGCAGGTAGCGGCGAGCTCGGACCCTGGCGCGCCAACCCCGAGCGCTTCTGGAGCTTCTAGGACAGGCGCTTGAAGTGCGTCCGCTTGATGAGCGGCTTGCCGAGTTCCCGCGCAGGCACGTCGTGCACGGCATCCTCGGGCAGCGGAACGTCCTGCTGGGAGACGAGGTCGACGGCGAGGACCGGACTGTCGGCGGGCATGCCGCCGAGCTCGCGGATCTCCGCCAGCGAGATCGTACCCTTGTGCCACGTGTGGATCATGTTCTCGACCCACACTTCGTACTGGGGCTCGTCCGGGGAGGCTTCGCTACTCATGTCGACCACTCCTTCGTGTTTGCGACGCGACGGGACTCGCAACGTTCCTACCCGGGCGGCCGCGCGGCGTATCCGCGAACGCCGCGCACGACGAACGGATACGCACTTCGTCGTCTCGGTTCTCGTGTGCCCGGGAACGCAGAGAGCATTGCCACCCACATTGGGAGGTCAGCTTCTCTACGGCCGCGGCCTGCTCCTAAGCGTCAGACGCCGCCGGCGGTCCGCGCGCGCAGCGCGGCCTCGATTCGCGCCACCACGGCGCGGATGAGTTCGATCTGCGCGTCGTCGAGGCCACCCTGCAACGCGGCGTTGGCGGTCGCGCCGACGGCGGCGCGGTACTCGCGCAGCTGGGCAAGGCGCTGCAGCAGGCCCGCGACCTCACGCCACGGCTCGAGCTCGGCGAGCGCCGCCTCGTACGCGACGCGCAGCCCCAGCGCCGCCTCGCGCCAGCGCGCGGCGTCGGCATCCAGGCGGACGCGCAGCGTCAGCTCCTCGCAGGCCAGCGCGACGTCGCGGGCCGCGAGCAGCGCGGCGAGGCGCTCCTGCGGGCGCAGGGCCGCCGTCCGCGGGCGCAGTGCGCCAGGCCCGGGCCGGGGGAGCTCGCGCGCGCGGTCCCAGCGCCCGTAGGCGACGCGCTCGCCGTCGCCGAAGCCGGCGCGCACGACGAGCGCCTGGGCACGCGCCACCTCACGTGCGTAGGGATCGGCGGCCGCGATGCGGTGGGCGTGCAGCACGCGGTTCAGGCGCGCCACGGCGTCGTCGGCGAGGACGTCGAGAGCGGCATCGGCAAGCCAGGCAGCCGCCGCCTCGTATCCGTCGAGCGCGACGGTGTCGACGAGTGTCGCACGCGAGGTCACGACCGCCTCGGGCGACGGCTCGGACGGCGCGTCGACCGCACGTGAACGCCGTACGCGCGGCAGCAGCCGGCGCTGCGGCGCGCCGAGCAGCGCGATGACGAGCACGTGAGCCGGAGGCTCTCCGAGCTGCTCGCGGATCGTGTAGCGCCCGGGCTCAGGACCGAGCGCCCAGGGAAATTCGAACTGCACAAAGCGAAACCGCCGCGACTCGGGACGAGTCACGGCGGTTTCGGGTACGTCCCCTGCTTGAGTGACGGCTACTCGGCCTTGTGTGCGCGGCTCGCGCGTCCGAGGTCCGAGGTCTTGATCGCGTACTTCGACGGCGCGAGCTTCACCGTCGGGTTGTCGATCTGGCCGAGGCGGTCGATCAGCTTGATCCACTGCGAGGGCTTGAGGACCGACTCGGTCAGCTTGCCGCCCTTGCTCGGATCGAACTGCGGGCGGAAGCCGACGTGGATGTGGTCGGCGTGGTCGCCCATCGCCATCGTGTTGGTCGCGCCGTCGTAGGCCATCAGCGTGATGATCTGTGCGGGTTGCATCGTGCCCTGCAGCGTCAGCATGCGGCGCACCGCGATGTCGGCGATCGAGCCCGCGCCCTGGTTGCCCAGGATCGGGATGCCGTTGATCTTGGCGATGTCGACCGCGTTGCCCGACGAGTGCGCCGAGACGTTGCCGCTCGTTGTGTAGAAGCCGTGGCCGCACCGCAGGGAGGTGACCGTGGGCTTCAGGCCGGACGAGGCGAGGAACTCGAGCGTCGCGAGCACGCGGCGGTCGACGACCCCGGCCTCGACGTCGCGGCGCCCGCAGGAATACAGCTCGATCCGCGGGTTGGCCAGGACGCGCTGGATGAGCGTGTCCTTGCTCATCAGCAGGATCTGGCCGACCGTGGCGCCCTGGGCGTTCTCCCCGAAGAACGGGTTCTTGCCCTGCGCGCGGTAGATCGCGGTGGACTCGAGCAGCTTCCAGCCGTCGAGAATCGGCTTCGGATCGATCCGCGGAGCCCCGCGGCCGGCCGGGCGGATCTCGAACAGCGTGTGCGGCGCGACGTTCTGCGACGTGGTCCCGATGCGGCCGAGGACCGTGCCCGCGATGATGCGGCGCCCGGGGACGAGGCTCTTGAGCACCACGTCGTCGCGGTTGAGGCCGTACACGCCGGTGAAGTAGGACTTGATGCTCGTGCCGTCGGCCAGGGCCGACTCCGACTCGAGGATCTGCTCCTTGCCGCCTGCCGACATCGCGTTGGGGCGCGTCGGGTTGGCGAACAGGCGCTCCTTGGCGAGCTTCGCCGTCGCGTCGACGACCGGCTCGACCGTCTTCTTCACCGCGGACTTGACCTTGTTCGTGCCGGCGCTGGCGGCCTCCTTCGGCGCGGCTTCGGCCTTGGGAAGGGCGAGCTCCTTGGCGATCGACTCCTTGCTCTGCGTCTTCTCCTTGGGCACCGGCACCTGCGAGGCGACCTTCTTCAGGCCCGCGTAGGTGTAGGTGTTGCCGTAGACGTCGCGCATCATCACGAAGTTGCCGAGGCGCTTGTTCTGGCCGACCTTGATGATCTTGCCGTCCTGGACGGCGACGACCGGCGAGCCCGCCTTCGCGAAGATGTTGATCCCGCGACGCGTCGTGTTGGACTCGACCGGCAGCGCGGCGTTCTTGCCACGGGCCACGCGGCGGTTGGCGTCGCGCTCGGAGATGTCGTCGGCGTACTTCGCCGCGGCATGGACCGGGAACAGACCCTGGGTCAGACCGCTCAGCGAGCCGATCAGGTCAGCCGGCATGCCACCGATGAAGCGTGCCCGCAGGAGCACGGAGTCGACGTACCAGTCGGCGTGGTTGTAGGCGAAGATCGCCTTGCGCAGATCCTGGTCGGCGCCCGCGGCCTTGAGGTAGCGCGCCGCCGCGAAGATCGCGTCGACCGGGTTGTACGGATCGATCTTGCCGTCGCCGTTGGCATCGACGCCGAACGACTTCCAGCTCGACGGGATGAACTGCATCCAGCCCATCGCGCCGGCGGACGACACGTTGAGGTTGCGGCCGTAGTCGGTCTCGATCTCGTTGATCGCGGCCAGGACCTCCCAGCGGATGCCGTACTGGATGCCGGCAGCCTGGTAGATCGACAGCAGGAACGGCGGGATGCGGAACCTGTTGATGAAGAAGTTCGGAACGCCGACCGGCACGGGCCCCAGGGTGGCCAGCGACATCGTCGGGTTCGAGAGGGTCGGGACGCCGTTGGAATGACGCAGGCGGGTCTTCGTGGGGCGCTCACGCTCGGGCTGCTGAGTGCTGAGAAGACGTCCGGCCGAGTCGAAGACCGGCTGACCGCCGGAAGGCTTGCCCTTCTTCTTGCTCTTGGGCTTGAGGACGTCCAGGAGCTCGTCCTGGGCCTCGGCGGCGGGAGCGGCCGGAGCCGCGCCCTGCGCGGGCGCCGTCGGCTTGATCGAGAGCAGCGGGCCACCGCCGGACTGCGCGCCGGCCTGGGTGGTCTCCGTGAGGCTCAGAAGCGGAAGCTTCAGGCCGGGGATCTTGATCTGGTCAAGCGGCGTATCCGCCGGGATGTCCAGCGTGATCGTCCGCTTGACGTTGCCTAGGAGCGTGAGCTCGAATGTGCGGGGCGTGGCCGCCGCAGGTGACGCGACGGTCCCGAGACCGACGCCGATGCCGCCGGTCATGGCCAAGGCGATGAGAAGCCTACGCTTGTGGTGCATGTGGTCCTGCATCTCCCCCCTGGAGGTGTCCCGAATACGCGAGCCCGATGCGCGTGCGCGGCAGACTATCGGGAATCGGCGTCGAACGCTAAACCCGCGATAAGCGACTGCTCGCGTAGGGGCATTACAGCGTGCGAGGCGGACGACGGCAAGTCCCGGTCATCGACCTGCGTCGCCGGGTCGTCGCAGGGGCCGGCGCGTTGTCATCACGCGCGCCCGCGAGGGAACGGCACTGCGGTAGCCTCAGGCGGCCCCGCCTACCAGGAGGAAAATCCCCCCGATGAGCGACTATGACGAGGCCGAAGGGCTGCGCGAGCGGCTGACGAAGCAGGGCGAGGACACGCTCGGCAAGCTCGCCGAGGACCTCATGGCCAATCCGCTCGTCGCGGGCGCCATCCAGCGGGCGTTCGACGCGCGCGAGAAGGCCTCCAGCGCTCAGGAGGCGGCCCTCGGCGCGCTCATGCTGCCGTCGGCCGCCGACATCGAGCGCCTGACGCGGCGGGTGCGCTCGGTCTCCCAGCGGCTGGAGGGCATCGAGGACGGCATCGACCGCCTCGACGAGCGCCTGGCGAATATGCCGACCGCCACCAGCGTCGACGCGCGCCTGGAGGCGATCGAGAATCACCTCGCCGCGCTCACGAAGGAGCTGCACGGCCTGAACGCGGCGCTGCCGACGACGGCGAAGCCGGTCTCCCCGCGCCAGGAGCGCCTGAAGGTCTCGGGCTAGGCAGCGGCGCCCGCGGTCGCGCCGAGCGCCGCCGCGCCCACGCGACCGAGCCGCTCGGCCGCGCGCAGCAGCGCGTCGGCATCGATCCGGCGGCGCACTCCGTCCTCGTCGAAGACGTCGCTCACAGCCAGCAGGCAGGCGACGCGGATCCCGCGCAGCTCGCCGACACGCATCAGGGCGGCGGCTTCCATCTCGACGGCCAGCGCCCCGTCGGCGCGCCATGCGGCGGGGCCTTGCGGATCGCGGTCGTAGAACAGGTCGCTCGTCGCGATCACCCCGCGGTGCACGTTCGCGCCCGCCAGCGGCTCGCCCTGCGCCGCGGCGGCCAGCGCCGCCACGAGCCCGGCGTCCGCCGCCACGCGCCCGTCCGCGCCGAGCGCGCGGCTGGCGCCGTCGCAGGCCAGCGCGGCATGCGCGACGACGAGGTCGCCGAGCGCGAGGTCCGCGTGCAGCGCGCCGCAGGTGCCGACCCGGATCGCGTGCTCAAGGCCGAGATCGCAGAGCTCCTCGAGCACGATCGCCGCGCTCGGGCCGCCCATGCCGGTGCTCTGGATCGTCATCGGCTCGCCGTCGGCGGCGATCCCCGTGTAGCCCCACAGCCCGCGGTTGTGGTTGAACATCTTCGGCTCGCAGAGCACGAGCTGGGCGAGCGCGAGGGCGCGGCCGGGATCGCCCGGCAGCAGGGCGCGCACGGCCAGCTCAGCGGTGGGGTGGATGTGGACGGGCATGGAGGAGCGCCATATGATCGGTGTATGGCCAAGAAGAAGAGCGCCTCGCGTGCCGATGCGGTCCGCGACGCCGTCGATCAGGCCTTCAAGTCGCAAGTGCCGCGAGAGCGGCTCGCGGACCTGCTCGACGAGATCGGCAACACGGCCGGACGCCTGCGCGGAGCGGTCGACGAGCTGCGTCCGGCGACCGAGGCCGAGATCAAGGAGCTGCGCGGCGAGATCGACACGCTGCGCTCCGAGCTCGCCGCCCTGCGCGCGCGCGTGGAGCCGTTGGAGGCCGCGCCCAAGCCGGCGCCGGCCCGCCGCACCACCGCCCGAGCGACCGCGGCGAAGAAGGCCGCCCCGAAGAAGCCGGCGGCGGCCAAGCGCAGCACCGGCGCCGCCGCCAAGTCTTCCGCGCCAAAGCCGGCCGCGGCATCGCGGGCGCGCAAGTCGCCGCCCGCTGCATAGTTTCATCAGCCAAGGAGGTCACGCATGGGCGCCGAGTTCAGCGGCCCGAAGGAGTTCCGCGCGGTGATGGACCGCATCTTCACCCTCATGAGCGAGGACCCCGACATGGGGCCCAAGCTGCGCGACGCCGACGTGCCACAGCGCTTCGAGTTCGAGGACGTCGACATGGTCGTCAACATCCGCGCCGCCGAGGAGGGCGAGGAGGGGTGCCTGTTCTGGCAGTGGAACGACGACATCTCGTGGAAGCCGAAGGTCAAGATGTCGATGTCCTCCGCGACGGCGAACAAGTACTTCCAGGGCAAGGAGAACGTGCCGATCGCGATCGCCCGGCGCCGGATCAAGACGAGCGGCGACGTGAAGGCCGCGCTGGCGCTGATCCCGATCACCAAGCCCGTGTACGCCCAGTACCGCGAGGTCGTCAAGGCGGAATATCCGCACCTCGAGGTGTAGGCGGGTACCGGCCGGCACGTTAAGAATCGTTGACAGCGCGGCGCACGAGGCATATGAATCAGCTACCAGGTCGAACAGTGGATGGCTCGCCATCCGCAAGGCGCCGCCGGTACGAAGACGAGCGCCGTTGACCGAGGCAGCGGGCCCTATCGCCCGCAGGCGGCGGGACCACGGTCCCGCCGTCGTTCTGAGCGCGAGGTGCTCGTCACGCGGCCGGTCGTCGAGGCGGCCGGGCCGGACGTCGTGTTCGCACGCATCGGGGAGGTCCGGCTGAAGGGCTTCAGCGAGGTGAGCTGTTCGCGGGCGCGACCGCGCTCCGCCGGGTTGAGCGTCGGTCTCAGGCTTCGAACGTGTGGTGGACGGCCTCGACGTTGTTGCCGTCGGGGTCGAACACGAACGCGCCGTAGTAGCCGGGGTGGTACTGAGGGCGCAGGCCCGGACCGCCGTTGTCGCGCCCGCCGGCAGCCAGCGCCGCGGCGTGGAAGGCGTCGACCGCCTCGCGATCGTCGGCGCGCAATGCGACGTGGGCCACCGTCGGTGCGTCGGACCGGGCGAGCCAGAAGTCCGGAAAGTGCGTTCCCATGCCGACGACCGCGTCGGGCACCGGCTCCATGATCACCCGGTAACCCAGCGGCGCGAGAGCGGCTTCGTAGAATGCCTTGCTGCGCTCGGCGTCGGCGACGTGCAGCTTGATGTGGTCGATCATGGCCGGAAATCTACGCCTGGGTGCGCGGGACCCGCGTGCCGCTCGTGTCGGCGAACGGCGGCTCGGAGGACGGGTCGTCGCTTCCGCGCTCGCTCCCCACGCTCTGCGATGGCGGTCGTGCGCACGTGGCTGCGTGAGCGTGACGCGTTTGTGTTCGCTACGAACAGCAACGCGCCGTGGCGCCGCCGATCCGCCCAAACGGGCACGGATTCACAGGACAAACCACTAGTCGTCCAGCATCCGCCGCGCCGCCGCCCATCGCGAGAGCTCGTGGCGGCTCGAGAGCTGCAGCTTGCGCAGCACGGCGGAGACGTGGGCCTCGACGGTCTTGGCGGAGATCCCGAGGCGCTGGGCGATCTCCTTGTACATGTAGCCGCGGGCGATGTGCTGCAGGACCTCGCGCTCGCGCGGGGTGAGCTGGTCGAGGTCCGCCTCGTCGGCGGCCGCGGTGGTCGGAGCCGCCGGAGCGCCCGCGAAGGCGTCGAGCACGAAGCCCGCGAGGCGCGGGGAGAAGACCGCGTCGCCCTCGTGCACACGACGCACGGCGTCGGCGAGGTCGGCGCCGGAGATCGTCTTCGTCACGTACCCGCGCGCGCCCGCCCGGATGACGGCGATGACATCCTCGGCGGCGTCGGACACGGAGAGCGCGAGGAACTGAGTCCCCGGGGCGTCGGGGCCGACCTGACGCAGCACCTCGAGGCCGCCGCCGTCGGGCATGTGCACGTCGAGCAGCACGACGTCGGGGGACGCCTCGCGGATGAGCGCCACCGCCTGCGCCACGGTCGCGGCTTCGCCCACGACATCGACGAGCCCGTCGAGCTCGGACCGCACCCCGGCCCGAAACAGCCCGTGGTCGTCGACGAGCACGACGCGGATCTCTGGTGCAGGTTTCATGACGCTTCGCCTCCGCGCTCGAGCACGAGCTCGACCTCGGTGCCGCCGCCGCCGGGCGCGGCGTGAATGGCGGCGCGGCCGCCGTGGCGCTCCATCCGCCCGACGATCGACTCGCGCACCCCGCGCCGGTCGGCCGGCACCGCCGCCGGATCGAAGCCGGGGCCGCGGTCGCGGACGAAGACCTCCAGTCGCTCGTCGCCGGCCTCGGCGTAGACGGCCACCGCACCCGCGTCGCCGGCGAACTTCGCGGCGTTGAGCATCGCCTCGCGGGCGGCGGCGACGAGCGCCTCGCCGTCGCGATCCAGCGGCGCGTCGCCGACGGCGACGACATCGATCGCCACGCCGCGGGACTCCTCGACCTCCTCCGCGGCGCTCTGCAGCGCCGCCGCCAGCCAGCGCTCGCCCGCGGGATGCACCGGTGCGCCGCTGAGCCATGTGCGCAGCTCGCGCTCCTGGCGGCGCGCGAGCGCGGCGACCTCGCGCGGGTCGTCGGCGCGCTTGCGCACCAGCGCGAGCGTCTGCAACACCGAGTCGTGCAGGTGCGCGGCGAGCTCGGCGCGCTCCTGCGAGCGGATCCGCTCGGCGCGCTCGAGCGACAGCGACGTGGCGAGGCGAAAGAAGAACGGGGCGAAGATCACGACGAGCGCGATCACGACGACGATCGCCGCCAGGGCCACGTCGGTCGCCGCCGCCAGCGCGCCCGTGAACTGCAGGAACACGATCGCCGCCGCGACGACGAGCGTCACGCCGATACCGATCCGCGAGATGATCGCCGGCCGCGACTCGGCGCTCGTGTCGTCGAGCAGCAGCGGCGCCACCGACGAGCCACCGGCGTTGGCCGTGGCTCCGGCCGGCCGCGCGCCGCTCGCCGCACCGGCGGGCGAGCGCAGCTCCGACCGCGCCTCGCCCGGCCGGCCCACCGACTGACGCCAGATGAGCGCCCCGCCGGCGGCGACGAGCACGAACGGCCACGTCAGCGCATCCGAGAACGGCAGCCCCACCTCGCGGAACGTCAGCAGCAGCGCGACGACGAGGCAGCCGACGCCGAGCGCGACCTCGAGCGCCGCGCGACGGTTGCGGCTGGTCCGCAGCGCCTCGGCCGTCACCGGCACCGCCGCGTTCTTCTCGCCCTCGGCGGGGAGGAGCATCCAGGCCAGGACGTAGGCCACCAGGCCGAGACCGCTGGCCAGGGTCGTCGCACCGAAGACGATCCGCAGCAGCAGCGGGTCGATGTCCAGGCGCCGGCCCAGCCCCTCGCAGACCCCGGCCACCATCCCGTTCTCGGGATCGCGGCGCAGCTCGCGCAACGGCGCGGTCCGGCCGGTCGGGGTCACCGCCATGTCGCTCATCCTCGCCGCGTCAGGCCGCTGGCGAGCAGAACGGCCCCCACGACGGCGAACGCCATCGGGGCCGTCGAGCCGAAGCTCAGCTCGATCGTCCCGGTCCGGTCGAGCAGCAGCCCGACGCCGAACGCCGCGAGCACGCTGCCCGCGACGAGCAGCAGCCGATCGGGACGCTCGCGCTTCACGAAGTGACGCACGCGCTGTTGCGCTGGGTCTCACGGTTGTCGTTGCGGTCAGGACCGTGGTGGATCGTGTCGCGCGTCCGGCTTACCTCGAGCAGGCCGAGGCCGACGTCGCCGTCGAGAACGAGCCGCGGCGTGTCCCCCTCGGCACGGCGGGTGTCCCGCCAGTCGACGTCGATGCCCCCGTTGTCCTGGTCGAAGATCGCCACCGCGCCGATGCCGATCTCCACCCGGCTGGCGACGCAGACGTCGTCGTCGACGATCACCTGCGCGTGGCCCGCGCCGATCTGCACCTTGATCGGAAGGTCGCCCGCCGGCAGCTTGACGTCGCGCAGGTCGATGATGAGCTCGCCCGCGCCGAGCTGGTAACTCGGCTTGACCTCGGAGAGGGTGCCGGGGCGCTCGGTGCGCTCGCCGAAGCCGCCGTCGAGGTCGATCGCGGCGGCCGAGACGAACGCCAGCGGCAGGGCGATCGCCAGCGCCGGCAGCACGAGCCAGCGCGCTCCGCCGATGAAGGCGGCGGCGACGAGGCCGGCGCCCGCGGCGATCACGAGCGCCGCGACGACGACGCCGCCGCCCAAGCCGCTGGCGAAGAAGCTCGCCACGGCGAGCGCGAGGCAGCCGGCGAGCAGCCCGACGCCGAGTGCCGCGCGGCGCACGAGGGTGGCCGGGCTGCCGGACGGTCGCTCGCCCGAGACCAGCCACCAGACGGCCAGGCCGGCGAGCACGATGAAGGCCAGCGGGACGAGCGCGCCGCCGAAGGCGAAGCCGAAGCCGCCGCCGACGACGAGGCAGATGACGACGAACGCGACGACCAAGCCGATCGCCATGTTCCGATCACGCGGTGTCGAGGGTGCCGGGGCCTTCTCGTCGTCGAGCGGAACCAGCAGCAGCGCGGCGGCGTAGACGATCAGGCCGGTGCCGCCGAGCAGCGCGAGGGCGACGAAGCCGATCCGCACGAGCGTCGGGTCGATGCCGAAGTAGCGGCCGATGCCGCCGCAGACGCCCCCGACCATCCGCTCGGCGGAGGTGCGCGTGAGGCGGCGCGGCGGGACGGGGCCGGGCTCGGTGGGGGCCGAACCCGGCGGGGGAGGCGGTGGCGGGGCGGGAGGTTCAGGTGTCGATTGCATGGGGTGAGTGTCGGGCCGCCGGGGCGCGCTGCCTATTGGGAATGATCCCTAGGGGAACCCCGGGCAGCCCACCTTAGACTTGCATCCGTGGACCTTCTCGAGCGCGTCCGAGACAGCGGTCTGCTGCCGTCCGGCCGGCCGGTCGTCTTGCTGCTCTCCGGCGGGCGCGACTCGGTCTGCCTGCTCGACGTCGCCGTGCGGCTCGCGGGAGCGGGGGCCGTCAGCGCGCTGCACGTCAACTACGGCCTGCGCGATGCGGCGGACGGCGACGAGGAGCTCTGCCGGGCGCTGTGCGCGCGCCTCGGCGTCGAGCTCGTGGTGCATCCCGCGCAGCGCCCGCAGGACTCGGGCAACCTGCAGGCCTGGGCGCGCGACGTGCGGCTCACGGCGGGAGCGCGCCTGGCGCTGGAGCGCGACGCGCCCCTGGCCACCGGCCACACCGCATCCGATCAGGCCGAGACCGTGCTCTACCGCCTCGCGGCCTCGCCGGGGCGCCGCGCGCTGCTCGGCATGAGCGAGCGCGACGGGCTGCTGCTGCGCCCGCTCCTGCGCGTCACCCGCGAGGAGACGGCCGCGCACTGCACCGCGCGTGACCTGGCATGGCGCGAGGACGCCTCCAACGACGACCCCGCCTACGCCCGCAACCGGGCCCGCGCCGGTCTGGTCCCGGCCCTGCGCGAGCTGCACCCGAACGCCGAGCGCAACATCGTGCGCACCGCCGAGCTGCTGCGCGACGAGGCGGCCGTGCTCGACGAGGTCGTCGGCACCGCCCTCGCCGGCCGCGACGAGATCGCCGTCGCCCATCTCGCCGCGCTGCCGCCGGCGCTCGCGCGGCTCGTCCTCCGCCGGCTCGCCGAGGACGCCGCCGGCCGCCTCTGCGCGCGGGCGCCCGGCCGCCTGGCCGAGATCCTCGCGCTCGGCGACGGCGCGCTCGACCTCGGCGATGGCGCGCGCGCGGTCGTCAGCGGCGGCCTGCTGCGCGTCGAGCCGACCCCGCCGGGGCGCTCGGCGCCGACCCCCGCCCGCCAGTCGCGCTCGCCTGCCTGACACACTGCGCCGTCCATGCGCGACGCCGCCGTTGGCGAGATTCTCGTCCAGCCAGATGAACTCGCGCGCCGCGTGCGTGAGCTGGGCCGCCAGATCACCGAGGACTACGTTGGCCGCGAGCTGCTGCTCGTCGGCGTCCTCAAGGGCGCCGTCTTCTTCCTCTCCGATCTCATGCGCCACATCGCCGTGCCGTGCGAGGTCGACTTCATGGCGGTCGCCAGCTACGGCTCGTCGACGGACTCCTCGGGTGTCGTGCGGATCCTCAAGGATCTCGACACGTCGCTCGAGGGCCGCCACGTACTGATCGTCGAGGACATCGTCGACTCGGGGCTGACGCTGCAGTACCTGCTGCGCAACCTCGGCGTGCGCGACCCGGCATCGATCGAGGTCTGCGCGCTGCTGACCAAGCCGGCGCGGCGTAAGGTCGAGATCGAGCCGCGCTACGTCGGCTTCGAGATCCCCAACCGCTTCGTCGTCGGCTACGGCCTGGACCATGTGGAGCGCTACCGCAACCTCCCGTACGTCGCGGTGCTCGAGACGCAGGAGTGAGCTGCCGATAGGGACCACGACAGCGGGCACCGCAACGTCTGATCCAGTGGACGGGGCATCGACGTACCCCTGCTAGGCTGGCCATCCCCCGAACGACCTGGGTTTCCACACTTTATGAGCCGATTTTCCAAGAGCGCCATGTTCCCGATCCTGATCGTCGTGATCCTGGCGTTCTTCGCGCAGCAACTCATCTCGAGCCCGGACAAGAAGAAGGATCCGGGCTTCGGGACATTCATGCAGCAGCTCAACACGCGCGCGATCCAGACCGTCGAGATGCGCAACCGCGCCAACGAGCTGATCGTCACCCTGCGCAACGACAAGGGCGAGTACAAGATCGGATTCGCCCAGGCCTACGGCGATAAGCTGACGGAGACGCTGGCGGCGGCCGAGAAGGACAAGAAGATCGCGTCCTTCGACATCAAGGGCACGGGCGCGGCGTGGTGGTCGTCGCTCATCTACATCCTCCCGTTCCTGCTGTTCATCGGCTTCTGGATCTTCCTCATGAACCAGATGCAGGGTGGCGGCTCGAAGGTCATGTCGTTCGGCAAGTCCAAGGCCAAGCGGATGTCCGTCGACGCGCCGAAGATCACCTTCCGTGACGTCGCGGGCGCCGACGAGGCCGTCGAGGAGCTGCACGAGATCAAGGAGTTCCTCGAGAACCCGAAGAAGTTCCAGGCTCTGGGGGCGCGGATTCCGAAGGGCGTGCTGCTCTTCGGACCTCCGGGTACCGGCAAGACGCTGCTCGCCCGCGCGGTCGCCGGCGAGGCCGGCGTGCCGTTCTTCTCGATCTCCGGCTCGGACTTCGTCGAGATGTTCGTCGGCGTCGGCGCCAGCCGCGTCCGCGACCTCTTCGAGCAGGCCAAGCAGAGCAGCCCCTGCATCATCTTCATGGACGAGATCGACGCGGTCGGACGCCATCGCGGCGCCGGCATGGGCGGCGGTCACGACGAGCGCGAGCAGACGCTCAACCAG
>JBBSMC010000027.1:0-36199 GCA_038233375.1 Solirubrobacterales bacterium
CATTCTTGATGCAGGAGGAGATCACATGGCCTTTGAGGTTGGAGACCGCGTCTATGCCGAGAAGTCAGGACGCCGGCGGCGCACCGCCCGCCAGCCGATGCGACCGGGGCGTCACGGCGTGATCGCGAGGGTCCTGCGCGGCGACCCCAACCCGCGCTACGAGATCAAGTGGGACGAGGGCATCACGACCGTCTTCTCGCCGAGCGGCGCTTCGCTGCACGCCGACGACAACTACGTCGCGCCGGAGACCTCGCAGCCGAGCTAGGGAGCGTAGGCGTCGCGGACGGCGGCGAGCGACGGCTTGACCTCGCCGCTGAAGTCATACAGGCCCTTCTCGTTGAGGCCGGGCGTGAGCTTCAGGTCGGGCCGCTGCTCGAGGACCGAACCGCCGCGGAAGTCCGGTCGCAGCGCGTAGTCGCGCAGATTCCAGACGATCGTCCCGCTCAGGCCCGGCGCGTCGCGCAGCTCGCGCAGGCGCCGGCCGAGCAGGTCGGCCTGGAAGTCCTGCCCGCCGAACCCCGCGCCGGCGATCCTCGCGCTGCCCGCCGCGCCGAGCTCGGTCATGACGATCGGCTTGTCGCCGAACAGACCGGCCAGCCGCGAGAGGCGCTCCTGCGTCATCGCGGCCTGGCCCGCCGCGTCGAGATCCAACCCCTCGTACCAGCCGACGTAGTCGGTGAAGCCGATCGCGTCGAGCTCGGCGAAGACGCCCGGCCGGTTGGGCAGCACGCGCCCCCACAGGTCGGCGGCGACCGGTCGCGTGGCGTCGAGCTCGTGCAGGCCGCGCGCGGTCTGGCGGATGTACTCCTGCAGCCCGGGCTGGCCGTTGCCGGCGGCCTCGTTGGTCAGCGTCCAGGCGAGGATCGACGGGTTCGCCTGGCCGGCCTCGGCGACGCGCAGCGCGCGGGCGCGCGCCGCGGCGATCTTCGCCGGCGTGTCGGCACGCCAGCGCCCACCCGGCTCCCAGGGACCGATCTCCTGCCACACGAGGATGCCGGCGGCGTCCAGCCGCGCGAGCATGCTGTCGGCGAGCGGCAGCTGTGAGCGCGTCGCGTTTGCGCCCGTGGCCCGCAGATCCTCGACGATCCGCTGCTCGTCCTGTGGGGTTAGCGCGTCGCCGTGGCCGCGTGCGTCGGGCGGCAGCGCGACGCCACGCAGCACCAACGGCGCGCCGTTGAGCTGCAGCTCGCCGGCCTGCCAGCCGATCTCGCGCAGCCCGATCTCGCGGCGCAGCATCGCCTCGCCCGGGACGACGATGCGCAGCTCGTAGAGATCCGGGTTCTGCGGCGACCACAGCCGCGGGTCGTCGATCTCGACCGAGGCCGTCAGCGCGCGCGAGGTGCCGGCGCTCACCCCGGCAAGGCCGAAGTCCAGCGCGCGCACCGTGCGCCCTTCGCGCGAGATGGCGCCGCGGACGCGCAGCGTCCGCGCCTCGGAGCGGTTGCGCACGCGCACGCCGATCGTCACCCGTGCGCGCTTGCCGCCCGCGGCGATGCGCGTGCTGACCGTCAGCGCCCCGAGCTCGCTGCGCCCGAGGCGCATCAGCGTCACCGGCCGGTTCAAACCGCCGTAGTTGAACCAGGCGCGCGCCCAGCCGCTGTCGGCCTGCCGGCGCGGGTCGCGCCAGTCGACGCGCACCGCGACGCTGTGGCGCCCGGGCCGCAGCACCATGCGCGCGGTGAACGGCTCGTAGGCGCCGACGTGGTCGCGCACGCGCTCGCCGTCGACGTACACCGTCGCCCGGTGATGGGCCGATCCGAAGCGCAGCGCGTAGCGCCCCTCGATCGGCGCCTCGATCTCGCGGGCGAACCAGCCGACCGAGCCCTCGTACGCGCGCCGGCCGGCGGCGCCGGCGTAGGCCCCGGCATTGGGCGAGTGGGGAACCTGCACGGGCCGTCCGGCCCAGTTGGCGCGAGCCCATCCGCCGTCGCGGCCGCGGTCGTCGGGATCGGCACGGTAGCGCCAGTCGCGCAGGTTGACGATCGCGCTGCCGGCCGGGCCGTCGCCGATCCGGGCGAGGGCGGCGGCCGAGCCCTCGCGGGCTTCCTCGCGCGGGCGATCCTCGCCGGGCAGCGCGAGGACGAGCGCGACCGCGCAGGCGACGACGACGAGCAGCGCGGCTGGAAGGAGACGGCGGAGCATCCCTGGTGCAACGCGAGGGTAGATGGTTGGTCGCGCGGCGGCGCCGCGGCGAGGATCGCCCCGCGGCCGGCCTGAGCCTGAGCCTGGCTCAGGAACCCGAGGGCGGGCGGCGGCTGGCCCAGCGACGGCGGATCTCGTCGTCGGCCTGCTTGTCGCCACGGCCCGAGACCATCGCGACGACGATGAGGCCGGTCACGATCGCGGGGATGAGGATGCCGTAGGTGAAGAGCAGGCCGACGGTGTCGGTCCAGATCCCGCGGGAGGCGCCGTCGGCGGCGGCGATGATGACAACGAGCATGTGAGCGCAAGCATATCCGGGCGACGCCCCCGGGCGGCGGGCCGGCTGCCGCCCTCAGGCGGCCGGCGGCGAGACCGAGTCGCCGATCCAGCTCAGGTAGTCCGCCGACCCGCCGGTGACATCGAGCGCCACGAGCTCGAACGTGTCGTACGGATGCAGCTCGCGCAGCGCGGTGTCGAGCGCCGCGACCGCGGCGCGCGTCGTCTTGATCACGAGCAGCGCCTCGTTGTCGTGCTCGACCGCGCCCTGCCAGCGGTAGACGGACTGCACGTGCGCGACGATGTTCACGCAGGCGACGAGCTCGCGCTCGACGAGCGCCGCGGCGATCGGACGCGCCTGGTCGGGCGGCGTCGTGACGAGGCAGACGACGGCGTCGGTTGCGTCGGTCATGGCACGTCGGGCGGCTCGAACGCCTGCCCACCGTCGGCCCATTGGTAGCGCGTCGTCACCGCCGCCGAGTCTAATCGGCCCTACCTCGCGCCCATGGCCTCCGCCGGCACGAGTTCGGCGACGTGCATCTCCTGTTGGCGGACGCGGAGCTCGCCTGACGGCGTAGACCCCGGACCCCTAACCTGCGCGGATGCGCCTGACGACCTTCCTTCCGCCCGGTTCCGACAAGCCGCGCGCCGGCCAGATCCGCGACCACGAGGCCATCTCGTTCGTCGTCAAGCGCGAGACGGTGCTCGAGCGCCTGCGCACGAGCGACTTCGATCCCGCGATCGGAGACCCCTATCCGATCGCCGACGTGACGCTGCTCGCGCCCGTGCCGCGGCCGCGCGCGATCTTCGGCATCGGGCTGAACTACGCCGCGCACGCCGAGGAGCAGGGCAAGGAGCTGCCCGAGTTCCCGATCGTCTTCATGAAGCTGCCCAGCTCGAGCGCCCCGCCCAACGGGGCCGTCACGTGCCCGGCCGTCGTCTCGCGCCTGGACTACGAGGGCGAGCTCGCGGTCGTCATCGGCGAGGGCGCCAAGATCGCGGGCTACGCGGTTGCCAACGACGTCAGCGCGCGCGACCTGCAGCGCCGCGAGCCCCAGTGGACGCGCGCCAAGGGCGCCGACGGCTTCTGCCCGTGGGGCCCGTGGATCACGACCGTCGACGAGGTGCCCGACCCGCGGGCCCTGCAGATCACGACACACGTCAACGGCGAGCTGCGCCAGGACTCCTCGACGAGCGACCTCGTCTTCGGCCCCCAGGAGATCGTCGACTTCATCTCGCAGACCTGCACGCTGGAGCCCGGCGACCTGATCCTCACCGGCACACCGAGCGGGGTCGGCATGTCGATGGACCCGCGCCGGTTCCTCGCGTCGGGCGATGTCGTGCGCATCGAGATCGAGTCGCTCGGCGCGATCGAGCATGTCATCGCCTAGCCTGGATCCGAGGCTGAGCGAGCGGCTCGGCGAGCTCTCCGATCTCAACCACGCCGGCCACGTGCTGGCCTGGGACCAGCAGGTCATGATGCCGCCCGCCGGCGGGCCCGCCCGCGGCGAGGCGATGGCGACGATCACCCGCCTCCACCACGACCGGCTCGTCGCCCCCGAGCTCGGCGTCCTGCTCGAGGCCGCCGTCGCGCAGCACCCCCTGATCGCGCGCGCCGTGCGCCGCGACCACGACGTCGCGCGCCGCGTGCCGGGCGAGCTCACGGCGCAGATGTCGCGCGCGGGCTCCGCGGGCTACGCGGCCTGGCTGCAGGCGCGCGAGGACAACGACTACGCGACGTTCGAGCCCGCCCTGCGGCGCAACATCGAGCTCGCGCGCCGCTACTCGGAGTGTTTTCCCGAGGCCGAGCATCCCTACGACCCGCTGCTGGACCGCTACGAGCCGGGCACGACCGCGGCGCAGGTGACCGCGCTGTTCGTGCGCCTGCGCGCGGGCCTCGTGCCGCTGCTGTCGGAGATCGCGATGGCGCCGGCGCGCCAGGCCTTCGCCGGCGACTTCCCGGTCGCGGCCCAGCGGGAGATCGGCCTGGAGATCGTGCGGTCGATGGGCTTCGACACCGAGGCCTGGCGGCTGGACGACGCGGTGCATCCGTTCGCCGCCTCACCGGCGCGCGCGGACATCCGCGTCACGTCGCGCTTCGACGACCACAGCCTGACCGGCCTGTTCGCTCTCATGCACGAGGTCGGCCACGGCCTCTACGAGCACGGCATCGACGCGGCTCTGGAGCGCACCACGCTGTGCGCCGGCGTCTCGCTCGGCGTCCACGAGTCGCAGAGCCGCCTGTGGGAGAACCTCGTCGGCCGCAGCCCCGAGTTCTGGACGCACTGGCTGCCGCGCATGCGCGACCGCTTCCCGCTGACGCTGCGCGACGTCGACCTCGACGCGTTCATCCGGCAGGTCAACATCGTGCGCCCGACGCTGATCCGCGTCGAGGCCGACGAGGTGACCTACTCGCTGCACGTCATCCTGCGCTACGAGCTCGAGCTGGCGCTCGTCGAGGGCTCGCTCGACGCCGCCGACCTGCCGGCCGCGTGGGCGGCGAAGATGAAGCAGTTGCTCGGCGTCGACGTGCCCGACGACCTGCGCGGCGTGCTGCAGGACATCCACTGGTCCGAAGGGATCATCGGCTACTTCCCGACCTACGCGATCGGCAACGTCCTCGCCGCCCAGCTGTGGTCCACCGCGCACGCCGAGATCCCCGAGCTCGACGACCAGATCAGCCGCGGCGAGCTCGGCGCCCTGCGCGTCTGGCTGCGCGAGAAGGTCCATCGCCACGGGCGCCTGCTGTCGCCGCCCGAGCTCATCGAGCAGGCGGTCGGCGGCCCGCTCGACCCTGAGCCGATGCTCGAGCACCTGGGCGCGAAGTATCGCGCGCTGTACGGCCTCTAGTGCTGCTCGAGGACCCGGTCGATGAGGCCGTACTCGACGGCCTCCTCAGGCTTGAAGAAGCGGTCGCGCTCCATGTCGTTGCGCACCCGCTCCTCGGTCTGACCGGTGTGGAAGGCGTAGATCTCGTCCATCCGCTTGCGCGTCTTGAGGATCTCGTTCATATGGATCTCGATGTCCGTCGACTGGCCGTCGAAGCCGGCTGACGGCTGGTGGATCAGCACGCGGCTGTTGGGCAGCGAGAAGCGCTTGCCCTTCGCGCCGGCGGCCAGCAGCAGCGAGCCCATCGACATCGCCACGCCCATGCACATCGTCTGGATGTCGGGCTTGACGAAGTTCATCGTGTCGTAGATCGCCAGCCCGGCGTAGATCGAGCCGCCGGGCGAGTTGATGTACAGCGAGATGTCCTTCTCGGGATCCTCGGATTCCAGGTGCAGTAGCTGGGCGACGATGAGGTTGGCGACCTGATCGTTGATCGGTGTGCCGAGGAAGATGATGCGCTCGTTGAGCAGGCGCGAGTAGATGTCGTACTCGCGCTCGCCGCGCGCGCTGCGCTGAACGACCGACGGGATCAGGGGCATGGAGGCATCCTAGTCATCGGTCCTCACTAGCCTGGGGCGGATGACCAACGCGCTCAGCATCCGCGGTCTCACCAAGCGCTACGACGGACATCGCGCGGGCGGCCCGTGGCCGCTGCGTCGCGGCGAGCGAAGGGTGCGTGGGGACGAAGTCGGTGGCTTCCTCGCCGTGGAGGACTTCGACCTCGAGATCGAGGCGGGCAGCTTCTTCGGCCTGCTCGGGCCCAACGGCGCCGGCAAGACGACGCTGATCAGCGCCGTCTGCAACCTGATCCGGGTCACGAGCGGCGAGATCGACATCTTCGGCGAGCCGCACGACACGATGGCGGCGCGGCGGATGGTCGGCCTCGCCGAGCAGGACGTCAACCTCGACCGCTTCCTCGACGTCGAGGAGACGCTGCTCTACCACGGCGGCTACTTCGGGATGAAGCGCCCCGAGGCGCGACGCCGCGCGACCGAGATGATGGACGTCTTCGACCTGCGCGCGAAGGCCGGCGTGCGCGCCCCGAAGCTGTCGGGCGGGATGCGCCGCAGGCTGCTCCTCGCGCGCGCGCTCATGCACGAGCCACGCATGGTCATCCTCGACGAGCCGACCGCGGGCGTGGACTTCGAGCTGCGCCTGGAGCTCTGGCGCTACATCCACCGCCTGCACGACGAGGGCACGACGATCCTGCTGACGACGCACTACCTCGAGGAGGCCGACGAGCTCTGCGAGGAGATCGCCCTGATCCGTGGAGGACGCCTGATCGCGCGCGATTCGGCGGACGGGCTGCGGGCAGCCTACGGCGTCGACTCGCTCGCAGACGCCTATGTGCGCGCGATGGGTGCTGCTCCTGCAAGCAGCTGACCGGCGCGACCCGTACCTTTAGGGTACGTTTCAACTACCTCCACCAGGGTACGGTCGAGGTTGGATCCAGTATCCGCGACAGGGATCGGTGGGCGCGGATGCAACACAAATGGGAGGGAACACCGCATGACCCGTAAGAAGCTCGGGGCATTTGCGCTAGTTATCGGCAGCCTCATCATCTTTGCTCTGCCCGCCGGCTCGTTCGGCAGCACGAGCGCCGAACTCAAGGCTGCGCGCGAAGCGCTAGTGAAGGCGGGTCAGCAGGTGCAGACCGGTCTTGAGAGCACCGTCCAGAAGACCGGCAAGGGAACCGCCGGCCTGCTCAAGAAGACCAAGGCCGCCACGCAGAAGGCGACGACCGGCAAGTCGCGCGCCACAGCGACAGATCCGCCGACGCAGCCGCCGCTGCACGGCGCCAACCCGCACGGCCAGGGCACCGTCAGCGTGGTCGACGTCGACCCGAGCTCCGAGCGTCCGCTCTCCGGCGACACCGACGGCGGAGACTCCGGCGAGGACGTCGTCCTCGGCCGGGCCCGTGGCGAGAAGAACGCCGACGGCACCTACCAGGGCCGCATCTCGGTCCTCGGCCTGTTCGGCAACGACGTCATCCCGGTCCAGACCGCACAGGGCGAGACGAAGAGCGGGCCGCTGCAGGAGCTGCAGACGAGCGTGCTCGACCCGCTGTGCACGTCGACGAACCAGCAGATCTGCCTCAGTGCGCTGACGGCCAACTCGACGACGACCGCGACCGGTTCGACGAACGACTTCGCTCTCGCACGGGCATCGCTGCTCGGCCTCGGCGTCGGCGCGGCGGAGAGCAACGGCACGATCGTGCAGGACGCGAACTGCCAGACAGCGGGCGGCTCGGCCAGGACGGCGAACGTCACGACGAGCACCGGCACCGTTGCCGCAGCCGCGAACTCCTCCAGCACGTCGAAGTCCTGCCGCGGGCAGGCCCCGCAGGTCGCCAACACGTCCGAGGTCATCAACCTCGGCGGGACCGGCGTTCCGCTGCCGGCGGCCGGTTGTGCCAACGGCACGCCCGACACGCAGGCCGGCCTGCCGGGGCTGCTGCCGATCATCTGCAACGCAGAGGAGATCGCCGGTGCCGCGGCCGTTCGTGAGGCGCTCTCGGTCTTCGCGCTGCAGGTCGGCACGATGTCGGTCCTGAAGGAGACGACGGCCGCATCCGAGTCGCTGACCGTCGCCCCTGAGGCGGGCGCGCAGTGCTCCGACGGGATCGACAACGACGGCGACGGCCTCGTCGACGCTGCCGATCCGGGCTGTCACGTGGGCAACGACATCAACGCTCCGTTCGACCCCAACGACAACGACGAGCGCAATCCCGCCCCGGGCAGCGGTTCGGCCGGCGAGGACGACGGCGGCGACACGGAATGCTCCGATGGCCGCGACAACGACGGCGACGGCGTCATCGACGAGGACGACCCGGGCTGCCACACCGATGGCAACGCGAACAACCCGGACTCCTACGACGCTGACGACGATTCCGAGGCCGACGGCGGCGGCGGCGGCGCAGGCGGCGGTGGCTCCGGTGACCTCGATGCCGGCGCACTGCCGTTCACTGGGACCGACATCATCGGCATCTCGCTGGCCGGTCTGCTCGTCTTGGCGGGCGGCCTGCTGCTGCGCCGCCGGGAGGATTTGCGTACCGTCCGGTAGATGCCCCACCGCATCACCGCAGCGCTGACACGGCGCCGCCTCGGCGGCGCCGTGTTGGTGTTGGCGGGCATCATCGTCGCGTCGATCGTGCTGTGGCCCGGTGGCGGGAGCGACTCGGCGAAGACAAAGCCGCTGCCGGTGCGGATCGTCTCGATCCCCCCGCTGGGGCTCGGCTTCGCGCATCCGCGCGAGTGGAAGCGCACCGTGAGCGGCGAGACGATTCGCCTCACGAGCCCGGACAGCTCGCTCATCCTGATCTTCTCCTCGCCGTTCGACCGGCCCGGCGTGGGGTTCGCGAAGTCCGAGGCCAAGAGCACGCTGCTCAAGCGGTTCGCGCCGGCGAAGATCGTCCACGAGGGGCGATCGCCGCTCGGACGGGCCGGCGACGTTCAGAGCTTCGAGCTCACCGGTGAGCGCGAGGAGCGCATCGTCCGCGCGCTCGTCCACGTCTCCGCCAGCCGATGGCGCACCTACGTCGTCACGATGCTCACGGGTGAGAATCCGTCCAAGCGCACGCTCGCCGAGGCGCGCCGGATCCTCAGCACCGTGAACTTCAGCAAGCCCCGCAAGATCTGAGCGACCTTCTAGCCTCGAAGCGGTGACCGCACTGCTCGATCGCCACCGTGGGCTGCTCGCACTCGCCGCCCGTGAGACCGACCGCGTGCTCAAGCTGTGGTCGCAGACGATCGCCGCGCCGGTTCTCGCGTCGTTTCTGTTCATCCTCGTCTTCGGGCTGTCGCTCGGTGGGCGCATCCGCCAGATCGACGGCGTCGAGTACGACGTCTTCATCGTGCCGGGCCTGATCGCCATGGCGATGGCCCAGGCGGCGTACTCCAACAACTCCTCGTCGGTCTTCCAGTCGCGTTCGGACCGCTATATCAACGACGTCCTGTCGGCCCCGATGCGCTCTTGGGAGGTCAACCTCGGGCTGTCGATCGGCGGCATCGTGCGCGCGCTGGCGATCGGCGCTGGGCTGTTCGCGCTCGCCCTCGCCGTCACCGACGTGCCGGTGCGCCAGCCGTTCGTGCTGCTGCTGGCGGTGATCATCCTGCTCGTGCTCTTCGCCGCGCTGGGGGTGGTCGTCGGGGTATACGCCGAGACGTGGGACCAGGCCGGGTTCGTCAACAACATCGTGATCCTGCCGCTGAGCTTCCTCGGCGGGGTCTTCTACTCGGTCGACCTGCTGCCCTCGCCCTGGAACGAGATCAGCCACGTCAACCCGATCTTCTTTCTCATCAACGCGGTCCGCTACGGCTTCCTGGGAACGAGCGACGTCCCGATCGGGGTCGCGCTGGGCGTCACCGCCGCGCTGGCGCTGGCCTGTGTCGCGTGGAGCGTGACGATGTTCCGCTCCGGCCGCCGGCTGAAGGCATAGGCGCGATCGCCATGCGCGCCGACGAATCCGCTGCGCGAACCGCTTCGCACGCGGATCTCGCCGCGGGCGGACGGCCTATCGCCTCTTCTGAGAGGGTGAGGACCGCATGTTCGCGCTGAACCTGCCGAACATCCTGACGGTGATCAGGATCATGCTCGTTCCCGTGCTCGTCGTCGTGCTGCTCGGCGAGAGCGAGAACGGCGACCTGTGGGCGGCGATCGTCTTCGCGCTCGCGTCGGCGACCGACGCGATGGACGGCTACCTCGCCCGCACACGCAACGCGATCACGTCCTTCGGCAAGCTCATGGACCCGATCGCCGACAAGCTGCTGATCATCGCGGCGCTCGTCGCCCTCGTGTCGCTCGATCGCCTGGCGGCGTGGGTGGCGATGGTGATCATCGCGCGGGAGCTCTCGGTCACGGTGACGCGCATGCAGGCCACGCAGCACGGCGTGATCATCGCCTCGAACTGGTCGGGCAAGGCGAAGACGATCGTTCAGGTGGCGGCGATCTTCTTCCTCATCGCGGCGGGCGATCCGTCGCCGGCCTGGGTCGACGGGCTCGTCTACGGCGCGGTCGCGATCACGATCGTCAGCGGCGTGGACTACTTCTTCGGCTTGCGACGGGTGCTGCGCGAGGCGGAGGCCCGGCGTGAGGTGGCGAGCGCCGCCGCGGCCTCCGGGCCCACGAAGCCGACCACGCCGTAGGGGCGCGGGTTCAGCGCCCGGCGGCGTCGAGCCAGTCGCGCATCGACACGTGATGCAGCGCATGCTCGCCGGTCGCGATCTCGTGGCGCAGCTCGCCGAGCAGGCCGAAGCGCTCGGCGACGACGTTGTGCTGGTGGATCGTCTCGAGGTTCTCCTGGCGCGCGCTGACGAAGTGGCCGTCGCTGAGATCGGTGAGCTGCTCGACGACCCCGCCGATCATCTCGCGCACGCAGTCCTCGACGAAGCGCGGGCGACGGTGCGCCTTCTCGACGACGGCGCCCTCGTCGCTTCGCTTCATGAGCTCGTAGATCTCCGACGACATCGAGCCCTCGACGATGTCGAGCAGCGTGCGGGCATCGATCTGCCTCGTGCAGCTCTCGGGCATGCCGATGTGCAGCGTTCCCAACCCGCGCTGGTTGTGCGTGGCGACGGGCACGTGGTCGAAGATCCGCTCGACCTCGTCCTCGCTGAAGCCGTCGGCGAGCAGGCGCTCGCGCGAGGTCCCCATGACGAGCTGCTGCGCGCACGGGCAGGCGGTCAGGCCCTGCGCGGCGACTCCGACGAGGCGGCGGGTGCCGGCGGCGGAGGCGACGGCGACGCCGTAGAGGGTGTAGATCTCCTGCGTCGGGATCCCCGAGACGGGGGCCGGCTTGTGCTCGGGATAGCGCGCAGTGACCGTCACCTCGGCGCGTGCGGCGTTCTGGCGCTCGCGCACGAGCTCGGCGATGCGGGTCGCCAGCGCCTCGGCCTTGAACGTGGCCTCGCCGAGCACGACCTCGCCGATGACGTCGTTGACGACCTCCTCGAAGCGCGACATGTGCGCGCCCTTCTGCTGGGCGCCGAGGTCGACGAAGCACTGCAGGCGCGCCGAGAACAGCTGCTCCCGCCCGTTCTGGCGGATGCGCACGATCTTCTCGATCTCGGTCACTCCGACGCGCGAGAGGCTCACGCGCAGGCTGGGCGTCTGCGCCTGGACGTCGGGGCCCCGGGAGCTGAGGCTCTGCGGCATCGGGCCAGCGTATCGAGCGGTCCGTCAAGAACGCAGTTGCGGCTGGCGAATCATGTGCTATCACTCACAAGCCCTCTCTCGCGCCGGATTCGCGGTGATGGGCGCGCACGCATGCGGTTTCGAGGTTCGAGGGGGGCCGAACGATCAAGAACGAAGTTCTGCTGGCGGACGAGGCTCCCATCTATGAGCTCGACGAGCTCCGTGGCCTCGTCGCGGACGGCCAGGAGCGCGGCTTCCTGACATTCGAGGACATCGCCACCGCGCTGGAGGAGGTCGAGGTCACCAAGGAGCAGGTCCAGGAGCTTCACACCTACCTCTCCGAGCACGGCATCGACGTCGTCGGCGCCGACGGTCGCCAGGTCTCCTCGGAGGGCGCCCGGGTCGAGGCTGCCGCCCAGGCGCGCAAGGAAGGCGCCAACGGGGGCAACCCGGATGCACCGAAGAAGCCCGAGCTGGACCTCACGGTCGAGCCGTCGCTGGACTCGCTGCGCCTCTACCTGCGCTCGATCGGGCGCGTCCCCCTGCTGACGGCCGACCTCGAGATCTCCCTTGCCAAGCGCATCGAGCGTGGCGACATGGACGCCAAGCAGCACATGGTCGAGGCGAACCTGCGGCTGGTGGTCTCGATCGCGAAGGGCTACCTGGGCCGCGGGCTGACGTTCCTGGATCTGATCCAGGAGGGATCGCTGGGGCTGATCCGGGCGGTCGAGAAGTTCGACTACCGCCGCGGCTACAAGTTCTCGACCTACGCGACCTGGTGGATCCGCCAGGCGGTGACGCGCGCGATCGCCGACAAGGGCCGCACGATCCGGATCCCGGTGCACATGGTCGAGAAGCTCAACAAGGTCGTCCAGGTCGAGCGTCAGCTCGTCCAGTCGCTGGGGCGAGAGCCGACGCCGGAGGAGATCGCCGACCACCTGGAGTGCACGCCGCGCGAGGTGCGCGACATCCTGCGCATGTCCCAGCAGCCGATCTCGCTCGAGCGGCCGGTGGGCGAGGAGGACGAGTCCGAGCTCGGCGACTTCGTCGAGGACGAGGCGGCGATCTCCCCCTTCGACCAGGCCTCCGACAACCTGCGCTGCGAGAACGTGCGCCGCGCGCTGGCGGCGCTGCCCCAGCGCGAGCGCGAGGTGATCGAGATGCGCTTCGGGCTGACCGGCGGACGGCCGCGGACGCTGGAGGAGGTCGGTCGCGAGTTCAACGTCACGCGCGAGCGGATCCGCCAGATCGAGAACCACACGCTGAAGAAGCTCGAGTCACTGCCGGAGGCGCAGACGCTGCGCGACGCGTCCTGACCCGGGGCGCGGGCGCGCGCGTATGGGTCGGCATGCGGGCTTTGAGGGTCCTGGCTGCGGTGGCGGTCGTGGGTGGTGCCGGGTTGGCAGGCTGCGGAGCGTCGGATGAGGCCGGGCCGCAGCGCGAGCCGGCGGCGGCGCGCGACATGAGCGTGCAGCGGGCGGCGGCGGATTCCGACGCGGATTCGCCGCCCGCCGGCGCCGGCAGCGTCCTGCGCGGGACGTACACGCGCCTGAACGGCACCCGCGACGACATCGCGCGCTACCGCGGCGATGTCGTGCTCGTCGTCAACACCGCCACCGAGTGCGGCTTCACCCCGCAGCTCGAGGGCCTCGAGGCGCTGTACCGCGAACGTCGCGCCGATGGCCTCGTCGTCGGCTTCCCGACCGACGACTTCGCGCAGGAGTCGCGATCCGACGACGAGATCGCCGAGTTCTGCGAGGCCAACTACGGCGTGACGTTCCCGATGTTCGCCAAGACGGTGGTCGTCGGCGACGGCACCAATCCGCTCTTCCGGCAGCTCAACGCCGCCGCCGGCGCACCCGAGTGGAACTTCAACAAGTATCTCGTCGACCGGGACGGAATGGTCGTCGCGCGGTTCGGTTCCGGGACCGAGCCGGACGCCCCGGAGCTCATGGAGAAGCTCGACTCCATGCTGTGATTCCGTCTGGACCGGAACGTATGTTCTGGTCATGAAAGGGCGGATACCCCCAAGAACACAGGGCGACATCGGCGAGTGGTCAGCGATCGGCTGGCTCATCGACCAAGGTGCGAAGGTCTTTCTGCCGCTCGGCCACAGCCCGGACGTGGATCTCGTCGCGGACCTCGGCGACCGACTCGTCAGCATCCAGGTGAAGACGTCAACCGTCTACCGCAATGCGCGCTACGAAGTGACGCTATGCACGCGCGGTGGCAACCAGAGCTGGAACGGACTCGTGAAGCGCTTCGACCCCGGGCGGTGCGACTATCTCTTCGTCCATGCCGGTAATGGGCGGCGGTGGTTCATCCCGTCCAGCCTCGTGGGCGGCGGCTCAGGAATCCTGCTGGGCGGCCCCAAGTACGAGGCCTACGAGGTCGAGTGCGATCGTCCGTTGACCACGCTGGCGGACGCCCGCATCGCTAGACTGCCCCGCCCCGGCGGGGTTCCGGAGCGGTCAAACGGGTGTGGCTGTAAACCACATGGCTCTGCCTTCGCAGGTTCGAATCCTGCCCCCGCCACTGGGATCACGACGGCGCCGATCTCGACGGTTGACGTGGCGCCGTCGACGCTGCTTGGCGGGGACGCGCCAACCTGACAGGATCCAGCGCGTCCCCGAGCCGAAGGAGTCGACATGGAATCCTCCGCGCCCGCGCGCGTCCTCGTCGTCGCACACCGGACCGCCGCCACGCCCGCGCTGCTCGACGCCGTCGCCGCGCGCGCCGCCGCCGGTCCGGCGACGTTCACGCTGCTCGTGCCGCGCGCACCGCACGGGTTGCACCGGTTCGTCGATCCCGAGGACACCGACGACAGCGAGGCGCAGGACATCCTCGAGCTCGCGCTGCCCCTCATGGAGGAGGCGGCTGGGTCCCACGTCGAGGGCAAGGTCGGTGATCCCAACCCGGCCGACGCGATCCAGGATGCCGTCAACATCGACGGCTACGACGAGATCATCATCTCGACGCTGCCCGCGCGCGTGTCGAAGTGGCTGCACATCAACCTGCCGGCCAAGCTCACGCCGCTGGGGCTGCCGATCACGACCGTGACGGCGAAGAGCTCGCGCGCAGCGCGCACGTAGGCGGCTCGCGCGCTCAGCGCAGCGCGTCGCGCAGCGCCTGCTCGGTCGACCAGAACGCCAGCTCGTGCCAGGGCAGCTCGCCGGGGGAGAAGGCGCGCACCTCCGACGCCTCGGCGGTCTCGTGGGCGACGCCGAGTGCACGGGCGTGAAAGACGACGAGGACCACGCGCGTGTCGGCGCGCGAGTACACGCCCACGAGAGCGCCGAGCTCGATCTTCATCTCCAGCTCCTCGCACGTCTCGCGCACGGCCGCGTCCTCGACCGATTCGCCGAGCTCGACGTAGCCGCCCGGGAACGTCCACAGCCCCGCACCCTCATGCTGCGTGCGGCGCAGCAGCCAGATCCGCCCGTCCTCGTCGCGCGGGATCGCCGCTGCGACCGGCTCGGGGCTCCACAGCGCGTGGTAGCCGCAGCCGTCGCAACGCAGCTCGCGCGGAAACGTGACCTGCGCCGGCTGGGCGCAGCGCGGACAGAAACCGACGTCCTCGAGTGCGGGATTGAGGCTGGCCATGCCGGCGTGACGCTAGCGCGCGGGCCCTTGCCAGCCGTTTCTGCGAGCCTCGATCTGTTCGCAACCCGTGCCGCGAGCGCGGGCACCACGGTGAGCTACGCTTTCGCGTCTCGCCCTCCTAGCTCAGTTGGTAGAGCACTTCCATGGTAAGGAAGGGGTCATCGGTTCGAGTCCGATGGAGGGCTTTATCGGATCTCCCCGCTCAGGCGGGGATTTTCGTTTCTCGGGCCGCTTGAGCGGCGACCATCTGGTGGACTGGTGGGGCGTTTGTGGGGCGCCTGCGCTCCTGGTCGTGCCCCAGCTGCGGCCGGCCGAATGCGAAGGGGGCCAGATTCACGCAACGTGCGACATCAGCGGTGAGGAGCCGATGCCGCACCATCCCGACACCCCGTTCGACGACCTCGAGCCCGCTGCGGTCCTCACCGCGGCGGAGGTGGCCGAGCGCATCCGGGTCGATGCGCGGTCGGTGCGGCGCGCGGTGGCCCGCGGTGATCTGACCGCCAGCCGCGCCTGCGGGCTGCGGATCCTGGCCTGCGACGCCGCTGAGTGGTGGCGCTCGCGGACCGTGCCGGCGACGCCACCACCGGCGGCGGAGTCGGCGCCCGTCAACGGCCCGCCGGAGCGGTCGCGCCGCGCGGCTCCGCGGCGACGTCCAGAGGCTCCCGCCCGGCTGCCGCTTCCCCCGCGTCGTGGAGATGGGCCATGACCGAATCCACGGTCCCCGAGGGCGTCGAGGTCCGGCGCTTCACCCGCAGGGACGGGACGGTCACCGAAGTCTTCAGCGTCCGTGTCACCGACGTCGACGGCACGCGCCGGCGGCGCAGCTTCGACAGCCTCGAGGACGCGCTGGACTACCGCGCGCGGCTGCGATCCGCGCGGCGCTGGCGCCCGGAGGAGCTTCGTCAGGAGCAGGCCGGCACCCAGACGCTCGGCGCGTTCTTCGAGCAGTGGTGGGTCGAGCGCGCGATGCCCGAGCTCGCGCGAGCGACGCTTGCGGTCTATCGCTGCCTGTGGGAAGCACACGCCGCCCCGCGTCTTGCCCGTCTGCCGATGCGCGAGATCGACGCGCGCCTGGTCGTCGCCTTCCGCGGCGAGTTGCTGGCGGCGGGCGTCGGGCCCACGTCGGTTGTCAAGACGATGGCGATGCTCCAGCGCGTCTTTCGCGACGCCGTGGAGTACGGCGACGTGGCGTTCAACCCGTTCAAGGCGGTGCGCAAGCCCTCGCCGGGACCGTCGCGCGTCGCCCGTCCGCTGACGCCGCTGCAGGTCGAGCGGCTCGTGGCCGACCTCGAACGCGGCGGCAGCCGCCTCAGCGCCGTGCTAGTGCGGCTCATGGCGTACACGGGGCTGCGACCGCAGGAGGCGCTCGCGCTGCACTGGTACGCCGTGCGCAAGGCGACGCTGCTGGTCGAGCTCGCCAACGCCGACGGCCAACTCGATCGCCTGAAGAATCGCAAGCGCTCCCGCAAACGCAGCCGCACCGTCGACCTGATACCGCCGATCCGCCGTGACCTTCTGACGTGGCGGCAGGAGTCCGGAGCGCCCGACGACGGCGCGCTGGTGTTCCCCCACGAGGTCCACGGCCGCCTGTGGTTCGCCGACGAGTACCGCAACTGGCGCCGACGCGTCTACGTTCCCTCGGCCGAGGCCGTCGGCCTACCGTCGCGACGACCCTACGATCTGCGCCACACCTGGGCTTCATTGCTCATCGCCGAGAAGCGGCTGTCCATCGCCGAGATCGCTGAGCAGCTCGGCGACAAGACGTCCACGGTGCTGGATACCTACACGCACGTGCTCAACGAATGGCGCGGCGCGGGCCCGGTCGACATCGAGGCCGAGATCCGCGATGCCGCCGACCGCGCCGCCGATCCGTCAGCGGAAGGAGAGCCAGATGCATGGGCCCGTTGAGATCCGCCGCCGGATCGACCGGCTGCTTGTGCGCCTGTCGCGCCGCGACGACTACGGCGAGCTCCTGGCCAACGGACGCTCGTCAGATCGAGGAGGCCGACGCCTGGCGGGCCGTCATTCGCGCCCAGGCACGGGCGGACCGCATCGAGGTGCGGACCGGTGCTGACGGGTGTGCTGTGTACGCGCTGCTGGTCGGTCGGCCCGACGACGACACCGGCGACGGCGAGTACATGGCGGCCCTCAAAGAGATGGCCGCCAGGGCCGCCGCGCTGGGGCACGAGCCGGCCTTGGTCGCGCGCCATCGTTCCGAGATGCTCATCAGCTGCGATCGCTGCCCGGCGCTCGGCTACGCCGATGCCGAGGATCACGTCGTCGGCGGCAGCCTCCTCGATACCGGCTGCCCCAACGAGGAGGAACCGCAGGAGACGCCGCTCAGCGTCGTGTAGGCACGCTCGTCGTGAGACTGCCTTGCCCTGGCACCGAACCGGCTGGAAAGCATCCCGATGATGGCGACGACCCGCCTCACCACCGGGCTGCAATCGCGAAGCGACGCCGAAGTGCCAGGGGTGGGCGCGATTGGTTCGAGAGGTTGACGGCGTCGGGGTTGCGGTTGCCCTGCTACGACCCTGCTCCGCGGCACGTGGCCGCAGCGGTCGTGTTGCTACGCCGCCGCGGCGCGGAGTGCGTCGGCGACGACCTGCTCGATGTCGCGGCCTTCGCGTTCCGCGCGTTCGGTCAGGCGGTCGAGTGTCCCGCCGTCGACGGGAACCGTGACGGTCACCGCGACGTCCGGGTTGCCGGGCGTGACGTGGACCTCAGCCCCTGCGAGCGCGTCGTCGAACGCGTCGGGAGCGTTGTTGTGAACGTCGGCCATGCCTTCCATCATGACGGGTCAGCGGGCCTTCCGGTAGAGGGCGATCTGGGCCGGAGTGGCGTCCCATGCCGTCATCACGTGCCATCGGCCGTGGTCGTCCGTGTCGCGGTCGACGACGACCGTGATCATCCGGCCATCTGGCGTCGGGCCGATGACGTAGCGACTGTGCTCGGCACGCGGATTCGGGTTCGTCGTCCAGACGACTTGAGCCGCTCGAAAGAGCGACAGCGCGTCCTCCTTGGACAGTCCGCGCTCGGCGAGCTTCCGAAGGGCTTCGAGGTTGAACTCGAGTGAGAGGAACGGCACCAGCCGAACCTACGAGGCGAATCGGATGATCAGACGTTCGATCGATGGGCGCGGCGGGTTTCGAACCTGCGACCTCTCGCGTGTGAAGCGCGACAGGTTCATCAGCAAACCGCACACCGCACACCGGCCCATTTGCAGGCAAAAAGCGCGATGTAACCAGGGCCGGCCTACCGGATCCTGCCGGTTCTTACGCGATCTGGCCGGGTGTTTCGGCCATCGGATCGCCTAAACGTCGGCCGGCCGCCAGGCCGACCGCGACGAGCACGTGTCTGCGGCGCGGACCTCACCTGCGCGCACCGACCGCGCGTCGCCCACGACGGCAGTCCGGCGCGGTGCTGGGGGGTCGCAGTCGCGGTGTGGCCGACAGCAGGACACAGATGGCTGGCGTCGCTTCACCCGAGCAACTCATCGAACTGCTCAGTGCTGCGGCTCGGACTTCGGGCGGCGAGGTCGGGCTGCTGAAGACCGCTCAGGTCGCGCGGATCCTCGGGCGCCGCCGCGACTGGGTACATGCAAACGCCGGGCGGCTGGGCGGCTTCCGGCTGCCCGGAAGCGACGAGTGGCGCTTCTCCCCGCGCGGCGTGGCGATCGGCATCTTCGGGCCGCATGACGGCACGGACTCGACGGTGCTGGGCGCGCCCCGTACGCGGCCGGGTAGTCGGCGGTTGGCGTACCCGCCCGCCAAGCAGGTGCTCGCTGACCGTCCGCGGCGCGCGGGCAGCGATCTAGGAGGAGTGGCGGATGCCCCGCCCGGCACGCGGCAGCGTTGAGATCGTCAAGCGCAAGGACGGCCTGCGGACCTTCTGGGCGCGCGTGACCGTCGACGGGCGTCGGCACCGTGTGCGCCTGGGCACCGATCGCGACGGCTGGACAGCGGCCCGCGCCCAGGTCGAGCTCGAGGAGCAGATCAAGGCCGTGGGGGCCGGCACGTGGGCAGCGCCCGCACGGCCTGTCGTTGGCGAGGAGAGCGATCCGACGTTCCGCGCGTACGCCTCCAGCTGGCTTGAGGACAACGCCCTCGAGTGGCGCCCCAGCACGATCGCAGACGTCAAATGGCGTCTGAGCAGCCACCTGCTGCCGCACCTCGGCGATCAGCGCTTGTCGACGTTTGACATCCCGCGCGTCACCGCCGTCAAGACGGCGCTGTTGAAGGAGAGCCGGCGGATCGCCGAACTGCTCGATGCGGGCGTCGTCGAGCGCGATGCGCACAACATGCCGCTGCGGCCACTGTCAAACGAGTCGATCAACAAGTGCTTGGCGCTGCTGAGCCGCATCCTCGACGACGCGGTCGAGCGCGGCTACCTGCGCGACAACCGGGCGCGCAGGGTGCGTCGCCTGCGCCACCATCGTCCACGCCGGCCGATCCTCGAGCCCCACGAGGTTCGCGCGATGTTCGAGGCCGCCGACCGCCTGGACCGGCGCAGCACCGGGCTCACCGACAAGGTGCTGCAGGTCGCCGACCTGCGCGGGCAGGGCCTGAGCTATCCGCAGATCGCGGCAAGGCTGTCGATCTCACCGTCGACGGCGCACTACCGCCAGAAGCGCTACGAGCAAGCCGGCGACCCGATTCGTCGAGATCGCTACCTATCGCTAGCCATCCCGATACCAGTGCCTCGGCAACGATCGTTCCACTGCCGCAGAACGGGTCGACCAGGATCCCCGACGGCCGCCCGGCCTCGGCGATCATCGCTGCAGCGATCACGAGTCGCAGCGAACCGGGCCTCTCGATGACCCGCGGGGTTCGCTGGCGCATCGTCGACGTTGACAGGCGCGCGGCAAGCCGAAACTGGCCATGGCGCGTCTCGAGGGCCCACAGCTCGAGGTCCGCGGGATCGTCGAAGCGCCACCGCGGCCGCCACCGTCGCACCTGAGCAGTCAACGCGGCGCGCAGGTCGGTGCGCTTGAAATCGCGCTCCGACCGGACTCGGACAATCACGCGAAACGTCGTGGACGCACCGATGCGGATTCCGAGTTCGCTCGCCCGGTCGAGACCCTGCTGCCAGCGGGTGCTGTCGAACAGCGCAGACGCGGTAGCGGCTGCGCTCCCTCTCCTCGACGCATCGGTCAACAGCACGAACAGGTCTTCGGCGCCGACACCGGCCGCGTCCGGCGGCTTGGTGACGGCGGACATCTGCGAAACCTCGTGGTCTCCTCAGGAAAGCCACCTGGCTACCGGAGCGCTGGCCCACGCGGCCCCGCTGATGCACTCAAGCGCACCTGCCTGGGTCCGGTCGGCCAAGTCAGCACGCTGCGCGGAAGGCCGCGCCCGCGTTCTTCTTGATCGGTCGGCCGTGCCCGAAGTACGCGCTGTCAAAGTCCTCTTGGCTCAACCGGCGAAAGCTCTCGCGTGCCTGCTCGGGGTCATCGGCGGCGGGATGCGGGCCCAGTGCGGTGATGTGCGCGGCGGCGTCACCGGTGAAGAGGATGCCGCGCTCGGGCCACAGCAGCGAGACGTGACCAGCGGTGTGGCCCGGCGTCCGAAGGACGCGGAACGAACCGACCGTCGACTCGTCGGCGAGGGATTCCTGCACGGCCGGAACAGAGTCCAGCCGCCAGGGCAGCGCGACCTTTACGTACGGCACCAGGACGCGCCCCAGCGGGGTGGCCACCTGCGGCCGTGGCTGCTCGCTGCCGTCGCGCACGTAGGCCGCGTCCTCGGGAGCGGTATGCACCTGCGCCCCGGTGAGGCTGGCGAGCGTCCGCGCGTTCCCGGCGTGATCAGCATGTCGGTGCGTCAGGATGATCCGCTCGACCTCTTCAGGTCGGCGGCCCGACCGCTGCAACACCTTGAGCGTCTTGCCGACACCGCCCGGCGTACCGGTGTCGATCAGCGTCAGGACGTCCGCCTCCACGAGGAACGCGTTCACGATCGCCTTGGGGAACAACATCGCGGTGATGCCGGGGATATCAGCAGCCATGCCAGGCGCCTACCCGGGTGGGCGAACCTCACACGGCGCAAGGGCGCAGCGGGTCGAGCAGCAGCAGGTTCCCGGACTCGCCGGCGACCACAGCGCCACCGAATAGGCTGGAGTCGCAGATGTCAAGACGCGAGGTAAGGACTGCCGTGTGGGTGTCGAGTTCCTGCTGACCACTCTGATCATCGTCGCCACGCCGGGCACCGGGGTGCTTTACACGCTGGCGGCCGGACTGTCCCGTGGCGGCCGAGCCAGCCTCGTCGCCGCAGCCGGATGCACCCTCGGGATCGTGCCACACATGGCTGCCGCGATCACCGGGCTCGCGGCACTGCTGCACACGAGCGGCGCTGGCGTTCCAGCTGCTGAGGTACCTCGGCGTCGCGTACCTCTAGATGCCACCGGTGGCATATAGACTTAGGTCTATGAATAAACCGCTCATCAAGGCCCGCCACGTGGAGGGCTCGGAGGGACCCGTGCCCACGTCAGTCGGATCGTATAACGTCAACGCCGAGCCACGGGCGAAGCACCTCCGGCACGACGACCGACCCGTCCGGCTGCTGGCACTGCTCGACGATGGCCGGCATCAGCCGGCTCGTCGCGAGACCCGATGCGTTGAGCGTGTGCACGAAGCGCGTGCCCTTCCCGCTCTCTGGTCGATAACGAATGCGCGCGCGGCGTGCCTGATAGTCGCCCGCCCATGAGGCGGAGGAGACCTCCTTGTAACTGCCCAGGCTCGGAATCCAGACTTCGACGTCATACGTCAGCGCCATTGTCGCGCTCGCGTCACGCGTGCCTAGCAACGACGTCCGGTGATGCAAGCCGAGCCCCTCGACGAGGCCCTCGGTCCGCTGGATCAGTTCCGCTAACGAAGCGTCTGCCTGCTCCGGCTCGATGAAATGGAACATCTCGACCTTGTTGAACTGGTGGCCACGGATCGTGCCGCGCTCGTCGGAGCGGTGACTACCCGACTCAAGGCGGTAGGCATGGCCTGATCTCGTCTCTGAGCAGAGACGAGAGCGAGGCGTCCGGGCCGCGGATATCATGCCCCGCGATGCGGTTTAGGCCATCGAATAGGCCATCGAGCCACTTTGGGGTCCGCGGGCGCCAGCGCCACGCCGCCGCAAACCCGTTCGTTTGCAGCTATTTCTTCTCATGGGCGCGGCGGGTTTCGAACCTGCGACCTCTCGCGTGTGAAGCACGATGATTGGCACGAACATTGCTTTTTTCTGAGCCTCCGTCGCCGAGCCTCCGTCGCCCCCTCACAGAACTATCGGGGGTACGGCCAAGATAAGGCGGAAAAGTCCATTAGCCGCCCCGATTTGCTCGTCGCAAACTGCGGGTCTGGCGTTCCCGGGGCTGGGGCGAGCACGCCAGCGCGACGACCAGCGCCAGCAAGTGCTCATCCGCCCGCGCCCGCGCCCTCGCCCACCGCACGTCGTCGGCTGTCGGGCTCAACGCAGCCACCTCCAGCGCCGTCACCACCCGCCGAAACCGCGGATATGCCGTCCGTTCGATCGACGCCATCGCCGCGAGACCCCGGACCCGTCAGGCCTGAGGATCCGCGCGCAACAGGTACTCCAGACCGACCTCGAGGTCGCTCTTGGCGAGCTGCCGGCGCCAGCGCCGCAGCTGCTCGTCGTAGACGCCGCACCACTCCAGGCCCTCGCCGTTGACGCGCTTCGTGCGCGTGATCCGTCGCGTCGTCGAGCACATACCGCTTCGGCCGCCGCGGCAGCGGCCAGGCCCGTGATCACGTCGTGGGCGCCCTTGGACCTCCTCCTCGTCGACCAGTAGCCCGCGATCAAGTCGCTCAGCGGCGGCTGATGGACTTTTCGGCCTTATCTTGGCTGGACCCCGAGAACAGGTGGTGCGGACGGTCGGGGCGGCGGTCGACGCGTTCCTCGCGCGGGGCGATCTCGCGGCCTCCAGCTGGCGCTCGTACGCGCAGACGCTCAACCGGCTCGCGGCCGATGTCGGCGCCGACCGCGCGCTCGTGATGCTGAACGCCGACGTCCTAGGCGGCGCGGTGCAGGACGCGTGGGGTGCCTGCGCGCCGGCGACCTGGAATCGTCACGTCGCGACCGCCCTTGCGAGGGCGCGCGCCGTACCGCTCGCCGCGTAAGGCGCGGCCACGACGACCCGGCCCCCAGAAAGATCTACTCTGTCGGGTGGTCGCGTGACCCTGGCAGGCCGCGCGGCGAAATCCGCGAGGGAAGGACACGCGCCATGCAAGTAAAGCCGTTCTACTCCAAGGTGCAAAAGGACGTGTACCACGACAACAACCAGTGCACGGAGGGCAAGAACATCGAGGACAAGAACCGCGAGAGCGGCACTGGCGGCCTGCCGAAGTGCGATCACTGCAAGCGCCTCTGACGAAAGGTCAGTTCCCAGTACGGGCCAGTCGGCTCGCCGTCGATCACTGACCAGTACCGGCGAAGGTCCGCCACGGGCAGATCACCCTGTAGAGCTACGGCGAGGGCACGCAAGCCCTCGCCGCGCTCGCCGTGGAACCTGACGACGGTAGGCTCCGGGATCGAGTGGCCCTCCCCGCCCTGGCACGACTCGAACGTTTCGATCCCGGCAGCCGCCAGCGTTTCGACGTAGACCTTGATGCCGGGGTCAAGCGGGAACTCACGGCACGCTGACCCGGTGCGATGGCGGAACATCGCCGCCCCGCCGCTATAGAGCAACGCCGCGTGCTCGGAGACCCCGCCCGCCGACGTCGACGCGGCGATCGGCGCCGCGGTCGGCGGCAGCACTGGCAACGCTCTGCGACTCGATCGCCAGCGACCAGAGGACGACGATCGCCACGGGGGGGCGGGGCTCAGTCGACGCCGCGGCGCGGTGGTGGTTCTGTGCGGCGGCCTTGTGCGGCCTGCTCGACGGTGGCGATCGCGGCGTCGCGGGCCTGCCTCTAACGCGCGTTAGAAGCAGCATCGCCCGCCGTTTTGACGCCGTTACTCAGGAGACCCCGACGAGCCGACGAGGCTGCTTTTTGCGACGACGTCTCTGCGCCTGGGTAGATTCGTGAGACATCGCGAGCGCGGGGCTTCCGCGCCCAACGCACGCGAGATCGCGAGCGCCTGTCCGCCGGGGATGGCATCGTCACGACGGCGATGGACGCTGTGCCAGTCGTCATCTCCGGGCTTTCGCTCGCCGTCCGCAGACAGCGAAGCGAAGCATGTCATGACACCACGCCCGTCGCGCCGCTGCGCGAACCACAGGCCGCCACCACCGGCCCACACGCACCTCCTCGCCGCCATGAGCGCCCGACCGTCACGGCGGCGCACACTGCGTCACATCGGCCCCGCGGTGCTCGGACTCGTGCGCGCGCTGCACGACGACGGCGCATGACTACAACCGGACTGGCAAGTCGAGCATCTACGCCGCGTGGCCCCTCACCACCGGCAAGGTCATCGGTGCGCTCCACAATCGCCACCTCGCGATCGAGTTCAAGAAGTTCCTCCGAACGATCAATCGCGAGCTTGAGCCGAGTCGCTCCGGATGCCGGTGAACTGGTTTCTGGAAAATCCGTGAAAATGGCTGTCACAGTCGTTCTCAACAACGACCTCCGTCCGGGCTGCACATCAGCGTTGACGAGTGCCTCCTGATGTGCCAAGATGCGCGTTGGTCGTCTCGGTCCATACGCACCGCCCCGAACGCGAGGACGATGACTGCCGAGAGACACAGCTTGTTGGTTCGCGCATGGCTAAGCACGTGCGCGTGCAGCCTCATATTGCTCCTCGGAGCAGCACATGCCGAGGCCGGTACCAACCTCTACTGTTACGGGCGGGGTTTACAGGCTGCTGGGCAGTCGGGAGACAATTGCGCGGAAGTTAAGCACTCGCTGCGGCGTAACTACGTGGCAACGTACTACGGCGGCAATACGGGGGTCTGGGCCTCGGCCCTCACAGCGAGCTACCAGCAGTATGGCTCATGGATGTACGGCGTCGGCAACGTCTGCAAGTCATACAGCGGCGCAAACGTGCTGTACGGATGGATGGCGAACGGGCATAATCAAGACACGAGGATGACCGGCGTTATGTACTGGGGAAGCGAAACCCCATGTCCCTGAACACGGTAATGATGACGCGAAGGAACTCATGAAGCTCCACATGCCCGCGATGCGTAGATGGCCTGTAGTTGTCACCATCGGAGCGATCGGCGCTGGCGCTGGGAGTGTGGCGCTGGCCACCGGCGTGCCATCCGATCCAGTCGGCCCGTTTGAGCCAGACCAGCGACCTGTGGTCAGCGCGGTCCAAGGCGATCAGCGAGGTGGATTCGCGGCATTCGCACGTACACGAACCGCGGCGGATCAAGTGCCAACGAAGGTACGAGAGCAGATAGGCAACTCTACCGTGTCTGGACGCAATCTTGACCTCAGTCGAGCTGTATCGACGACCACCGGCAAGGGCTGGGCGGTTCCTGGCAACGGCACCGTATGCCTCGTCGTGCCCGACCCACCAGTCGGGTACGGCGTCACCTGCCTGGACACCGGCGTTGCGCTCAAGCAGGGTCTCGTGGCCATGCTCGTCACGCCGACGCGCCCTATCAAGGCCGAACTCACAATGCTTGCCCCGCAGGGAAGCCATGTGAGGGCGACCATGAACGATGGCAGTGCCAGGACGCTCGGCGCCGATAATGACGGCGTTGTGAGCGCGACTCTGCCGGGGGCGCGTGAGGTTTCCGTGGAAACCCAGAGCGGCACGCACCGCGTTGCCATACCAGCCTCGCTGCCTACTCAAGCGTCGGGTATCGACTGCGACGGACGCCCCGTGTCGATATCAGACAGGTGTCCGACTCCCTGACACTACTGTCGGAGGAGGTTCATCGCCTGGGACGCGGAACGGAGGTTGCGGCGATGGACGCCCCGAGATCCCCTGCATCGGCATCGCCCGCTGGGCATCATCACGAACTGTCCGTCAGGGTCCGCGGACCGCTTGTGGTGCGCATCTCACAAGAAGGTCTGCCGGAACGGCCGCGGTTAGTCAGACGGCCGCATCTTGCGCAAGTCGTGGCATCGAATGCGCTGCGCTTACCCGATATTGCATCAAGGTGAGCGCCCGCGCCCTGGCCGGGCGCTGGTGACCGGACCCGGTTGTCGGTCCACCGCGGGGAGAGTGTGGAGTAGACACCGAGGACGATAGCGGGCTCCGCGGATGGGCTGAGGGGTGACGGCCAGGAGGCCGGTGCCGACCCGGATCGACGAGCCTCACGTGCGGGGAATCCGCTACCCGGGCGCCGCCGCGGCGTGGGCCCCAGCGACAGCCGTAAGCGGGTGCAGCGTCTGTGGCGCGAGGAAGGCCTGCGGGTGCCGCAGAAGACGCGCAGCCCCGCCGGACCGGCGACCCGACGCCGGGGCTGGGCGCGGAGCGGGCCAATCAGCTGTGGGCGATGGACTACCAGTACGACAGGAGCGCCGATGGGGCGGATGCTCGGGTTGCTGAACATCGTCGATGAGTTCACGCGCGTGTCGTCGGCGATGCGCGTCGATCGCCCATCACCGCTGATTAGACCGTCGCGGTGCTCGAGGACCTCGTTGTCCAGTGCGGGTGCCTGGAGACTCTGCGCTGCGACAACGGTCCCATCTGACCGCCAACCGCTGCGCGACTGGTGCGCCGGCGCGGACGTCACGACGCGCTACATCGAGTCCGGATCGCCGCGGCAGAACCCCTTCGCGAGTCCCTCAACGCGCGTGTCCGCGACGAGCTGCTGAACATGGAGGAGTTCTGCGCCTGGTCGAGGCACGGGTTCTCGTCGAGGACTGGAGGATCGCCTACAACGCCGAGCATCTGTACTCCGCGCGGGGGTCCCGCTCCCCGGCGACGGCATTCGCTGCTGCTGCCTGAGCGCCAGCGACGGCCGGGTGACCGCGACCGTCGCGCACGGATGGGTGCCACAAGCTGTGCGCCAGCGGCGAGCACTTCGAGATCAACGTGTGGGGCGTCGGCTACAAGCTCATCGACGGCTCCGTCGCCGATGACACGAGCTCACCGCTCGCGCAGGTGTCATGAGGCGCACGCCGATCCGGCGCGGCCGGCCGCTTCGCCGCGTCCGGCCCCCCGCGCGGCGCACGGCGCTGCGGCGCACTACCGCGCTCAAGCGCCGCCCGTTCGCCCCGGCCTCGGCCGCGCAGCGCACGAAGGTCAAGGGCGCGCGCTGCCCGGTCTGCGGGAGTCACACCCGGATCGAACCGGCGCACCTCATCGCGCGCAGCGCCGGCGGCTGCGACGACGCGCTGTGCGTCGTCGCGCTTTGTCGGTCCTGTCATCGCCGCTATGACAGCGGCGCCCTGGACCTCGTCGCCCACCTCGAGCCCGATCACCGCGCCGAGGCGGCGCACGCCGTGGCGCACGTCGGCCTCGCCGGCGCGCTGCGACGGATCAGCGGCCGCCGCGGCTGACCGCCACGAACGGCCGCCACCCGCGGCCGAACCGAACACGGGCGTGCCCCCAGGGGGCGCCACATGACGGCCGCGACGGCGACCAACCGGCGCACGCGACAGCCCTCGTGCCGCGCGCGCGGCGGGCGATGTCACGGGCGCCGGGGGTCGCCGGCACGGGGCCGACGACATGCGAAGCGAGGCACCAATGACACGACACACTCGCCGCGCGGCGACACGACCGGTCCGCCGCCGGGCCACCAGCCACCACCGGCCAGCCCCATGAGCGAACCACGCGCCCCGAGGCGCGCCCGCAGACGTGCACCGCGCCGAATCGGACCCGCGGTGCTCGAACTCGTCGCAACGCTGCAACAGCACGACAGCGTCGAGATCCGCCTCGCTGCGAGGACCGCGGCGGCGATCGCGCGCATCGACGCGCGCCGCAGCGCCACGCTTACGCCCGATCGAACGCACCCGGCCTGGGCGGCCGTCGAGCACAGCGCGACGGTCTCGCGCACGACCGCATCACGCTGGCGCGACGACGCATGGCAGGCCGTCGGCGAGGGGCTGATCGCCCCCGCCGACGCCCAGGCGCTCAGCGACCAGCTCGAGCCGCGCGGAGCCGCGTGAGCAGGCGGGTCGGCCATCGGTCCCGCAACAACCCCTACCTCAGCAAGGAGCAGCCATGCATCGCACCACGACGCAGGACGTCACAGGCGAGAACGATCAGGCGGCCGGACCGCCGTATGCGTCGAGCGGATCACCCGCCGCCCGCGGTGAGATCGCCGCGGCCGTGATCGCAGGCCCCGATCCTCCGCTCACGACGCGGATCCGTCTCGCCGATGGACGCCTCTTCAGCGGCGCGCTGCCCGCGCGCCGCCACCGCGCCATTCACCTCGGACTTCTGCACTCCCAAAGCGACGGGTTCGTCGAGATCGCCGCGGGGCGACGCGCCGGCGACGGCAGGCTGCGGATCACGACCCGCCGGGACCCGACACATTTCCTGCCCGGCGGCGCGTCGGCCGGTGAAGGCTCGATCGACGTGGCGCTGGCGCTCATCGCACGCCACGCCGAACGCGGGGAGGAGGTCTTCATCGCGCCGGCCGTACGCCACGAGCGCGCCGCGAGCAAGACGCACGTCAGCCACACCGATTGGCTGTGGATCGATGTCGACGGCCACGATGGCCTACCGGCGGTCAGGCGACTGCTGAGCCGCAAGCCAGCCCACCTCATCATCCAATCCGCCGGATCGGGCGGCGTGCATTGCTACTGGCGCCTTCACAGCGCCCTGCGCGGCGACGCGATCGAGCACGCGCACGAGCATCTCATCTACGGATTGGGGCACGAGCTGCGCGACGGGCGGCCGGTACCGACGATCGCAGACCCCGCATGCAAGGACCGCTCAAGGGTCATGCGCCTCGCCCGCACCGTAAACGGCAAGTCCGGTCGGCACGCGCGGATCATCTGGGCGGACCTCGCGCTCGCACCATGGTCCGCGCACGGTCTGCTCGGCGACCTGCCCGACGCACCGCACCCCCCACGGCGGCGAGCCCGTGCGGGCGCGCCGGTCAACCACGACGATCCGTACAAGCGGATCGCACCGGTCAAGTACTTCCACGTGCTCGCCGGCATCGAGGTGCCCCAGCACGGGCTCGTCTCCTGCCCCAACCCCGCGCATGAGGACGCGACGCCGAGCTGCCATGTCGGCAGGGACGCCGGTGAAGGCTGGTGCTGTCACGGCTGCGGGGCAGCGGGCGCAATCTATGACCTCGCATCGGTGCTGCTCGGCGGGCCGACCGGCCACTGGCTGCGCGGTGAGCGCTTTCAGCGCGCTCAAGCCGCGGTCCGTGAGGCGTTCGGAGACCCGCGAGCGCCCTCGGCGATCACGAATCGTTGCCAACCACGAGCCGCGTTGCGGCAGGATCTCGCGTGGGTCCAGGCGGGCCGATCTGGAACCACCGCAGATGGGTGCGAGATGCCAGAGTGCAGCTGAGCAACCTCCCGGGCCGCGCCGACCCACCTGGGAGAGCGGCGACGCCGACGACGGCGATGACGACAACATCGATGACGCAGACGTCCCCGGGGACGACGTCTTGTCGACGACGAGAAGATCTGAATGCACCGGCCACTGCTGGCCGGTGCAGCCCGCGAGCGGGAACGGAGCGGCGACGCCTGGTTCACCGCCGCCCGGCTCGCGAGCAGCCGCAGGGTTGGTGGGTGCGTGGTCACCGCCCGGGATCCAGGTCCGGCGAGCTCCGGCCCTCGTTTCAGTCCTGCTCGATCCGGTTCTGGCCGCGGCCGCCGTCGAGCGTGTCGGCGCCGGGGCCGCCATAGAGCTCGTCGTCGCCGTTGCCGCCGTCGACGGTGTCGTCGCCCGTGCCGGCGCAGACGATGTCGTCGCCGTTGCCCGCGTAGATCCTGTCGTCGCCCTCGAAGCTGACGATCACGTCGTCGCCGTTGCCGCCGCGGATGACGTCGTCGCCCGGCGTGCCGACGATCGTGGCCTGGTGGCCGTTGCAGGTCGGCGGCACGTCGTCGTCGAGCCCGATCTTCGTCGCATCGTGGTCGGAGGAGCGGTACGGATCGGCGGTGTACAGCTCGTCGAACCCGCCGTACTCCTCGACGCGGGCCTCGTCGGCGTTGATGTGCCACAGGTCCGAGCCGGTCGCCTTCGCCGCCAGCGATCCAGTCGCCAGCCCGTGGTCGAGCACGCCCTGGCGCCCGTTGAAGACGTAGGAGTACCGATCGTCGGGGGCCTCGAAGCGGGCGTGCAGGTTGACGAAGCCGCCGGTCTCGAGCGCACGGATCGGATCCTCTGCCGAGTAGGCGTTCAGATCGCCGACGATCAGGACGTCATCGTCGTCGGTGGAGCGCTCGAGCTCGGCGACGAACCGCAGCAGGGCCTCCGCCTGGCGCACGCGCGTGGCGTTGTAGCACGCCTGCCCGTCGCCCTGGTCGGCGTCGGCGCCGGTCGCGCCGCCGCAGCTCTTGGACTTGAAGTGGTTGGCAATGACGGTGAAGCGCTCGGTCCCGGAGCGATAGGTCTGGGCGATCGGCACGCGACCCAACCCGACGAACGCGGGATCGGGGAACGCGACCGGCGCGCCGACGCGGCTGACCTTGGCCGGCTGGAAGATCTGCGCGACGCGGATCTCGTCGGTGTTGCCGAACGGCTGCGGCGCCGGTGACGCGGCCCACTTCTCGTGGCCGGCGGCGGCGTTCAGGGCGGCCACGAGCCGGTCCACCGCGGCGTCGGGATCGTTGCCGAAGGCGGGCTCGTCGCTGGTGTCCTGGATCTCCTGCAACCCGACGACGGCGGCGTCCTGAGCGTTGATCGCCGCGACGATCTTCGCCTCCTGCTGGGCGAGCTCGGCGGCGTTCGGCGCGCCGCGATCCTCGCTGCGGCCGAAGGTGATGAAGTAGTTCAGGACGTTGAAGCTGCCGACGCTGACGTCCCCGCCGACGTCCCCGGGGGCTGCCGGGCGCGGGTTGCGCTCGACGATCTGCGGGTCGCTCGTCGGCTGGATGCGGAACCGGTCGAAGTCGAACGAGAGCACGCCCTCGACGTCGCCCGCGATCTGATCGCCGCGGCGCAGCGCGTCGGCATCGGACGTGAAGCGCAGCGGGTCGAGGTTCGTCGACGAGCGACCGTCGTCGAGGAGGATCGTGCGGTCGGCGTTCGAGCGGTCGGCCGCGGCCGCCGCGTCACCGGGCGCGAGCAGCTCGGTCGGCTGCACGAGCGGCCCGAAGACGCTGAGCAGCACCTCGCCGAAGCGCAGGTTGAACAGCTCGGTCACCGTCAGCTCGTCGCTCGTGCGGACGCGCATCCCCTCCAGGCGCTCGAGCGCGGAGCGCTCCTGCGGCAGGTCGAGCACGCGCGCCGCCGGCAGCGCGGCCCGCGCGCCGCACGGCGTCACGGTGACGCTCGTCAGCTCGGTCAGCGTCTCGACGGCCGAGCCGCTGCGCTTGAACTCCGTCGCGGTGCCGGTCACGCGGACGACATCGCCCTCCTGGACGTCCGGCGTGTCGTCGGGATCGAACACGAAGATGCCGTCGGAGGTCGCGGCATCGCCGTCGCCGACCGGGTCCTGCAGGAAGAAGCCGTCGAGCGTACCGTCGCCCGTCGGCCCCTGGAAGTCGCCGACGACAACGCCCTCGGTGGAGACGCGGCCACCGGTCACCGGGCTGCGAGCGCCGGCGCCCTGGATCGCCGCGATCGCCGTGAACAGGTCGCCGCACTGCTCGGCGACGGTGAAGTCGACGGTCCGGTCGGCGGCCGGGTGATCGGGATCGCCGTCCTGGTCGGTGACCCCTGCGGCGCGGATGGTCAGCGTGCACGAGGCGCTCGACGGCAGGTCCTCGGCGGGGTCCAGCGTGAAGGTCTGCGGTCCGCCGGAGCGCGTCAGCGCCCGCTCGGCGCCGCCGCAGGCCAGGGCGAAGGCCTCGTCGGACACGGTCACCGGCTCGCTGAACGTCACGGTGAGGTCCGCGTCGCGTGTCACGCCGCTGTCGCCGTCCTGCGGCGAGGTCGTCGCGACGGCCGGCGGCGTGTCCTGCGGTCCGGCGGCGCACGGGTCGACGGTCGCCGTCGTGCGGGGCGCCGGCGAGGCCGCGGCGAAGTCGGCGCCGTTCTCGCCGGTGTCCGCGCAGCCGCCGTCGTCGCGCAGGATCGCGAGCGTGTTGGACGGCGCGGGCGCCGCCGCGGAGCCCTCGAAGAAGTTGGCCGTGCCGTAGCCGACGAGGTCGCGGATGTCGGCCAGCTGCGCCGCGCTGCACGGCGTGCTCGACCCGTTGCATCCAAGCGACGTGGTGCGGTCGGCGAGCGCGACCTTGCCGGCCGTGGCGCCCATCGCGATCGCGCCGCTCGCATCGGCGGGCGGGAGCGGCACGCCGGCGCCGCTGCCCGCGCCCTCCTGCACGAGAAAGTACTGGCCCGGCTGCAGCGTCACGCTCGGCAGGACGGTCAGCTGCGCGGCGCCGGCGCCGAAGCTGCCCGTCCCCGTGGCGCTCGCGTACTGGATCGACCGGCCCGCCAGCGAGACCGCGGCGTCGCCGCGGTTGAAGAGCTCGACATAGTCGTTGGTGTACGGGGCGCCGCTGTTGCCGCCACCGCCGTAGGCCTGGGAGATCACCAGGTCGTCGGAGATCGGCGCGGCCGCCGCCGGCGTGGCCGCCGCGAGCGCCACCAGCACGCCGGCGAGGAGGCATGCTCGTGCTCGGGTCATTGTCGTCATGCTGCTGCGCGCGGGTCCGCGGGTTGTTGCCCGCGCGTGTCCGAGCGGTGTTCATCCGGTGAATCCGGGCAGGAGCGCCGAGCCGTGCACCGGATCTTCACGGCATGCCCCGCGGCCCTTCGTAGGTTGTGGCGCGTCCGGCTCCACGACTGGAGCGCGTTACGAGCCAGAGGTGCACCCGTGACCATGCCGCCTGTTCGCCCTCGCCGCCCGCTCTCGCTCGGCCGGGCGCTCACCGTGCTCGCCGCGACCTGCGCGGCCGCCGTCCCCTCCGCGCCGGCGATCGCCGCATCAGCGGCCGGCTCGCCGGGCCAGATCGGCAACCACCTGCCCGCTCCGGGGCCGCGGCAGTTCGACCTCCAGGCTCACCGCGGCGGGCTCGGGCTGGTCACCGAGAGCACGCTCGAGGCGTTCGCCAACGCCCTGCGGGTCGGCGTCACGACGCTGGAGCTCGACGTGCAGATCACCGAGGACGGGCAGGCCGTCGTCACGCACGACCGGCGGGTCTCCGCCACGAAGTGCCGCGACACGGCGCCGGCCTTCCCCGGCGACGCCGAGTTTCCCTACGTCGGCGACTACGTCAAGGACCTCACGCTCGCGCAGGTGTGGACGCTCGATTGCGGACAGCCCCTGGCGGCCTTCCCGCAGCAGCGCGTCGTCGACGGCGCCCGGATCCCGCTGCTCAGCGAGGTCTTCGCGCTGGTGAGCTGCTTCAAGGCCAATCAGGTCTGGTTCAACGTCGAGACCAAGGTCGAGGCGGGGGCGCCCGAGCAGACCGCGCCGCGCGAGCAGTTCGTGCAGATCGTGGCGGGCGAGATCCGCGCGGCGGGCCTGCTCAACCGGGTGACGATCCAGAGCTTCGACTGGGGCGCGCTGATGCGCATGCGCGAGGTCGAGCCGCGGCTGCCGATCGTGGCGCTGACCAACGGTGATTTCCTGCAGGTCGGCCAGCCCGGCGCCTCGCCGTGGCTGGGCGGCATCGACATCGACGACTTCGGCGGGAGCCTCGTCGAGGCGGCCGCGTCGTTCGACGCGGACGCGATCTCGCCCGTTCACGGCACTCCGCAGAACGGCAGGGTCGGCGACCCCGGCTACGTGCCGTACACCACGCCCGAGCTCGTCGAACAGGCCCACGCCGCCGGGATCGCGGTGATCCCCTGGACGATCGACGATCCCGCGACCATGGCCTCGCTGATCGATGCCGGCGTGGACGGGCTCATCACGGACTACCCCGACCGCCTGCGCACGCTGCTCGCCGACCGCGGCTACAAGCTGCCCAGGGCCTACGACGAGCCGCGAGATCGCGACTGCATCGCCGAAGCAGAAGCGGTCGCCGGGTGATGCGTGGGAGACCTCAGGGATGGGAGGCCTCAGGGCAGCAGCGTCGCTCCGGGCCGGCCGTCCTCGACCGCGAAGCTCGCGACCGTCTTCACCGGCGAGGCCGGGTCGCGCGTGCTCTCGATCCCCCGGAAGTCCGTCGTCCACAGCCCCGGGGCCACCGTGCAGCGCACGTAGCCGTGGTGGTTGTCGGTGAAGCGGTGGTGCGGGTTGTCGGCGCTCCCGCCGTAGGTTGTCCGTCGCGGCCGGTCCGCGTCGCCGGAGGAGATCGCGGTGCCGATGAACTCGCTGGCCACCGCAGGCGCGTCGAGATCCTCGGCGGTCCGCGGGACGTCGCGCGCGTGGCTGACGTGGACGTCGCCGGTGAGGACGACGGGATTCGCGACGTCGCCGGTCGCCAGCAGCTCGGTGATGCGGCGCCGGTCGGCGACGTAGCCGTCCCACTTGTCGGCGCCGAACTGGCGGGCGCCGTCGCCGTCGCGCTGGACGTTCGGCGCGAAGGGAACCTGCTGGGCGAGCACGTTCCAGCGCGCGTGCGAGTTGGCGAGGCCGTCCAGCAGCCACCCCAGCTGGACGCCGCCGAGCATCGTGCGCGACTCGTCGAGCGCCTCGGGGCAGTAGCCGGTCGGGTCGCGCAGGGCGACCGGACAGGGCTCGGGCTGGTCGGAGCGGTACTGGCGCGTGTCGAGCACGTCGAACCGGGCGAGGGCGCCCCAGTCGACGCGACGGTACAGCCCGAGGTCGGGACCGGCGGGCCGCGACGAGCGGCGCAGCGGCATGTGCTCGTAGTAGGCCTGGTAGGCCGCCGCGCGGCGCGCCAGCCACTGGTCGCGGGGCACGTCGGGATCGGAGTCCTCGTCGGCGTAGTTGTTCTCGACCTCGTGGTCGTCCCAGGTCACCAGGAACGGAAAACGGGCATGCGCGGCGCGCAGGCTCGCGTCCGTCTTGTACTGCGCGTGACGGATCCGATAGTCCGAGAGGCTGCGGATCTCGTAGCGCGGCTCGTGCAGCCGCGGGTTCGCGGGATCGCCGGGACCCTCGTAGATGTAGTCGCCGAGATGCACGACGAGGTCGAGGTCCTCTGCCGCGATGTTGCGCCACGCCGCGTAGTGGCCGTTGGAGTAGTTCTGACACGAGGCGAAGGCGAACTGCAGCGGGTCCATGGCGCCGGCGATCGGCGCGGTTCGCGTGCGACCGGCAGGGCTCTCCGCGAACCCGACCTTGAACCGGTACCAGTACCACGTGCCCGGCCGCAGGCCCGCGCTCGACATGGACCGCGTGCGCGGACTCCGGCAGCGCCTCGACCGCGCCGCGGCGCACGATGCGCGTGAAGGCCTCGTCGGCCGCCACCTCGTAGCGCACCGCGAAGGCCTCTGGCGGCATGCCGCCCGTCGGGCTGAGCGGGTCGGGCGCCAGCCGCGTCCACAGGACCGCGCCGTCCGGCGACGGGTCGCCCGATGCGATGCCCAGGCGGAAGGGCTCGTCGCCGAAGGGTGCAGCAGCCCACGCGCGGTTCGCCAGTCCGCCTGCGAGCATCGCCGTGCCGACGGCAGCACCCCGCCGCGCAGCAGCTTTCTGCGGCTGATCCGGCGATCCCAGTTTCCGGTGATGCTCACGAGCTCCCCCTCAAGGTCGGTTGGCGCCATCCAAGCCGGACGTCCGGGCGCTCGCGTAACCGGCTTGTGAAGGCGCCGGCGATCAGGTGCTTCGCCTTGCCCGTGCCGATTGACGGCGCCGGTCAGCCCGCCGGCGAGGCGCTCGTCCGCGGTAACCGGCGCGTCCCAGAGAGAACCCCTGAGTCCGAGGAGGTGTTCAGGGTTCCGTGGCGGGAAGCGGCTCCTCGCGGCGCACGGCGTAGACGGTCCAGGCCTGGCCTTCGCGGAACTCGAGCCCGGCTGCGCGACCATCTACGTCTACGCGACGTCGAGCTCGTCCGTGTCCCCCGGGCCTGGAGCTCTCGCCCGGTGAGATCGCGCGCCTCCTGGACATTCCGCGCGGTACCGTGAACTCCCGGATGCGTCGCGGCCTCGACCCCGGCAGGCGCGCACACGCTCGCCCGCGACCCGCTCCAGGCGGCAGCTCGATGGCCGCCGCTGCCCCGCGTTCCCACCCTGCAGCGTCCAGTCGAGCGCCTCGGTGACCGGCCGCCCGCGCCCGACCGTAAACGTCCAGTGCCCGGCGTTGGGGTCTCGCTGGTCAC
>JBBSMC010000028.1:0-35521 GCA_038233375.1 Solirubrobacterales bacterium
CGGGAACTCGTCGAACGTTCCCTCGCCGAGGTTGTGGTAGTACGAGTTGATCTGACGCGCGCGCTTGGCCGCGACGACAACGGAGGCGTAGTTCGAGTCGACGTTCTCGAGCAGGCGGTCGATGCGGGGAGAGATCATGCCCTCAGGGTAGCTCACGGACCCGCGTCGGTCGTCGCGCGCACGATCTCGATGAGCTCCTGGACGGCGTCCTCCAGACGGTCGTTGACGACGACGTACGCGAACTCGTCCTTGGCCGCCAGCTCCTGCTCGGCGGTGCGCAGCCGGGCCTCGACCTGTTCTGGAGAGTCCGTGCCGCGGCCCACGAGCCGCGCGCGCAGCGCGTCGACCGACGGGGGCGCAATGAACACCTGGACCGCCCCCGGCATCGACTCGCGCACCTGCCGCGCGCCCTGGACCTCGATCTCGAGGACGACCGCAGCACCGCTGGACGAGCGCGTCTCGAGCTCGGAACGCAGCGTGCCGTAGCGGGCGCCGGCGTAGTCGGCGTGCTCGACGAACTCCCCGGCCGCGACGTGGCGCGCGAAGTCCTCGGGCGACATGAAGTGGTAGTCGACGTCCTGCGTCTCCCCCGCGCGCGGCAGGCGTGTCGTCGCGGAGATAGATAGCTGCAGCTCGGGCATGCGCTCGCGCAGCGAGCGGATCAGCGTGCCCTTGCCGACGCCCGACGGGCCGGTGATGACGACCGCGCGCGGCACGGGGCCGCGGCTAGCGGCGCAGGAGCCGGACGAGCTCGTTGCGCTGGCGCTCGGACAGCCCGCCGATCGTCTTGCTCGGCGAGATGCGGCACTGCGTGAGAATCTTGTTGACCTTGACGCGCCCGTACTTCGGCACCGCGAGCAGCATGTCGAAGACCTTCGCGGTCAGGATGAACTCAGGCGGATCGAGCAGCAGCGTGTGGATCGAGCAGCGCCCGGCCTTGAGATCCTTCTTGAGCTTCGCGCGCCGCGTGCGGACGTCGTTGGCACGGTTGAGCGCGTCGAGTCGCTGCGTGAGCGAACGTTCTGGCGCCGCCGAGTGCTTCGTGGCGGTGTTCGGTGACGGCGGCATCAACGGGGCCGATACTTGCATCTTCCCAACGGCGCCGCAAGCGCAATCTTCACGAATCGCCGCAATTCAGTTCGACCTCAGGTTGAGGTTCAGATACGTCGACGGTGGTCGAGGATGATCCCGCAATTTGCAGGTATTTCAGCTCTTGCGATATGCGGGACCCCGCGCACGGATCTCTGAAGTTCTCGGTGCCGACGGCGACCACCATCGCTCCCATCGAAATCAGGTCATGTGCGTGTCTTCCATCGGCCACACCGCCCATTCCGACGACCGGAATCGACACCCTCGACGCCACCGCGGCGACCTGCGCGAGCGCCACGCTGCGGATCGCCGGCCCCGACATCCCGCCGCTGCGCCCACCCAGCCACGGCTTTGCGCTGCGCGGGTCAAGCGCCATCGCCCGCAACGTGTTGATGAGCGACACGGCGTCCGCGCCGGCCGCCTCGGCGGCTGCGGCGACCGCGCCGACGTCGGCCGTGTTCGGCGTGAGCTTGACGATCAGCGGCTTGCGCGTCAGCGGTCGCACCGCCGCCACGAGCGCGCCGAGCGAGACCGGGTCGGCGCCGATGTCGAGGCCCGTCGCGACGTTCGGGCACGACACGTTGAGCTCGATCGCGGCGATCTCGGGGCGCGCGTCGACGGCCTCGACGAGCTGGGCGACCTCGGTCTCGGTGGAGCCCATGACGTTCGTGATGAGCGGCACGGGCAGCCGCGCGAGCTGCGGCAGATCGTGCTCGAGGTAGCCGTCCAGGCCGCGATTGGGCAGCCCGATCGAGTTGATCATCCCGGCCTGCGCCTCCCACAGCCGCGGCGGCGGGTTGCCGTCGCGCGGCGCCAGCGTGATCGTCTTGGAGACGAACGCGCTGAACGGGAACGCGGCGAGCAGCGCATCGCCGAACGCACGCTGCGCGGCGATCGCGTCGAAGGTGCCCGAGCCGTTGATGATCGGGTGCGCGAGGCGCAGGCCGCAGAAGTCGATCATGCGTGCGCGGGCACGGCGACGAGAAGGTCGCCGTCGAGCACCGGGCCGTCGACGCAGAGGCGCATGTAGCCGCCTTGGGCGAGCGGCACGACGCAGCCGTGGCAGGCGCCGAAGCCGCAGGCCATGCCGGCCTCCAGGGCGAGCTGGGCGGGCACGTCGCGGGCCGCGCAGAGTGCCCGCACCGCTTCGAGCATCCCCGGCGGTCCGCAGGCGTAGACCACCGCGTGGCCGTCGGCGGCGAGCTCGGCGGCGAGCAGCTCGGTGACGAGCCCGTGGTGGCCCACCGAGCCGTCGTCGGTGGCGACCGTCACGTCGCCGGCGGCCATCAGCGCGGCGCCCGCCGCGTGGTACGCGTCGCGAAAGCCGAGCACTCCCGTCACGGGCGCGCCGGCGGCCGCGAGCTCACTCGCCCACGCGCTGAGCGGCGGGATCCCGACGCCGCCGCCGGCGAGCAGCGCGCGGCGCTCGTCGTGCGGCTCGCGGAAGCCCAGCCCGAACGGGCCGGTCAGCCACAGCTCGTCGCCGGCCACCAGCCGCGCGAGGCGGTGCGTCCCGGGCCCGACGACCTCGAGCATGAAGCTCAGCCGGCCCGCCTCGGCGTGCAGAAACGAGAACGCGCGCGGCAGGTGGGGCCGCTCGTCGTGGCCCGCCCCCCAGCCCTCGACGGCGGCGAGCATGTAGAACTGCCCCGCCTGCGGGACGGGACCCGTGCGGTCCTCGACGCGCAGCACGCGGTAGGCGCCGACGTCGTCGGCGCCGGTCAGCTCGACGCGCCGGCGGCCGAGCGGCGCGACGGTCCTCATCGCACCCCCAGGCGGTCGCGGTGCAGCTCCTGCAGGGAGAGGACCTTCGGCTCGCCCTTGCGCGCCGCGGAGATCGCACGGGCCGCCGCGTGCGCGCCCGAGAGCGTCGTGATGCAGGGGATCCCGCGGGCGATCGCCGCGCGGCGGATCTCCCAGCCGTCGGCGCGCGCGCCCGAGCCCGTCGGTGTGTTGATGACCAGCGCGATCTCCCCGTCCTGGATGCGATCGACGACGTTCGGCGAGCCGTCGCCGACCTTCTTGAGGACGTCGTCGACGCGCACGCCCATGCCGCGGATCGCCTGTGCCGTACCGGCGGTCGCGACGATGCGAAAGCCGAGATCCTCCAGCCGCGAGGCGATCGCGTAGGCGCCGGCCTTGTCGCCGTCGGTCAACGTGATGAAGACCGTGCCCTGCGTCGGCAGGATCGCGCCCGCCGCCGCCTGCGCCTTGGCGAATGCCGTCGGGAAGTCGCGCGCCACGCCCATGACCTCGCCCGTCGAGCGCATCTCCGGGCTCAGCAACGCGTCCGAGCCGGCGAAGCGGTCGAACGGCAGTACGGCCTCCTTGACGCAGACGTGCCCGGTCGGCATCGCCTCCGACGGCAGCCCGAGCTCCTCGATGCGCTCGCCGAGCATGAGCCGGCAGGCCATCTTCGCCAGCGGCACGCCGATCGCCTTGGAGACGAACGGCACGGTGCGCGAGGCGCGCGGGTTTGCCTCGATCACGAACAGGCGCCCGTCGAGCGTGACCGCGAACTGGATGTTGATCAGGCCGACCGTGTTCAGGCCCAGCGCGATGCCGCGCGTGTGCTCGCAGATCTCGTCGAGCATCTCCGGGCCGAGCGAGTGCGGCGGCAGCACGCAGGCGCTGTCGCCGGAGTGGATCCCGGCTTCCTCGACGTGCTGCATGACGCCGCCGATCCAGACCGACTCGCCGTCGCACAACGCGTCAACGTCGACCTCGATCGCGTTCTCCAGGAAGCGGTCGAGGAAGATCTCCCGGCGGGCGCCGTCGGCCGGTGCCGTGCGGCGCAGGTAGTCGGCGAGGTCCTCGCTGGAGTAGACGATCTCCATCGCGCGGCCGCCGAGCACGTAGCTGGGCCGCACGAGCAGCGGGAAGCCGACGCTCTGCGAGGCCGCGAGCGCCTGCTCGACGCCGTCGGCGGTGGCGTACGGCGGCGCCTCGTAGCCGAGCTCGGCGAGCAGCGCGCCGAAGCGACCGCGGTCCTCGGCGAGGTCGATCGCGTCGACGCTCGTGCCGAGGATCGGCACCCCCGCCTGCTGCAATCCGGCGGCGAGCCTCAGCGGCGTCTGCCCGCCGAACTGCACGATCACGCCCGCGAGCCCGCCGCCCGCTCGGCATCCGGTTTCGCTTGAATCGGCGGCGCCCGCATCATCCAGCTGCTGCTCGATCTCCACGACGCCGAGCACGTCCTCGAGCGTCAGCGGCTCGAAGTAGAGGCGGTCGGAGGTGTCGTAGTCCGTCGAGACGGTCTCCGGGTTGCAGTTGACCATCACCGCGTCGCGGCCGGACTCGCGGACGGTCATCGCGGCGTGCACGCAGCAGTAGTCGAACTCGATGCCCTGGCCGATGCGGTTGGGCCCGGCGCCGAGGATAACGACGCTCGGCTTCTCGCCGCGGCGGACCTCGTGCCGGTCACCTGCGCCGCTGACACCGAAGCGCTCCCAGCTGGAGTAGTAGTACGGCGTCTCGGCGGCGAACTCCGCCGCGCAGGTATCGACGGACCTGTACCTGCGCTCGCCTGCGAAGGGCGCCTCCGGGTCGGCCGCGAGCTGGCGCAGCTCGCGCAGGAACCAGAGGTCGATCTTCGTGCGCCGCTCGACCTCCTCGGCGTCGGCCCCCGCGGCGAACGCCGCGAGCAGGACGTCGTAGCGGTCCGGGCCCGGCATCTCCAACCGGGTCAGCAGCTCCTCCACCGTCCCCGTCACAGAGGGGATGCAATCCAGTTCCCGGCTCCGCAAGGCCTTCGCAAACGCCTGCTGGAAGGTCCTCCCGATCGCCATCACCTCGCCGACGGATTTCATGTGCGTGCTGAGCCGCTCGTCGACGCCCGAGAACTTCTCGAACGCGAAGCGCGGCCACTTCACGACGACGTAGTCGATCGCCGGCTCGAAGGAGGCCGGCGTGCGCAGCGTGATGTCGTTGTCGATCTCCTCCAGCGCGTAGCCGACCGCGAGGCGGGCGGCGATCTTCGCGATCGGAAACCCGGTCGCCTTCGAGGCCAGCGCCGACGACCGCGAGACGCGCGGGTTCATCTCGATGACCATGATCTCCTCGGTCGCGGGGTTCACCGCGAACTGCACGTTCGAGCCGCCGGTCTCCACGCCGACCGCACGGATAACCGTGAACGCCTGGTCACGAAGTTGTTGATAGAGGCGGTCGGTCAGCGTCTGCTGCGGCGCGACCGTGACGCTGTCGCCGGTGTGCACGCCCATCGGGTCGATGTTCTCGATCGAGCAGACGATCACGCAGTTGTCGTTGTGGTCGCGCATGACCTCGAGCTCGAACTCGCCCCAGCCGATGACCGACTCGTCGAGCAGGATCTGGCCGATCGGCGATGCGTCGAGGCCGCCGCGGACGATCTCGCGAAACTCCTCGGGCGTGCGGGCGATCCCGCCGCCGCGGCCGCCGAGCGTGTAGGCCGGGCGGACGATGATCGGCAGGCCGATGTCGATCATCGCGTCGTCGGCCTCCTGCGCCGTCGTCGCGATCGCCGAGCGCGGCATCTTCAGCCCCGCCTGCTCCATCGTCCTGCGGAACTCGTCGCGATCCTCTGCGCGGCAGATCGCCTCGTAGTCGGCCCCGATCAGCTCGACGCCGAACTCGGCGAGCGTGCCGTTCTCGTGCAGCTCCTTGGCGAGGTTCAGCGCGGTCTGGCCGCCGAGCGTCGGCAGCAGCGCGTCGGGCCGCTCGCGTTCGATGACCTGCCGCACGGGGCCCGCCAGCAGCGGCTCGACGTACGTCGCGTCGGCGAACTCGGGGTCGGTCATGATCGTCGCCGGGTTGGAGTTGACGAGCACGACCTCGTAGCCCTCCTCCTTGAGAACCTTGCAGGCCTGCACGCCGGAGTAGTCGAACTCGGCCGCCTGGCCGATGACGATCGGGCCCGAGCCGAGGATCAGGATGCGCTGGATGTCGTTGCGACGCGGCATCAGGTCAGGGTCCTGCGCGGGGCATCCGGCCCCGCGTTCTCGTGACTGAGCGCGAGCGGAGCGCGGCGGGCATCCGGCCGCTCGTGAGCCGCGATCTGGGTCAGGAAGCGGTCGAAGAGGTAGAGGCTGTCGTTCGGTCCCGGCCCCGCCTCGGGGTGGTACTGGACCGTGGCGCCGGCGACGTCGAGCAGCGTCAGGCCCTCGACCGTGCGGTCGTAGAGGTTGATGTGCGACAGCTGCGCCGCGCCGAAGTCGGTCTCCCAGCGGACGGGCTCGTCGCCGGGGATCGTCTGCTCCCCGCCGGGTCCGAGCACCGCGAAGCCGTGGTTCTGGGAGGTGATCTCGATCTTGCCCGTCTGCAGATCCTTGACGGGGTGGTTGGCGCCGCGGTGGCCGAACGGGAGCTTGAACGTCTGCAGGCCGACGGCGCGGCACAGCAGTTGGTGGCCGAGGCAGATGCCGAAGGTCGGCTTGATCCCCACCAGCTCGCGCAGCGTCTGGACGATGTAGTCCAGCGCGGCGGGGTCGCCGGGACCGTTGGCAAGGAAGATCGCGTCGGGGTCGTTGGCCAGCAGCTCCGCCGCGCTCGTGGTGCACGGATGCAGCTCGACGACCGCGCCGCGATCGACGAGGTGGCGCACGATCGAGGACTTGATGCCGGTGTCGATCGCCGCGATCCGCGGGCCGTCGCCGGACCCGTGGACGCTCATCTCGCGCGGCGAGACGACACGCGCGAAGTCCGCGCCCGCCATCGGCGGCTCGGCACGCACGAGCGCGATCGCCTCCTCAGCCTCCAGCGATGCCGGGAAGACGCCGCCGCGCATCGAGCCCGCCTGCCGGATGTGGCGCACGAGGGCGCGCGTGTCGACCTCGCTGATCGCCGGGACGGCGCAGTCGACGAGCCAGTCCAGCCAGCCGCGGGCGGCGCCCGGCGCGTCCTCGGTGTTCATCGCCGAGCGCATGATCACCGCACGCGCCCAGATCCGCTCGGACTCCATCGCCTCGTCGCAGATGCCGTAGTTGCCGATGTGCGGATAGGTGAACGTGATTATCTGCCCGGCGAAGCTCGGGTCGGTCACGGACTCCTGATAGCCCGACATGCCCGTCGTGAAGACGACCTCCCCGGTGGCGACGTCGGCCGCTCCGACGGCGATGCCGTCGAAGCGGGTGCCGTCCTCCAGGAGGACGTAGGCGGAAGGCTTCATGAGGTTTCGGCCTCCGGTCCTCGCGAGCTCGGACCTTCGGACGTCGCTGCTCGCGCGGGCACGCTGAGCAGCGTCGAGCGCTCGCGGTACGCGACCGCACCCGCCGCGACCGTCAGCAGCACCCGCCCGCGCAGCGTGCGGCCGGCGAAGCAGCAGTTCTCCGAGCGGCTCTCGTAGCCGCTCTCTCCCACGACCCACTCGGCGTCGAGGTCGACCAGCACGAGGTTGGCCGGCATGCCGACCGAGATCGTCGGCACGAAGAGGTCCAGCAGGCCGAGGCCCGCCGTGAGCTTGGCGACGACGAGCTCGAGCGACAGTGCGCCGGGCAGGACGAGGTCGGTGTAGACCGATGCGAACGCCGTCTCCAGTCCGGTCGTGCCCATCGGCGCCTGTTCGAACGGCACCTCCTTCTCGTCACGTGCGTGCGGCGCGTGGTCGGTGGCGATGCAGTCGATCGTGCCATCGCGCAGGCCCGCGATGAGCGCCTGGCGGTCGCCCTCGCCGCGCAGCGGCGGGTTCATCTTGCGGCGCGTGTCGAGCGCGCGGACGTCCTCGTCGGTCATCGTCAGGTGATGCGGGCTGGCCTCGCAGGTCACGGCGACGCCGCGCGCCTTGGCGGCCGCGACCGCGACGACCGACTCCCGCGCCGAGAGGTGCTGGATGTGGATCCGGGCGCCCTCGTACTCGGCCAGCGAGCAGTCGCGGGCGATCATCGTCGACTCGCTGACGCTGGGGATGCCGGCGACGCCGAGCAGCGCGCTGACGACGCCCTCGTGCATCGCGCCCTTGCCCGACAGCGAGGGGTCCTCCTCGTGCAGCGCGAGCACGCCGCCGCAGAGGCGCTGGTACTGCAGCGCACGGCGAAACACGCCGGCGTCCGTGACCGGGCGGCCGTCGTCGGTGAAGCCGGTCGCGCCGAGCGCGCGCAGCTCGGCCATGTCGGTGAGCTCCGTGCCCCGCAGGCCGCGCGTGATCGCCGGCATGAAGCCGACCGGCACGCGGGCCTCGCGCGCGGCAGCGTCCAGCAGCGCTCCGAGGATCGGCGCGCTGTCGATCGTCGGCGACGTGTTGGGCATCGCGATGACCGCGCAGTAGCCGCCCGCGGCGGCCGAGCGCGTGCCCGTCTCGAGGTCCTCCTTGTGCTCCTGACCGGGCGTGCGCAGGTGCACGTGGGGATCGACGAACGCCGGGAACAGGTGGCGTCCCTCGCCCTCGACGACCTCACAGCCCGCGGGAGCCGGAAGCGTTCCGGGCGCGCCGATCTCGGCGATCGCGCCGTCGCGCACGAGGATGTCGTGACGGGCATCGAGGCCCGTCCGCGGGTCGAGCGCGTGGACGTCGCGCAGCAGCAGGTCGGCGGGCCGGCTGGGCGCGCTGACGAGGCGGACGCCGGAGGCGCCGTTCTGCGTTGGCTCGTACATGCTCATGCCAGCTGGGGTTCGCTGGGACGCGGGGCGCTGCGCTCGGCGTGCGCGCCGGCGAGAACCTCGTAGAGGACCGCCATCCGGACGACCACCCCCGCCTTGACCTGCATCGTGATGACCGCCTGCGGCGAGTCGACGACCTCGCCCGACAGCTCCACCCCGCGGTTGACCGGCCCCGGGTGCATGAGCACCTGGTGCGGGCCCAGCCGGCGTCCGTTGATCTGGTAGTTGGCGGCGTACTCGCGCAGGCTTGGAACGAAGTTCTGGTCCATGCGCTCGTGCTGCATGCGCAGGGCGTAGACGACGTCGGCCTCGCGCAGGTCCGCGAGGTCGTAGCGCACTGCGCAGCCGAGCGCCTCGATGCCCCGCGGGATCAGCGTCGGCGGCCCGCAGACCGTGACGTCCGCGCCCATCTTGCGGAAGGCGAGGATGTTCGACCGTGCCACCCGCGAGTGGGCGACGTCGCCGACGATCCAGATGTTGCGGCCTTCCAGCGAACCGAGCTTCGTCCGCAGCGTGTAGGCGTCCAGCAGCGCCTGCGTCGGGTGCTCGTGCTTGCCGTCGCCGGCGTTGACGATCGCCGCCGGCGTCCAGCTGGCGACGAGCGCCGCGGCGCCGGCGAACGGCGTGCGGATGACGATCGCGTCGGGCGAGTGGGCGGTCAGGGTCAGGACGGTGTCCTTCAGCGACTCGCCCTTCTCGACGCTCGAGCCGCCGGCGGAGAAGTTCACGACGTCGGCGGAGAGCCGCTTGGCGGCCAGCTCGAAGGACGAGCGGGTGCGCGTCGAGGCTTCGTAGAAGAGGTTGAGGACCGTGCGGCCGCGCAGCGCCGGGACCTTCTTGATGTCGCGGTCGGAGACCTCCTCGAAGGCGGCGGCGCGGTCGAGGATGCGCTCCATGTCGTCGCGCGTGAGGTCGTCGATCGAGAGCAGGTGCCTCATAGCGGAGCCTCCACGGTCGTGGCGATGCTGACCGAGTCCTCGCCGTCGATCTCGGTGACGTGCACGTTGACGCGCTCGCCGCGCGCCGTCGGCAGGTTCTTGCCGACGTAGTCGGGGCGCACCGGCAGTTCGCGGTGGCCGCGATCGGCGAGCACCGCGAGCTGGACGCGGGCGGGGCGGCCGTAGTCGAAGAGCGCTTCGATCGCCGCGCGCACCGTGCGCCCGGTGAACATGACGTCGTCGACGATCACGATCGTGCGCCCGTCGATGTCGAAGTCCAGGTGCGTGGAGTGCACGATGGGGCTTCCGCTGCGCAGCGTCACGTCGTCGCGGTAGAAGGCGATGTCGATGTCGCCGAGCGGCACCTCGATGGCGTGCAGCTCGCTGAGGAGCTCGCGCAGGCGGGCGGCGAGCACGGCGCCGCGGGTGTGGATGCCGACGAGGGCGAGCTGCTCGGGCTCTCCCCCGTTCTCGACGATCTCGTGCGCGACGCGCGTGAGCACTCGCCGGATGTCCTCGCCGTCGAGGACGACCTTGCTGTCTGACATCTATGTCCTTCCTGGCCTCACAGGACCGGGTTAAAGGAGCGTCTGCTGTGCGACCGAGGGTAGCAGCGGCCCCGGCGGCTCACCCGCCCCGCTCAGCGTGACATCCCCGGAGTCCGTATGGGCCTCGATCGAGCGCTGAGCGCGGTCGTTGCGCATGATTGCGTCGAGCTTCACGTCGCCCGAGTCGGTCTTCGTGGAGACCGCGTACTCGCCGCGCGGCACGTTGACGCGCACGGGGCCGGAGTCGGTCTGCGTGTCGATCGAGCGGGCGCCGCGGGCCGTGATCTCCAAATCGCCGTCGCCGTCGTCGGAGCGCACGACGATCTCGTCGATCGGGCCGCCGAAGGCGTGCGTGGTGACCGTCGTGTTCTCGAAGGCGACGTCGGCGAGCACGACGCCCACGGGCAGACGACGGCGAGCAGTAGGAGGAGGATGAGTTCCTTCCCCAGGGGCGTCACTGTGGCGCGATGCCGGGCCGTGCGCCATACGGCCAGCCTGCAACCGGGGTGGGGCCAGCCCCGGCCGCGCTTGGCTCGATCCTCCGTCGCTTCCGGCTTCCGCCGACGGATCAGGCTTGATGACGCGCCAGGTGCGGATCTCGCACCTTGCGCGCCCGGATGCTCGTCGCGCGGCGCGATCAGGAGGACGACTCGAGGGCCGCCGCCGCGGCCGCCGCCCTCGCCCGGCCGTGGGATCCGCCGTCCCAGCGCACGAGCTCGGGCTCGCCGCGCTCGGGAAGCGGGACCTCGATCGTGTCGAAGTCGCGCGGGACCTCGGTGTCCGCGAAGACGGCACGGGCCTCGTCACGGATCTCGCCGCCGGAGTAGCGCGAGGAGAGATGGGTCAGCGCGAGCAGGCGAACCTCGGCGTCGGCGGCCACCTGCGCGGCCTGCCGCGCGGTGCTGTGCAGCGTCGCGGCGGCGCGGTCGACGTCCTCGTGCAGGAATGTCGACTCGTGGACGAGCAGGTCAGCACGGTGGGCGGCGACGACGACCGCGTCGGTCGGCGCGGTGTCGCCGGTGACGACGACGCGGCGGCCGGCGCGGGGCCGGCCCATGACCTGCTCCGGCGCGACGCCGGCAATCGTCTCGCCGCGCTGCAGGCGACCGAAGTCCGGTCCCGGCGTCACGCCGAGGCGCTCGGCCAGCTCGGCGTCGAAGCGCCCCGGCCGGCCGTCCTCGAGGAGCGCATAGCCGAACGCCGTGCCGCGGTGGCGGACCGCGAACGGGACGACCTGCAGGTCGTCGCGACGGACGGGCTCGTCGGGCTCGAGGTCGCGGATCGTCAGGCCGTAGCGCGGGCGGCCGTAGACCGGGCGCATGCGCTCGAGCAGCGCGCTCGTACCGGGCGGTCCGTGGACCGTCAGCGGCTTCTCGCGGTCGCGCAGCTCGAAGGACTTCAGCATCCCGGGCAGGCCGAGCCAGTGGTCGGCGTGCAGGTGCGTCAGGAAGACGTCGGTGAGGTCGGCGAGGCCGACGGAGCGCACGAGCTGGCGCTGCGTGCCCTCGCCGCAGTCGATCAGGATGCGCTCGCCGCCGCGCCTGACGAGCAGCGCCGGAAGCCCTCGGCGTGCCGAAGGAACGGAGCCCGCGGTGCCCGCGAAGAAGAGCGACAGATCCATGGTGGCGAGGGTACCGCCGGCGGGTAGGTCGACGTGAACGTGCCCGGAGTGCCTGAGCGACATCCCGATCGCCGCCTCACGGTGCGCGTTCTGCAGCTCGCGAGTGCCGGCCGCGGCCACCGCGGAGCTGCAGTAGCGCTCCCGCGCCTGTAACCGGCGGCCCGTCCCGGGGTCTTGTCGACCAATGGTCAGCAAGCTTCGGGAGGGCAGCATGAACTCGCTCGCACGCAGGGCCCGGACCGCCGCACGGTGGGCCTGGCAGCACTTCCGCCTCCTGGCGGGCATCGCGCTCGTCGCCGGCCTGACGCTGACGCTGGCGGCCAACCGCGACGCGATCGCCGCCGTCGAGTGGTCGATCGACCCGCTCACTCTCGCCGGCGCGCTGGCTCTGCTGGCGATCGCTCCCCTCGCCCAGGCGCTGACCCTGCGGATCGCGCTGCGGCGGTTGGGTGCAGGCGCTCCGCGCGTGGAGACGCTGCGGATCTGGGCACGCTCGTTCCTGCTGCGCTACGAGCCCAGCGGCGCGGTCGGCTTCGTCTACCGCGTCCGTGAGCGTGAGCGCCTGCAGGCCACGACCCCCCAGGTCCTCACCGCCACCGGCTACGAGCAGCTCGCTGCCGTCACGTCCGGCGCGCTCGTCGCCGTCGCCGCCTTCGCCGCCGCCGGCGGCCGTCCGCCGCTGACCGCGCTGCTGATCGCCGCGGTCCTGCTCTGCGCCGCCGTCGCCGCGCGGCCGGCCCTGCTCGGCGACCGCCTCGCCCGCTGGGCAGCACGCCGCGGCGTCACCGTCGCCGGCCCGATGCGCGGCCGCACGCTGGCGCTGATGATCGCCGTCAACGCCGCCGGCTGGGCCGCGAGCGCGGCCGGCGCCTGGCTGCTCGCCGGCGGGCTGCTGGACGCCGCGGCGCCCGGGATCCTCGTCCTACTCGGCGCGTTCGCCCTGTCGAGCGTCATCGGCGCGCTCATGCCGCTGCTACCCGCCGGGCTCGGGCCGCGCGACGCGGCGCTGACGATCGCCCTCGCCCCGGTCCTCGGCCCGGCCGCGGCGACGCTGCTCGCGCTCGCGCTGCGCGTCGTCTCCTTCGGCGCGGAGCTGCTGGCGGTCGCGCTGGCCGAGCTGACCGCGCTGGTGCTGGCCCGCCGCGAGCGCCACGCGGCGTCGGCTACGGCGTCAGCTGGCGCGCCGGCGGCGTCCGCGGCGCCAACCGCGCCGCTTGCGCTGGCGGACGACCCCCGGACGATCGTCGTGGTCCCGACCTACGACGAGCGCGAGTCGCTGCCGCTGCTTCTCGAGCGTTTCACGGCGACCGGCTACGAGCTGCTGATCGTCGACGACAGCTCGCCCGACGGCACCGGCGAACTGGCCGACGAGCTCGCCGCGACCCGGCCCTGGATGCACGTCCTGCACCGTGCCGAAAAGGACGGCCTCGGGATGGCGTACCGGGCGGGCTTTCGCTGGTGCCTGGAGCGCGACTACGAGGTCATCGGCCAGATGGACTGCGACCTCTCCCACCCGCCCGAGAAGCTCGCTGAGATGCGCACGGCACTGCTCGAGCAGCAGGCCGGCCTCGTGCTCGGCTCGCGCTACCTGCCCGGCGGCGGCACCGACGGCTGGAGCGCGACCCGGCTGGCGCTGAGCCGCGTCGGCTGCAGCGCCTCGCGGCTGGCGCTCGGCCTGCCGTTCTCGGACCTCAGCGGCGGCTTCAAGGTCTGGGACGCGGAGTGCCTGGCGGCGATCGACCTCGACGAGCTGCTGAGCGCGGGCTACGCGTTCCAGGTCGAGACGACCCAGCTCGCCCACCTCGGCGGCGCGCGCATCGCGGAGGTGCCGTTCGTCTTCTCCGAGCGGGTTGCCGGCGCGTCGAAGATGACGTTGCGGATCTCCCTGGAGGGGATCCGCGTCACCCTCGCCCTGCGCCGCCACCATCGCCCAGCACGCGAGCGCGGCCTGTTGCGGGCCTTGTAGCCTTCGCCTCGCACGCGCCCGTAGCTCAGTGGATAGAGCGCTCGCCTCCGGAGCGAGAGGTCGCAGGTTCAAATCCTGCCGGGCGCGTAGGAACCCCGCTCGCGTCCGAGGGCAGCCGTCGCCCTCTCGCGCTACGGAAAAGACTCTCTGAGCAGGCACTTCAGGGTCTCGATGCCCGGAAGGACGGGAGCTCGCCGTCGAGGGCGTGGCGAGCGGACCGCACACGCAACCGCACACGCCGCACACGCTGGACCGCACACGGCGCGGCGCGCGGCGACTCGCGCCCGCCGACAGGCTGCGGCGGAAGCCGAAAAGGCGCACCGGAAGGCGTCCTCCGAGGGGGGCAAGGCTCCGAAGAAAGTTTCGGAGCCTTCCGGATCTGAGGATCATCCGAGCAACGGCCACACGCCAGGCAAGGAAGCCCACGAACGCGCATGGGAGATGGCGGGCGGCAAAGCGTCCGGTGTCACCAAGGGCGCCGCGGGGATGCCGTCACGGGACACATCGCCGGCGCCGGCGATTGACCGACTAGAGCCCGACTAGAGCCGGTCGCGCTACGACGATCGAGGAGATCAGCAACTTAGACATGCTCGAGATCGGCGCGGGCGACTCCCAGCCTGCGCGCGCCTCGCGCCGGCGCCACCGTTCCTGGCGCAAAGTCCGGGATCGGCCCGAAAAACGGCCTCTCAGCAGGCCATCTTCGTCGGGACCTGTCGTCACCATGGTTACCGCAAGGCCACGCAAGTCCCGGCAAGCACGAGAAGAAAGGCCGCCATGAACTCCCTCGTACACGTCAGCACCAAGCTCGCGCCCGACCTCGCCTCGGAGCTGCGCCGCCGCGCCGAGGCCGGCGACCGCACCGTCAGTCACGAGATCCGGCGCGCGCTCCGCGCATACCTCGCTCCCGTCGACGAACCCTCCACGGAGGGCTTCACCGACCTGATGCCGCAGGAGCGTGCGGCTTGAACGGCCACTCGCGTCAGACGGGTTCCCGAACGGTCGAGCCCCCCAGGAAGCGCAAGCGAAAGAACACTCCGAGCGACCGCGCCCGCGATGCGCGCACGCTCGTCAACCGGATCGAATCCGCGACTGAAGAGCGTCAGCAGGCATGGTCCGAAGGTGACCAACCCAAGCTGACCGCGTACACGGCGACCGAACTCGCCGAGTTGCACCAGGACAAGCGAGCGATGCGTCGTGCCATCTACGCGCAGGCGCCACAGCTCGAAGGTCGCCCCGTCTTCAGAGGCCGCCCCCGATGACGTCTTTACCAACGACCGGCGGCGCCCGGGGGGGCGCCGCCGCGAACTCCAAGGAGGGCACCCCAAGATGCCCAGAACTCTCGAGCAGCATAACGCGAACGACGACTGCAGCCCGATCAACACTGCGCGCGCCGTCGCCTGCGCCCGCGCCGTCGAGCGGATCTACACGAAGACCGGCGCGGGCGCGACACCGATGCAGGTCTGCGCCGAGCTCGACTGGGCGTGGTCGCCGACGTTGATCGGGGCGCGCACCGCACTGGACCGAGGCGAGCTCGAATGGGACGCCGGCTACGTCCCATGCGGGGACGTGCGTCAGCCGATCGACCAGGCGCGTACTGCAGCGAAGGTCAGGGACCTCGCACGCCGCGTCTATGAAGCCGGCGGACACATCAGCGCGGAGCATCTCGCGGACAGCCTCGGCCGGCCGGCATCCTTCGACGAGGCCATCGACGCCGGCGTCGCGGCCGGCGACCTCGAGGTCATCTGCGACGGCGACCAGGTCATGATCCGCTCGCTCGTGGTGTACGCGAGCGAGGCGATCGCCGAGCTCGAGGCGCTGCTCGCGCTCGAGCCGGCGCTCGCGCGCGAGGTCGAGGCCGCATGAGCGGCGCGCCGACGAGCGGCGGCCCGTCCGACCAGCCGAGCTTCGCCGAGCCGGCGAAGGTGCGCAGGCTCGCAGCGATCGCCGGCGGCGGCGAGGACACGTACAAGGTCACGCTGACGGACACGAAGCCGCCGAGGCTCGTCCTGCCCAAGGTCCCGGCCGTGGGCGACACGGCCCGTCTCTGCGCATGGCTGACCGCGGTCTTCAACCTGCACGCGGCTAGCCCGATCGTCGCCGGGCATCAGCAGGGCTTGCGCGGTGCCAACGGACATGTTGTCCTCGAGCGGCGCAATGCGGCGCCGCTGCGCTTCGAGCCGGTCTCGAGGATCAATAATCCGGCCCGCCTGATCGAGGACTTGAGCTGGCAGGTCGGTCCGCACGATGGCGCCGCACATGCCCTCAAGGCGGCGGACTGCCGGCAGGTCGCGCACGTCGTCCGCATGCTCTGCGGCAGCACGAAGGCGATCAGCGACGAGGAGGAGACTGTCAGCCTGCTGCTGACCTTCTTGAACGAGAGCGAGCTCGTCGAGGGATGCAGCTGCTACGGCCCAGCGGCCGAGCGCTACGAAGCCGCGCAGGCACTGCAGCGCACGTGCGACGAGCACACGGGTCGGCCCAGAGGTGTCGTGAAGCACTTGACCGACCGCAACACGGGCGAGGTCGTCGCGCGGGTCTCCGACATCGCGGACTCCTTTCGCCGCCAGCTCGGGTCCAGCGTCGGCCGCGGCTTCGTCGAAGGCAGGATGGCCGGCCTCGGCTTCGTGAAGGCGACGCTCGACGGGCACCGCTTCCCCGGTCGGGCCGGTCGCAACGGGCCGCACGCCCGTTGCCAGGTCTTTCGCGGGCATCTTCCCGGCCTCGACGACGAAGACGCGGTGGTCACCGACGAAAACACGGTGACTGCAATTGCAGTTGCTCAGGGTCTCCCGGTGGTCACCGGCGCCGAAAAGTAAAACACGGTGGTCACCGACGACCCGAACCCCAGCAAATCCGGGACCGTGACCACGTGACCACGCGTCTCCTTACGGAGTACGCGCGCGCGGGCAGCGCCCCTACGTTTCCGTGTGTTGGTGTGGAGACGCGTGGTCACGTGGTCACGGCGACTCGGCGTCGAGCGAGAAAAACAGAATGTCGTTCTTCTTTTTCCACAGTCGCCAGGTCGAGGATCAGCCAGCAGAGTTCTTCGAGTAGAGGGCTGCAAGCGTGTGGAAAGACCTGCACGACAGTCCGCGATCAGGCGATGGTGGTCTGCCCGATGTGGACGCCGGGTGCAACGGCGGTGGGCAAGGCCAAGCAGGCGATCATCCGTGATGTCAAGGCATACGAGATCGGTAACAGCGCTGTTGCCCCGGCCTTACGTGGGCGATCCTACGTGGGCGATCTGGCCGCAGCTCAGCGGCCCGTCACATCACGGCGGCGAAGCGAGCGGCGACGAGCAACGAGCAGACCACAAACAGCACGCGCTCAATGCCCTCGCGCTGGGACATGCCGTAGATCGTCATCACAGCGAGCCCGATGTACACGAGCGAGTTATTGGTTTCTGTATCCATGGCCGCAGCATTACACAACCCGCCGGCCGCATGCAGAAACTTTCACTACAACACCCAGCGCCGCGCCGACTTCGCGGCCCAGGGGGGGAACCCCCCGCGGCTGTCGATCAGACCGGCGAGACCTATCGTCGCGCGCGCCGGGTCCAACTAACAGGGAGCGGGTACTTCACTAATGGCTGTCTCTTAGTTCACATCTATCACGCGCGGCGCGCTTATAGAGCGCACGGCCGCGGGCGCATCGCTGCCGGACGCGTGCCGTTCTCTCGGCCTGCGCGAGGTGACCGTAAAGAGTTGGATCACACGCGGCCGTCGCGCATTGAGCGGCGAGTACTTCGAGTTCGTCCGCGACATCGACGCCGCGCGCCTGACCGTGCGCGAGCGCCCGACATCTCTCTCGCCTGCCGACTTTCGCCGTCACCTCGAGGCCGCCGTGCGCGCCGGCTCAGTCGCCGCGATGAAGCTGTGGGCCGCGCTGTACATCGAGAAGGAGGTGAAGACCGATGACGACCATTCCCTCGACGAGCTCGACGAGCTCGCCCGACGCCGCGCGTGACGAGCTCGACGCGTTCGCCCGCTTCTGCGCCCGCACGCTGACGACAGAGGCCGCGAGGTCGTTCGTGCTCGAGGACTTCCAGCGGACGTTCCTGCAGGACTACTTTGCCGGTAGCCGCGAGCTGGTCGTGCTGCTGCCGAAGAAGAACGGCAAGTCGAGCGTGCTCGGCGCGCTGTCGCTGTATCACCTGCTCACGACACCGTTCGCGGAGGTCGTCGTCGTCGCCGCGAGCCGCGATCAGGCCGGCATCCTCTTGCGCCAGGTCGTTGGGTTCATCCGGCGATCCAATTCGTTGACCGCTCGCCTGACGGTGAAGCAACGCGAGATCGTCAACGAGCGGCTGGGCGGTCGCATCCGCATCCTTGCATCTGACAGTGACACGGTCGACGGCCAGCTGCCGACGCTGGTCATCGTCGATGAATTGCACCGTCACCGCACACCGGCGCTGTACGGCATTCTCCGCGACGGCCTCGGCCCGCGCGGCGGCCGAATGGTCACGATCTCAACCTCTGGCGATGATGAAGGCAGCCCACTAGGCCAGCTGCGCACACGCGCACACGCCATGCCCGGCGGCGAGCGCCATGGCGCACACCTCCGCGTCAGCGACGAGCATTTCTCGTTTCACGAATGGGCACTACAGCCCGACGCGGACGTGGACGATCTGGCCGTCGTCCTCGAGGCGAACCCTGCCTCATGGATTGACGCCGCCGAGCTTCGCCGGCGCCGGACACCGTCGATGAGACCGTGGAGTTGGAAGCGCTTCACGTGCGGCATCTGGGTTAGTGGAGAGAACTCCGCGATCTCAGATGTGGAATGGCGCGCCTGCGCCCGCCTTGGCTTGGAGATCTCCGGCGGCGTCCGCGGCGTCTTCTGCGGCGTCGACCTCGGATGGAAGCATGACTCGACGGCGATTGTCCCGGTGTGGCGCCCACCCGGTGAGGACATCGTGCAGGTTCACACTCCCACCATCATCGTGCCGCCCGGCGATGGCACGAGCACGCCCGTCGACGACGTCTTCGCGGCCTGCGAGGAGTTCGCCGATCGTTGGCCGACCGCGACCTTCGTCATCGACCCGGCGGCCGACGGTGAACACCTGGCGCAGCGCTTGGACGCCGAGCTGCCGAACGTGACCGTCGCGACGATGAGTCAGAAACATGGCCCGATGTGTTTGGCCGCGAGCAGGTTGTCGGAGGCTATCGCCGCTGGCCGGCTCGAGCACCCGGATGACGAGGTGCTGAATCAGCACGTGATGGCCGCCGCGGCCCGGTCCGTTGGGGAGCAGTGGCGCTTCTCCAAACAGCGCGGAAAGACCGCGCTGATCGACGGCGTCATTGCGCTGGCGATGGCGCACAGCGCGCTACTCGGCGAAGACCAGCGGCCGACCTACTCGAGGCAAGCGTGGCAGACATGATGACGACCTGTCGCACCCATCTCTGCGGGACGCTGCTAGCGGTCGGCGGGTGCTGGTGTTGGGAGCACTTGGAACACTGCCACGGGACGGATGACATCGACTGCCAGCACCCGGCGCACGACTGCCACGAGCCGGTGCACTTCTGCGAGCGTCATCGGGGCGAGTCGTGATCCAGCGCGCCTGTCAAGTATGCGGCGCTCTGAGCGATCGGCAACGCTGCCCAGCACATCGGGCTAAGGACCCGCGCCGGAGCGCCGCAGCGCGCGGCTACGACGGCGCCTGGCGGCTGCTGCGCGCCCGCTTCCTGCGCGCCCACCCGACCTGCCAGCACCCGGATTGCTGCCCATATCTCGCAACTGAGGTTCACCACCTCGATGGCTGTGGCCCGCTCGGCTGGCGTGGCCTGGATGAGTCGAACCTGCAGGCGCTCTGCAAAGAGCATCACAGCCTGATCACCGCGCATCTGCAACCCGGTGGGTTTTTCAGGAAGTCCGACAAGTGAACCGCAAGTCCAACACGACCAGAGAGAGAGTGACAATGCCCGCCACACCGCCACGTAGATGGAAGAGCCGCGAGGAATACTCGACCGACGAGGTCCTCGCCGCCATGCAGGCCGCGAACCGTGCCGAGCCCGCGCCGCGCCCGGAGACTGATCGCTACAAGGCGCATCGCAGCGAAGTCCTGCGCGCCGGCGGGCTCGACGACGAGGCGGCCGAGGCGGGCGAGCGCACCGTCGCGCTCGAGAACATGACGCCGCAACAACACCTCGACCGCATGCGCGCCGACCGATGACCTACGACGACGACTTTCACGAGGTCGTCCACAGCGCGCGCGCTGCCGTGGAACCCGACGACTGCCGGGTCTTGGTCGCGCGGACCAGGGCGATCATGCGATCGGAGGATCCCGCCATCCGCGAGCACATCGCCGCGATGTATGAGAACGCCGATCTGCGCAGCGAAGTCGAGCGGCTGCGCGCCCCTCGCCCGCGACCTGTCGGCGACAGCGACGCCGGCAAGGGCGTCGCCCGCGCCGGCGCGCCCCAGTCCTCCCCGCTCGCGGACATCGTCCGCCTGCTCACCCGCCCCTAACAAGGAGATCCCCATGCCCGAAGTTGCCCATCGCATCCCTACCCTCGACGGGCTCGTCGACCCGCTGCCAGCACATCTCGCCGTCTACGCGACCGACGCGGTCCTCGAGGCGTCCGAGCGCTACTACGAGGCGCTGGTGAACCTGCGTGCCGCAGAGCATGAAGCAGGCGAACGAGCCGCCGATGTTCAGGCCGCCGTCGCCGCTGATGAGGCCGCCGCCCGCGTCGCCGCGCTCAACGCCAAGCAGACGCCGTCCGCCGTGACTCCGAAAGCTGTGGAAGCGCAGGATCGCGCGCGCCGCGCTGCCGACGCCCATGCTCAGATCGCGAGGGAGGCACAGGCGGCCTTCGTCGCCGCGCTACAGGTCGACATCGACGAGGTCCGCGGCACGGTGATCGCCCGTCAGAATGAGACGCGCCAAGCCCTCGCCAAGCTCGACTTGCAGGTCTCCGCCGGGCTGCAGGAGCTGCACACGCTTGACGAGTTCCTGCGGGCGCTGGATCCCGCTGTGCTCGCCAACCAGCGCCGGCCCGAGTTCCGGCCGGTCCAGCGGCGCCGCCGCCCGTTCGATGCGAGCGCCGAGCCGCTGGCGGGGCTGCGCGCCGCCGTCGCCGCGCCGGTCGCCGGGAACACGTTCATCACGCCGAGCGCAGCGTGATGTCCACCGTCCTCCCGGCGTGGTTCTCCTTCGACAAGGACGAACGCCGCGACGCCACGAAGGTCGCCGCCCTGGAAGCCACGGCCGCGAAGGCCATGGCGTTGTCGGACTTCGGGACAGCCTCGACGATGATTGCCGAGGCCGACGAGATGCGCGAGACGTGGAGTCAGCCGCGCGCGACCTTCGCGTCATTCGCGGAGATGAACGCTGAGCTGGCCGCCCTCGCGGAGTGGTCCGCTGAGCTGGAGACCCTCGCGGCGTTGTCCGCCAAGCTGCCCGACGACGGGACGATCGCCGGCCGCTACGACCTCGACGCGCTGCGCGAGATCGGCGAACGCGCGTCGAGTGTCGGGTGCGCTCTCGAGGAGCTGGCCGACGACCTCGAGGCCGACCGTGAACGTGAGGCGTGATGTCCGCGCACGTCCTGATCGTCACCGACAGGTACCTGCTCATCGTGACCGAGAGCGGCCACGCCAAGCGCGTGGAGCTCGCGGCCGTGCCCGTCACCGGGCGCGGCCGTAGCGGCGTGCGCGTGTCGCGCGAGCCGCTCGCCGCGGCGCTCGTCGTCGCCGCGCGCGACGATGTTCTGATCGCGACGCGCGCCGGCCGCGTGGAGCGCGTCGCGATCTCCGACGTGCCGGTGATGGACCGTCGCGCCCGCGGCGTGCGCATCATCGACCTCGACGACGGCGACATCGTCACGACCGCCGCCGTCGCCGCCGTATCACCCTCTGGGTTGCATCGTGGCGTCGCCTGCGGGCCTGCGCGGCGTGCCCGGGACCGACCGGGTGCGCCGGCGCCGGCGGCGGCGCAGGGGGCGTCATGAGCCCGACCCGCCAGCGCGTCGAGCTCGAGCTCGAGCGCGACGCTCGCGTCGCGCACGGCCCGGCGATCCACCCGAACGCGACGCGCCCGTCGCCGTGCCGCTGCGCCCGGCCGCTGCCCGTCGTCGACGACGACGGCGAGCCGGTCTGCGCGGCGTGCGGGCGCTGCACGGACAGCCCGTACGACGGGCTCGAGGAGGACTAGGACGATGGCCGCACCCGACATCCGCACCCCGCCCGAGCGCTACGTCAGCCGTGCCGAGCTCGCCCGCATCATGGGCGTCAGCGTCGCCACGATCGACCGGCTCGTCTGCGAAGGGATGCCGTCCGAGACGTGGGGACGGCGCACGCGCCGGTTCCGGCCGTCGGTCGCGCTCGCGTGGGCGCGCTCACGCGAGTACGCTGCGGACCCCGTACATAGCGCCCCCGCGACGGCAGGACCGCCCGGGGGCATGGCCCAAGGAGCACTAACTCCATGAGCAGCACGCAAGCTACCCGCACACCGCGGTCATGAGCGTCCAGCAGTTGCCGTCCGGCCGTTGGCGCGCCCAGGTCTATGACCCGGCGACGGGCAAGAACGTCAGCGTGAGCAAGGTGCTCGGCGGCGCCGGCACCTTCAAGACGAAGACCGCGGCCAAGACGGCGCGCTCGGACGCTCGCAAGCGGCTCGGCGGCCCCGGCTGCGATGTGACCGTCGCCGACTTCCGCACGCGCTGGATCACCGATCCCCTGTTCGCGAGGCCGAAGGAGTCGACGAACATCCACAACGCCGAGCGCACGAAGGCGTTCACCGCGATGTACGGCGGCATCCCGATCGCTCGCGTCAGCGACGACGTGGTCGCTGAATGGCTGGCGGGCGGCAAGCGCAACGCGACGGTGCCCGCCCTGCGCGCGATGTTCAGCGACGCGGGCAGCGCGAAGGCCGGTCGCCTCACCAACCGCAACCCGTTCGCGGGTCTCGGCCTGAGCGGCGAGAAGGGCAACCGCGGGCGCCAGCCGCCACGCGAGGCCGACATGGAACGGATGATCGCGCTCGCCCGCGAACTCACGCCGCCGTCCTTCGCGGCCTACCTCGAGTTCGCGTGCCTGACCGCGGCTCGCCCCGGCGAGCTCGACGCGCTCAAGCTCGACCGCGTCCGCTGGGACGACGACGAGATCGACATCGTCGAGCAATGGAGCGCCACGACGCGGACGTTCACGACACCGAAGTACGGCCCGTACAAGCTCGCGCTGGTCGGTCGCGCGCGCACGGTGCTGACCGCGATGAAGCGCGACAGCGACAGCGAGTTCGCCTTCGCCACGATCCGCGGCACGCACTACACGCCATCGTCCCGCTGCCATCACTGGAACCGCGTGCGTTGCGCCGCCGGTCTCGGCCACGTCACGCTGTATCTCGCGACCCGCCACTACTTCGGCTGGTACGCGACGAACGTCCTCGAGCTGCCGCCGGACATCGTCGCGCAGCAGTTCGGCCACAGGGACGGCGGCAAGCTGATCGCCCAGCTCTACGGCCACCAAGAGGGCAAGGTCGCCCGCCGTCGCATCCGCGAGGCATACGACAGCGCAGCGCGCGTGACGCCGCTGCGGATCGTGGCCGAAGACGCGGGATGAAGCCGGGGCCGCACACGAAACCGCACACGACGCCCGATACGGCCCGTCCGTAGGGCGCTCGTGTCCTGCCGGGCGCGCTGGTCAGCGGCCGCGCTGCCGCCGCTGCACGAAAGTCGACGAAGCATGCCGCGCGCTTCGTCTCGGCGCGAGCCACGTGCCAGCGGACCCGAGCAGACGTCCGGCCGCTGACTGCAGTCCGACCCCGGGGCCGACCGACGAAACATCCGCCGGCAGCGACCAGAACGAAAGCACGCGAGCACGCGCGCTCTTCGCACGGGATGCCGCTCAGCCCTTGATGAAGCCCGTCCGCTTGACGTCGGCCAGCACCGTCGACTCGCGGTTGCGGTTGTTGAGCGTCTCGAAGGCCGGCAACTGGTTGTTGCGCGCATCGGCTTCGCCCCCGCCGTTGAGGAATCGAATCCAGGCCGCGTGGCGCGCCTCGACCGCCACGACGCGCCCGGCGGTGGCCAGGATGGTGGGGTCGAGGACGTTGTTGATCTGTCCGAGGTAGGCACGCACGCCGGTATCCTCAAGCGACTGGGCCGTCTGCTGGAACAGCGCCGGATCGGTGACCGTTGCGCCGAAGTCAAACGACGGCTTGGAGATCGCTTGGCTGCCGAGTACCTTGGCAAGCAGTTCGGCGTGGTTGGCCTCGTGGATGGCCACGACCTGGCCGAAGCGCGCGACCTGCGTGTTGGCAAACGCGTTGTTGGCCACGGCCTGCCGGTAGAACTCGGCCTCCAGGAACTCCAGCGTCAAAGCGAAGTTCAGGATCTTGATGTCGTTGGCGCGCGACTTGCGCCGCGTCGAGATCACGGCCGCGGCCGGCGTGACGTGGGCGCTGAACAGCGCGCCGCCCGCGACCAGGCCGGCCCCGGCGACGCCGGCGCGGCGCAGAAACGTCGAGCGGTCCAAGCCCGCCTCCTCGGCGGTTTCGCGTACGGCTCCATCGACGTCCATCCTGTCCAGCTCGGCAAGATTCAGCATGAGTGCGACCTCCTGTGTCGTGTGCCCGTTGGGCTCTCCCCTGACCCGACCCGGCAGCGAGCACATGTCCGCCCAATGACCCTCGGAGCGGGGGGGTTGGCGCAGCAACAGGGGTTGCCTCCAGAACTGCCCGGAGATCGGCTGACGGCGCCGGTGGACCCGCCGAACCTCCGAACGCGAGGCAGTTGCGCGGCTCGCGCGTGAGCAGGCGTCAGCGGCCCGACATGCGCGCGAGCTCGGTGTCGATCGACATGCCCAATCCCTCCTACGCAAGCGTCGCGGTCACGTTGGGCGTATGACCCGTTGCCGAAGATCCGTCTCATTGGTTTGTTCCTCCGCGTGTGCTCGATGATCGGTGGCCCGACTCTGCTTCAGGCCCCGCGCAGCGATCATGTTCGTGCTCAAACGTGAGCGGCGGATGAGAAGAACGCGCACAGGTGCTCGGCGACGTCCTGCGGGCACTCCTCGGCCGGGAAGTGCGCGCCGTCGGGCAGATACTCGATGCGCACGTCGTCGGCGTGCTCGGTGATGTCCTTGAACATCCCGGGCGTGAAGAACGGGTCCTTCAGGCCGTGCAGCCACATGACCGGGGTGGTCAGGCGGCGGTAGGCGTACTTCCCGCGCACCCAGCGCGGGTACTCGTAGAGCAGGAAGCTGCGGTAGACCTGCGAGGCGGCCCTCCCCCGCTCGGGGTCGGCGAAGCGCGGCGCGAACTCCTGCGCGTACGCGGCGGCGACGTCGCTGCCGGCGGAGATCGTATCGACGACCTTGCCCACGATGCGCGGCGAGCCGTTGATCCGGCGGCCCAGGCCGGGGCTCGCGAGCAGGCCCTGGTAGGTCATCGCGCCCAGCTGCTTGGGGATCCCCTTGACCGACAGCTTCGGCCAGACGTGGCCGGTGTTCACCGGCACGAAGCGCTCGACGCGCTCGGGGTGCTCGAGGCAGACGAGAAAGCCGACGACCCCGCCCCAGTCGTGTCCGACGAGGTTCACGCGGTCGACGCCGAGCGCGTCGAGCACGCCGACGACGTCCTCGGCCAGCTCGTCCTTGCGGTAGCCGCGCCGGGTCGGCTCACTCCAGCCGAATCCGCGCAGGTCCATCGCCAGCACGCGGTGCCGATCGGCCAGCAGCGCCATCACCAGGCGCCAGCTCCACCAGTGCTGTGGCCAGCCGTGCAGCAGCAGGACCGGCGGGCCGGTCGGGTCCCCCATCTCCGCCACGTGCAGGCGCGCCCCGCGTACGTCGAGGAAGTGATGCTCCACGCCGTCGAGCGACGGCATCTCGCGCGCGGCCGGACCCATGCGTTTAATCTAACCCAGCGACGGCATGGCCTGCACGATCGACAGGACGGGCGCGAACAGGTCCCCCCGCTCGGCGACCCGCGCGGCGACCTGGCCCGCCTCGAAGACGAGGCGCTGCGGATCGCCGCCGTCGAGGCAGTCGCGGACCTCGTCCCACTCCAGCGGCGTCGACGCCGTCGGGCGGTCGCGCGCGCGCAGCGAGTACACGCAGACCGTCGTCTTGTGCTCGTCGTTCTGGCTGTAGTCGATGAAGACCTTGCCCTTGCGCGCGTCCTTGTTCATCCGCGCGATCACGATCTCGGGCTCGGACGCCTCGAGCAGCTCGGCGACCGCTCGTGCGAAGCCCTTCGTGTCGTCGTACGTGACGCCGGGCGAGTTGAGCGGGACGTAGACCTGCAGCCCCTTGGAGCCGGACGTCTTCGGAAAGGCCTGCAGGCCGAGGTTCTCGAACATCCCCTGCAGCCACAGGGCCACGCGGCAGCACTCGACGATCGTCGCCGGCGGGCCCGGATCGAGGTCGAAGACCATCATCGTCGGCGTCTCGAGCGCCTCGGCGCGGTGCATCTGGGTATGCAGCTCCAGCGCGGCGAGGTTGGCCAGCCAGACCAGCGTCGGCAGGTCGTTGCAGACGCAGAACTCGACGACCTTCCTCGACAGCGCCACCGGGGCGACCGCGACCCACTCGGGCCGGTGCGACGGGCACTGCTTCTCGAAGAAGCTCTTGTCCTGCACCCCGTTGGGAAAGCGCACGCGGGTCAGCGGCCGGCCCTCGAGGTGGGCGAGGATCGCGGGCGCGATCGCCGTGTAGTACTCGATGACGTCGCGCTTGGTGAAGCCGACCGTCGGATACATGACCTTGTCGAGGTTCGTGACCTTCATGCTGCGTCCGCCGACCTTGATCTCGACGCCGTCGCGGACCGGCGTCCCGGCGTCGAGGAACGCCGACGGCGGCGCCTCCTCGCGCAGCCCCTTGTAGGAGGGGTGGCGCATCATCCCGTCCGAGGTCCACTCCGTGAACTCGACCTCGGCGACGCGTGTCGGCTGCACCCAGACGGCGCCGCGCGGCGGCCTGGGATCGCCCTCGAACGGCGAGTCGTCGCGCTGCTCGAGCAGCTTGGCGAGCCGGTCGAGCTCGGCCTCGGTGAAGCCCGTCCCCACGCGGCCGGCGTAGCGCAGGCGGCCGTCGTCGGCGACGCCGACGAGCAGCGCGCCGATTCGCTCGCGGCGCTTGCCCTGGGATGGGCGGGACGGAATCCAGCCGCCGACGACGACGTCCTCGCGGACCACGTTCTTGACCTTCAGCCAGCACGGCGAGCGGCGGCCGGGCAGATACGGGCTGTCGAGCCGCTTGGCGACGATGCCCTCGAGGCCGTTCGCGAGGCTCGCCGCCAGCACGGCCGCGCCGTTGCCGACGACGTGGTCGGGCGTCTGCCAGTGCGCGCCCTGCAGCTCGAGCTCCATGAGCCGCGCGCGGCGCTCCACGTAGGGCTCATCCATCAGCGAGTGGCCGTCGAGCCAGAGCAGGTCGAAGACCATGTAGTGCACCGGCGTGTCCTTCATCCGCCGTCGCGCCGCGGCCTCGGAGGCGATGTGCATCCGCCCCTGCAGGCGCCCGAAGCTCGGGCGGGGCGGATGGGAATCGGATTGCTCGAACGCGACGATCTCGCCGTCGAGGATCGCGCGGTGGGAGCTGAGCGCGCGGTTGAGCGCCTTGAGCTCCGGATACGCGGCGCTGATGTCGTTGCGGTTGCGGCTCTCGAAGCGGATCCGGCCCGGCTCGGAGTAGGCCAGCGCGCGCACGCCGTCCCACTTGATCTCGTAGGACCAGCGGTCGTCGTCGGGCGCCAGCTTCCGGCCGGCCTTCGCGAGCATCGGCACGAGCCGCTCGGGCATCGGCTCGCGGTCGGGGTCCTCGGGCGGATCCATGCGATGAATCATCCAGTCCCTGCCCGGCGGCTCGCCCTTGCGCTTCTTCAGGGGAAAGAGGCCGTAGCGGCCGCGGAGGCGCTCGCCGTGGAAGGTGACCTCGACCTTGGCGTCGTCGAACCTGTGCGTCTCGTAGGTGCCGTGGTCCCAGATGCGCATCCTGCCCGCCCCGTACTCGCCCTTGGGGATGTCGCCCTCGAAGTCGAGGTACTCGAGCGGATGATCCTCGGTGCGTACGGCGAGCCGCTTGGAGCGCGGGTCCTCGGGGATCCCGTTGGGAATCGCCCACGACGCGGCGACGCCGTCGTGCTCGAGGCGCAGGTCCCAGTGCAGGCGGGTGGCGTGGTGCTCCTGCACGACGAAGCGGGGTCCGGCGCCGTCCTCGTTGCCCGCGCCGTCCGGGTCGCCGGCGGGCTCGGGCGTGCTTTGCGGGTCGCGCTTGCGCTTGTACTCGTCGAGACGGTCGCGGCCGGGCACGCGCACAGTGTGCCCGAGCCGGCGTGCGGTCCGGGGCCGGCGTGTAGTCGGGGCAGGGCGGCGCGTCGATGTTCGTAGCGAACAGAAACGCGTCACGCTCCGGGATTCCCACGGTCGGGTCGCCCATGACTCGACGCATCGAGCTGCGTCAACGCCACAAACCCTCCCCCGACGCCGGCCATGGCCGACGGCACATCACCGTCGCGGAGCTGTCGATCGAGGCCGTCTTCCCGGCGGACGCCGTGATGGCCGAGCTCCTGCGGGCGCGGGCGCCGCCACGGCGGCGCCGGCCGACCCCTGAAACCTCCGCTCAGGCTCAGCCGCCGGCGACCGCCGGCAGGATCGTCAGCTCGCCACCGTCGGGAACCGTCGTCTTTAGGCCGTCTAGGAAGCGGATGTCCTCGCCGCCGAGGTAGACGTTGACGAAGCGGCGCAGGTCGCCGTTCGAGTAGAGGCGCTCACGCAGCTCCTCGTGGGAGCGAAAGACGGACTCCAGTGCGTCGCCGACCGTGGCGCCGTCGGCCTGGACGGACGCGGCGCCCCCGGCGGCGTCACGCAGCTGCGTAGGAATCTTGACCGTGATCGACATTCAGCACGTCCTCCCTAGGCCCGCGCCGACGCGGCGAACGAGGCTTCGAAGGATTCGATCGTCGGATCGACGTCATGGGCGGTGAAGGAATCGCGCACCGCGTCGAGGGTCTTCAGGCCCTCGCCGGTGATGACGACCACCACGCGCTCGTCCGAGCCGATCTGGCCGCTCTCGGCGAGCTTGGCCAGCACGGCCGTCGTCACGCCACCGGCCGTCTCGGTGAAGATGCCCGTCGTCTCGGCCAGCAGGCGGATGCCGGCGCGGATCTCGTCGTCGCCGACCATGTCGATCGCACCGCCGGTGGCGCGCGCGAGGTCCAGCGCGTATGGGCCGTCGGCCGGGTTGCCGATCGCCAGCGACTTGGCGATCGTGTCGGGCTTGACCGGACGGCAGAAGTCCTTGCCGTCGGCGTACGCCGTCGCCACGGGCGAGCAGCCCGTCGCCTGCGCGCCGTTCATCGTCGGCACCTCGCCGGAGAGCAGGCCGACATCGATGAACTCCTGGAAGCCCTTGCCGATCTTCGTGAACAGGGACCCAGACGCGATCGGGACGACGACCCGATCTGGGATCTCCCAGCCGAGCTGCTCGGCGATCTCGTAGGCGACCGTCTTGGACCCCTCGGCGTAGTACGGGCGCATGTTGATGTTCACGAAGGCCCAGTTCTCGCGGTCGCCCGACAGCTCGGTGCAGAGGCGGTTGACGTCGTCGTAGTTGCCGCGCACCTTGACGAGGTTGGTGCCGTAGATCGCCGTCGCGAGCTGCTTCTGCTCCTCGAGGTCGGCCGGGATGAGCACGTAGGAGTCCATCCCCAGCGCCGCGCCGTGGGCGGCGACCGAGTTCGCGAGGTTGCCGGTCGAGGCGCAGGCGAGCGTGTCGAAGCCGAGCTCACGGGCGCGCGTCGCGGCGACCGAGACGACGCGGTCCTTGAAGGAGTGCGTCGGGTTGTGGGCGTCGTTCTTGACCCAGACCTCGCCGAGTCCCAGCCGCTCGGCGAGCCGGTCGGCGCGGATCAGCGGCGTGCAGCCCGCCGGCAGGCCGGTCCGAGTGCGCGGCTGCGGGCCCTCCAGCGGGAGGAAGTCGTGATAGCGCCAGATGTTCTGCGGGCCGCCCTGGATGCGGCGGCGAACCTCGCCGACGTCCTTCAGGCCCGCGTGGTCGTAGCCGACCTCGAGCGGGCCGAAGCACTTCGAACAGACGTAGAGCGCCTCGAGCGCGTATTCAGTTCCGCATTCCCTGCATCTGAGGTGCTTGGCAGCCATCTGTCCCCTTCGCCGTTGGATTTCCGTGGCGACGGCGCAATGGCCTGTGCCACATCTAACAGGAATTGGCACCGTTTCCCGCGAACTGCGGGTTGGTTGCCGGGGCTTCGTTGGGCCTGTCCCTCCACCCCTCTGGATGTGTCCAGCTCTCGAAGGGCACAATATCAGTCATGCCGAACCTTCCAAAGCCGCGGTTTGGGCGCCCCGTACGCAGCCGGGGCCGCGTCGCCGGGCCCGCGGAGGTCGAGGCGGAGATCCCCAACGTCGAGATCGTCGAGGCCGAGGGGCTGCGCTGGATCCACATCGAGCGTCCCCGCCCGGCCGACCGCACGTGGCTGGAGGAGCACTTCGAGTTTCATCATCTCGACTACGAGGACGTCTACTCGCGCAACCAGCGCCCGAAGATCGACGAGTACGACGACTACCTCTTCGTCGTGCTGCACTTCCCGCGCTTCGACAAGGCCGTCGGGCGCCTGAACGCCGCCGAGCTGGACATCTTCGTCGGGCCGGACTTCGTCATCACGCTGCCCAACGAGCCGATCCAGCCGCTGGAGTACCTCTTCGAGCGCTGCCGCACCCGCGAGGACATCCGCGACTCGCTCTTCGCCAAGGGTCCGGGCTACCTGCTCTACAAGATCGTCGACGACTGCGTCGACGCCTCCTTCCCGATGCTCGCGAAGATGGGCAACAAGCTCGAGCGCCTCGAGGACGAGATCTGGGAGGGCCGCTCGGGCGAGATCGTGCGCGACATCTCCAACGTCAAGCAGGAGATCATCAACTTCCGCAAGATCGTCCGCCCGCAGCGCGTGGCGCTGCAGGACCTCGAGCGCACGAAGCGCTACATCCCCGAGGGCCTGGACATCTACTTCGACGACATCAACGACGCGTCGGAGCGCATCTGGGACATGCTCGAGAACTTCAAGGAGGTCGTAGAGGGCCTCGAGTCCACGAACGAGTCCGTCCTCTCGCATCGCGTCAACGACATCCTGAAGGCGCTCACGGCGATCAGCGTCGTGGTCCTGCCGCTGACGCTCGTCGCGAGCATCTTCGGGATGAACGTGCGCGTGCCCGGCGAATCGTCGCTCACCGGGTTCTGGATCGTCCTCGCGTCGATGGTCGCGCTGCTCGCCGGGATGCTCTGGTTCTTTCGCAATCGCGGCTGGCTGTAGAACACCGGTCATGACCGCACTGCAGCCGCTCGTTCGCCTCGCCGAGGCCGCCGCCCTCGGTGCGCCCGTGCAACGCAAGCGCATGCTCGTCATCGTCAACCCGTACGCCACGACGATGACCGACCGCACGCGCAACCTCGTGGTGGCGGCGCTGCACGGTCGCTACGAGGTCGAGGCGATCGACACGCAGGCGCGCGGCCACGCCACCGAGCTGTGCCGTGATGCGGCGAAGGAGGGCTACGACGTGATCGTCTCCTTCGGCGGCGACGGCACCGTCAACGAGATCGCCAACGGCCTCGCCGGCTGCCCGACCCCGGTCACGTGCCTGCCCGGCGGCGCGACGAACGTGCTGTGCAAGATGCTCGGCATCCCGGGCGACATCGTCGACGCGACCGAGCATCTGCTGGCTATGGCCGACAGCTGGAACCCGCGCCAGATCGACCTCGGCACGGCCAACGGCCGCGCCTTCACGTACACCAGCGGCTTCGGCGTCGACGCCAGCGTCGTCAAGCGCATCGAGCAGTCGCCGCGGGCCAAGCGCCACAAGCTGCGCGAGTACTTCTTCGTCTACGCGGCGGTCGAGACCGTGCTGCGCCACTACCTCCGCCACCCGCCGCGAATGGAGGTCCACATCGACGGGCGGCCGACGGAGCGCGTCATCACGACGATCGTGCAGAACGGCGAGCAGATGACCTTCCTCGACGACAGGCCGATCCACGTTGCCGAGGGCGCGGGCCTGCAGACCGGCTCGCTTGCCGGCGTGGCGCTGCGCGGCGTCTCGCCCGTCGACATTCCCGGGATCGCGCGGCGGCTGCTGTCGTCCAGGCGGTCGGTCGTCGGCCACCGCCGGATCCTCGACTTCCGCGACGTGAGCGAGCTGCGCTGCGTCTCCGCCGACGGCCGCCCGATTGCGCTGCACGCCGACGGCGACCATCTCGGCGACGTGACCGAGGCGGTGTTCGGCGTGCTGCCGGGCGCGCTCGCCGTCGTGTCGTAGGGGGCGAACGCCGTGGTGCCGGAGCCTATGAAGGTTCATGGCCCACGACAGACGCGAGGTTTACGATGAACGCGATGCAGGTCGCGCAGCGGATCACGGCCGACGAGTACCTCGCGTATGACGGCGAGGAGCGGCGCACATGGCTCGTCGATGGGCAGATCGTGGTGAATCAGCCCAGCTTCCGGCATCAGGCCTTGCACGGTCGCCTGTTCGCAGCGCTCCAAGGATGGATCGAGGCCGGTGACGCGCGTGGATTCGTCGTATCGCCGCTCGACGTCCAGCTCGACGATCACAACGTGTATGCGCCTGACCTGTTCTGGTACCAGGCATCGCGAGTGCCGGCCTTCGACGCGCGCGGGCCCTATCCGCTGCCCGATCTCGCGCTCGAGATCCGCTCGCCGTCCACCTGGCGCTACGACGTCGGCACGAAGAAGCGCGTCTACGAGCGCGAGGGACTGCCGGAGCTGTGGCTCGTCGACGGCGAGTCCGGCGTCGTGCTCGTCTTCCGGCGTTCGACGCCGAGCGCGCCGGTGTTCGACGTCGAGCTCGAGCTCGACGTCTCGGCGACGCTCACCTCGCCGCTGCTGCCCGGCTTCGCGCTCGACGTCGGCGCGCTGTTCGCGCTCAGCCGCCGCCCGGCGTGACGCGGTAGGCATCGAACACCGAGTCGATGTTGCGCAGGCGGCTGATCGCGGCCTTGAGGACCTGTAGGTCGCCGACCTCGACGACGAACCAGTTCTGGACCATCGGGTGCGAGACGACGCAGCGTGCCTCGACGATGTTGATCCCGGCCTCGGCGAAGGTCCGCGAGAGGTCCTCGAGCAGGCGGTGGCGATCCCACGCATCGACCTGCAGCTCGACCTTGAACGACGTCTCGTGGCCGCCCGCCCAGTGCACAGGGGTGAAGCGGTCGGGGTCCTTGCGCAGCTGCAGCGCGTTGGGGCAGTCCTCGCGGTGGATCGTGATGCCGCGGCCGAGCGAGATGTAGCCGACGATCTCATCGCCCGGGACCGGCCGGCAGCACTTGGCGATGCGCAGCATGACGTCGTCGACGCCCTCGACGGCGATGCCGTACTGCGTCGAGGTGCTCGTCGGCTGGCGGCGCTGGCGGCGCGTCGAGAGCAGGTCCTCGGCCATCGTGCGGGTCTCGCCCTCGGCCGCCTCGCCCTGCTTGAGGCGCTGCATGAGCTTGTTGACGACGATCTTCGCCGAGATCTTCGCCCCGCCCAGCGCGATGTAGAAGTCGTCGGCCTTCTTGAAGCCCATCTCGCGGATGACGTCGGCCAGCAGCGGCGAGGAGACGATCTTCTGCGACGGCAGGCCTCGCTTCTTGAGCGCCTCGTGGAGGATCTCGCGGCCGGCGTGCTCCGTGTCGTCGCGCGACTCGGCCTTGAACCACTGCTTGATCTTGTTGCGCGCCCGCGTCGTGCGCACGACCGCCAGCCAGTCGCGCGACGGCCCGCGCTCGCGGTTGGAGGTCATGACCTCGACGATGTCGCCGCTCTTGAGCTCGTAGTGCAGCGGCACGAGCTTGCCGTTGACCTTCGCGCCGACGCAGCGGTGGCCGACGTCTGTGTGGACCTCGTAGGCGAAATCCAGCGGCGTCGCGCCGGCCGCCAGCGACTTCACCTCGCCCTTGGGCGTGAAGACGTAGACCTCGTCCTCGATGAGGTCGACCCTCAGCGCGTCCATGAACTCCTTGGGATCGGACGTGTCCTGCTGCCATTCGAGCATCTGGCGCAGCCACTTGAGCTTCGCGTCGCCGTCCGAATTCGGTCCGCCCCCCGCGCCACCCGCCTTGCCGTCCTTGTAGATCCAGTGCGCGGCGACGCCGAACTCGGCCATGTCCTGCATCTCGCGCGTGCGGATCTGGATCTCGAGCGGCAGTCCCTCGGGCCCGATCACCGTCGTGTGCAGCGACTGGTACATGTTGAACTTCGGCATCGCGATGAAGTCCTTGAAGCGTCCCGGCAGCGGCTTCCAGAGCGAGTGCACGACGCCGACCGCGCCGTAGCAGTCCTTCACCGAGTCGACGATCACGCGCATGGCCGTCAGGTCGTAGATCTCGTTGAACTCGCGGCCCTTCTTGGTCATCTTCGAGTAGATCGAATAGAAGTGCTTGGCGCGCCCGGATATGTCGGCCTCGATGCCAAGCGCCTCGAGCTCGCGGCGCAGGTAGGTGCCGGCCTTCTCGACGTAGTCCTCGCGCTCGTCGCGCTGCTGGTTGACGAGGCCCTTGATCTCCGTGTACTTGCGCGGGTGCAGGGCCTGGAAGGCGAGGTCCTCGAGCTCCCACTTGATGGCATGGATGCCCAGCCGGTGGGCGATCGGCGCGTAGATCTCCAGGGTCTCCTTGGCCTTGTCGATCTGCTTCTGCTTGGGCATCGCCGAGATCGTGCGCATGTTGTGCAGGCGATCGGCCAGCTTGATGAGGATGACCCGTACGTCATTGGCCATCGCGACCATCATCTTGCGGTAGTTCTCGGCCTGCGCCTCGTCGCGCGACTGGAAGACGATGCCGGTGAGCTTCGTGACGCCGTCGACGAGGTTGGCGATCTCGTCGCCGAAGGCGGCGCGCACCTCGACGAGCGACGCCGAGGTGTCCTCGACGGTGTCATGCAGCAGCGCCGCGCACAGGGTCTCGGTGTCCAGGCGCATGCCCGCGCAGATCTTCGCCACGCCGACCGGGTGGACGATGAACTCCTCGCCCGACATCCGCCGCTGATCGGCGTGGTGCTCGCAGGAGAAGACGAACGCCGCCTCGACCTTCCCGCGGTCGATCTGCACCGCCGAGGCATCGGCGTGCTCCTCGACGATCGCGAAGACGTCCGACAGCAGGCTGCGCTCGAGCTCGGTGAGGTCCGTGCGGTCGACCGCCGGGTGCAGGCCCGAGCTGACCGCGTCGACCGGCGCACGGCGTGCGCCGGCGACGACCCGCTGGCGTGCCGGGGCCCTCACGCCGCCTTTGCTGTCACCTCGCTGAGAAATGTGCGTCCGTCCTCGTAGCGCTGCTGATATGCCCGGAAGGCCTCCGACCGCTCGAGCGCCGTGCGCTCGGCTGACGGGACCGTCACGGTCCTGCTGTCCGGGTCGAGGCTGACGAGCTGCAGCTCTGCGAGGACCCGGAGGACGCGGCCGGCCAGTGCTGCCGGCCGTGGCGTCTTCGCATCGCCGCGAAGCAGCGTCTCGAGCTCCTCACCCGCCGCTTCGCCCGCGGCCCGCAGGGCCCGGTACGTCGCGGTGAGCGAAGCACGAAGTGCGTACTCACGCTCATGGATCTGCGCTGCGAAGCGTAGCTCAGGCGGACCCCATGTCAGATGGGTCATCGCGCCGCGGGTGCGCAGTGGGCCGGCGGGCGGGTCGAGCATGACGACGTGGGCGTCGACGCCGCCGATCCGCGCGAGCCCGGGGTCGCGCTCGAGCGCGTCGTGCGAGCACAGCGCGAAGCCGCCGAGGATCGTGCGCAGGTGCTCCAGGCGGGCGTGGGCGTCGGCGGCGACGACGAGCACCGGCTCCCCGCTGGCGAC
>JBBSMC010000029.1:0-35060 GCA_038233375.1 Solirubrobacterales bacterium
CACCGGTGTGTCGAATCATTCGCGCCGAACGCGATTATTTCGACACACCGCCGGGCTCGTCCCCAGAATGCGAAGCCGCGGAATGTGATCGAAATCCTGTTGCCCGCCAGCGCTGCGCGCTGCCCCTTGTGGACGAAAGCGGCAGGGTGCTTTCGACGGGCGTACGAGACCGGGGCGCTTGCTTGCGCCGCCGCCTGGCGGGCAGCGAGTCGAGACCGTTGGCCGCAAATGCGCGCGCTGCGAACACCAGAGCGGCAAGGTCAACTCCTCGCTACACCGGCTTCAGGGCCCGATGCACCCCGGCTGGCAGCTCCACGGCGATCGCATCGCCGGCGCGAACCTCACCACCGCTCAGCACCACGCCCATCACACCCGACTTGCGCACGAGCGCGCCGTCCTCGTCGCGGTCGAGCGTCGCCTTCATGAGGCCGGGCTGGATGCCGTCGAGCTGCGCGCACGGGTTGCGCAGCCCCGTGACCTCGACGACCGCCTCGTCGCCGAGGAGCAGCTTCGCCCCGACGGGCAGGCCGAGCAGGTCGACGCCGGACGTCGTCACGTTCTCGCCCATCTGACCGGGCAGGACGCCCGGGAAGCCCTGCTCGGCGAGTTCCTGGTGCAGCTCTGCGTGGATGAGGTGCACCTGGCGCAGGTTGGGCTTCGCCGGGTCGCGGCGCACGTGCGAGCGGTGCTTGACGGTCACGCCGTGATGCGCGTCGCCCGCGACGCCGAGGCCCTCGAGCAGGCGGATGCTGGCGGCGTTGGGCTTGGTCATCGTGTGCGTCGCGCTCACGCTGACGGCCGTGACGACGCCGCCGTCGCCGGATCTGGACCGCGCGCTCATCGGGCGGGCGCGATGCTCAGCGATCGGGCGGCCCCTGCTGGCGCAGGAACCGCTGGAACTCGCTGGCGATGGCATCGCCGGAGGGAAGGTCGCCCGGGCCGAGTGGCGTCGTGTCGCGCTCGGCGGCCTGCTCGAGACGCTCGACGAAGGCCTGCACGTCGGGATCGGACTGAACGGCGAGCCCGACCTGGCGCGCGTACTCCTCGGTCGCGGTCTCGAGATCAGTCGCGTCGACCGTGACGGCGACGAGGCTCTCGATCTTGCGCACGAGCGCGAGCGCCGCCTTCGGATTGGGCGCCGCGGCGACGTAGTGCGGCACGGCCGCCCAGAGGCTCGCGGCAGGCAGCCCAGCCTCGATGCACGCGGTGTGCAGGACGCCGACGATCCCGGTCGGGCCCTCGTACGTCGTCTCCTTGACGGCGAGCTTGTCGAAGAGCGCCGTGTCGGACGCGAGACCCGTGATCGACACGGGATGGGTGTGCGGCACGTCGGCCAGCAGCGCGCCCATCGTCACGACGAGCTGCGTGCCCAGCGCCTCGGCGAGGTCGATGAGGTTCCGGCAGAAGGTCTTCCAGCGCATCGACGGCTCGGGGCCCTGCACGAGGATGAGATCGCGCTGGGCGCGCGGCACCCGCGCGGCGAAGATCTCGATGCCCGGCCAGGTGATCTCGCGCGTGCGCTCGTCGGTGTAGCCGATGTGCGGGCGCGTGGACTGAAAGTCGTAGAACTCCTCGGGGTCCAGGCGCGCGAAGCGCTCGGCGCCGAGCGACTCGCCGATGAACGTCGAGGCCGCCGAGGCGGCGTCGCCGGCATCGTTCCAACCGCTGAACGCGACGATCATCGCGGGCGCTCGCAGGCCGTCGGGACGGCTCTCCCAGATCAGGGGCTGCATCCGATCCAAGGTACATCATGCGCACGTGCTCACCCCCGTGTATACGTGCCGCGTCCCGGTGGACGACCACCGGTGACGATCGCCACGCTGCGCGTCGGGCAGGAGGTCGACGGGGTCTTCGCGTGCACGCGCAAGGACCGGCTGCTGTCGCGCTCCGGCACGCCCTACCTCGCCGTCGAGCTGCGCGATCGCACGGGCGCGATGCAGGGCCGCGCCTTCCGTGACGCCGACGTCCTGGCCGGGCGCTTCGAGCGCGGCGACCTCGTGCGCGTGGCGGGCCGCGTCGAGCGCTTCCGCGACGAGCTGCAGGTCGAGCTGCGCGCGATCGGCCGGGCGCCGGAGGGCGCGGCCGACCCCGCAACGTTCCTGCCCGTCGCCTACCGCGACCTCGACGAGCTCGACGGCTTCCTCGAGCACCTAGCCCGCGAGGTCCACGACCCAGGGCTGAAGGCGCTGCTCGGCGTGCTGCTCGGCGACGCCGCGCTGCGCGCGGACTGGCGGCGCGCGCCGTGCACGCGCAACGGCCATCACGCCTACCTCGGCGGGCTGCTCGAGCACACCGTCGCGGTCGGCACGCTCGTGCAGGAGACCTGCATCCTGCACCCGCGCCTGGACAGCGATCTGCTGATGACAGCCGCGCTGGTCCACGACCTCGGCCGCACCCGCGAGTTCACCTACGGCGCTGAGATCGGCCTCACCGAGGCCGGCCGCCTGCTTGGTCACATCGAGCTCGGCCTGGCGCTGCTGCGCGAGCGCGCCGCCGGCGTGCGCGCGCTGCCCGACAAGCGCCGCATCGCGCTGGAGCACTGCGTCCTCTGCCACCACGGCCCCGATCCCGCGCCGGGCCGGCGCTTCGGCTCACCCGAGGCGCTCGCGCTGCACCGCCTCAACTCGCTCGACGCCTCGATCAAGGGGGCGCTGGAGCACGGTCTGCCGTAGGCGGCGGGCGCAACGCCCGCACCAGCAGCCGCCACACGACGAACAGCAGGAACAGCCCGAAGCCCACCTCCAGCGCGCGTTCGGGCACCGCGTTGGCGATTGCCACGCCTGCCACCGCACCCGCCACCGCGACGAGTCCCAGCAGCACGCCGGTCCGCGCGTCGACGTTGCCGTGCGAGCGCTGGCGCATGGCACCCACAAGCGCCACCGGGATGATCGCCAGCAGCGACGTCGCCTCGGCGTCGAGCTGGCTCAACCCGAGGCCAATCGTCAGCGCCGGTACGAACAGCGTGCCTCCACCGACGCCGAGCAGCCCGGCGACCACGCCCGCCGCCAACCCGATGACGATCGCCTCGATCACAGGCCGAGCAGCAGGTCGAACGCGACGACGGTCAGTACGCCCGCGAAGATCAGCGAGAGCGCCCGCGGGGAGATGCGCTGTTGCAGCTCGGTCCCGATCAGAACGCCGGCGACCGCGGGGACGCCGACGAGCAGCCCCTCGCGCAGGTGCACGTTCCCGTAGACGCCGTGCACCGCCGTCGCAGCCGTCGCGATGATCACGATCGCGGCCAGCGACGTGCCCGTCGCCAGACGCTCGCCGAAGCCGCACCACAGCACGAGCAGCGGCACGATGAGGACACCGCCGCCGACCCCGAAGAGCCCGCTGAACAGCCCTGCCGCGGTCCCGATCGCCGCCAACCTGAGCGTTCGGCGGCCTGCCATGCGCGCCATACTAGGGGCCATGTCCGCCGCCGCCACGCTCGCCGAGGCGCTCGCGCCCCTGCGTGCCGATCCCGCCCGCGCGGCGATCCTGCTCGACATCGACGGGACGCTCGCGCCGATCGTGCGCCACGCCGACGACGCCGCCGTGCCGGAGCCGACGCGGGTCGCGCTGATCGCCGTCGCCAAGCGCTACGCGGTCGTGGGCTGCATCAGCGGCCGGCGCTCGACGACGGCCCGCCAGATGGTCTCGCTCGGCTCGATCGCCTACGCCGGAAACCACGGCTCGGAGATGCTCGCGCCCGGCGCCACGGAGGTCGAGATGGACCCGGAGGTCGCCAGCCACAAGCGCCATGTGCGCGACTTCGCGGCCGCGGCGTACACGACCGAGGTGCAGCGCCTGCGGGTGCGCAGCGAGGACAAGCACTCGATCATGGCCTTCCATTGGCGCGGCGCTCCCGACGAGGACGCCGCCGAGAGCGCGGTCCGGGCGATCGCGGACCGCGCCGAGGCCGAGGGACTGTGGATCCACTGGGGGCGCAAGGTGCTCGAGGTGCGCCCGCCGATCGAGATCAACAAGGGCCGCGGCGTGCGCCTGCTGCTCGAGGGACGAGACCTCGCCGCGGGCCTCTACGTGGGCGACGACAGGACCGACCTCGACGCGTTCGCCGGCCTGCGCGCGCTCGTCGAGGAGGGCGAGCTCAGCGCCGCGATCTGCGTCGGCGTGCGCTCCGACGAGACGCCCGAGGCGCTCGAGCAGGGCGCCGACCTGCTCGTCGACGGGCCCGCCGGCGTGGTTGAGCTGCTGCGGGCCCTGGCGACGTAGAGATCGGCCCATGCGCTTCGTCGACTTCCTCCGCGCGGCGGTCCTGCTCTGTGCCGGGTCGGCCACCGTGCTGGCGACGATCACGGTCCTCGGGGCGAGCTCCGAGGACGACCCCGTGCTCGCCGGGTTCATCATCGGCTGGTGGGTCGCTGCGTCGATGATCGGCATGTGGCTCGGCCGGCGCCACGAGACGAACTCGCCGATCGCCCGCCTGCTGGCGGCGGCGAAGTCGACGAACTCCCTCCCCGAGCAGCGCCCCGGCAGCATGCTGCTCAACCGGATGTGGCCGCTGCTGGCGTCGACGATCATCGCGCTCGGGCTCGGGCTCGTCGCGCCGCAGATCCCCGCGATCGGGTGCGGCTTCGCGATCATCGGCGCGCTCGCGTGGCGCCGCCAGGAGGCGGCGGTGACGGCGATCGAGGAGCGCGACGGCGTCGCCTTCTACGTCGAGCCGACATCGCCGCTGAAGCCGATCAAGCTGATCCGCGCGCCGGGCTTCCGGCGCGACATGGTTTCGGTCAACGGCACCGCTAGGTGAGCCGCCGACGCATCGCCGGCGCCGCGCGCGGCGCGAGCCTCACAGCAGGCTCGCGGTGAAGAACGCCTCGCTGACGGTGGACTCGTCACGCGCACGGCGGCTGGGGTCGCGCGAGCGCACGACGCGCCGCTGGAGGCGGTCGCCGAGCCGGGCGAGACGTTCCTCGATCCCGATCGCCTCGCCGATCAGCCCGCCGAGCAGGATCGCGCCGAGCACGTAGAGCGGGCTCGTGTCGCGCCAGGCGAGCGCGAGGTCGACGCCGATCACCGCGGTCACGAGGCCCAGGCTCGCGAGCACGCGCTGCTGCAGGCCGCTGCCCATCCGGCTGCCGACCGCCACCCCGACGCCCGTTCCCACCAGCACCGCACCGACGTTGACGAACGTGCCGAGCATCGATGCGGGAGGATGGCAGGGTGGGTGGGCATTGATGGCCGCGGCCGACGTCCTCGTCGTCTCGCTCGGATCGACGGCCGGGCTGCGCGCCGCGGACGAGGCGCTTGCCGGCGCTCTGCGACGCGCGGGCGCGCACGTCGAGATCGCCACCGCGCGCGCGCCGCGCGAGCTGCGCACGTTCGCTCTCACCGACCTCGCGTGGGGCCGCGCCGCGCGGATCGCGGCGCGCGCCGGGATCGAGCGGCACGCGCCCCGCGCGGTCGTCTACTCGACCACCACCGCGGCGCTGCTGTGGCCGCGGCCCGGCGCGATCCGCTTCGATGCCCCCGCCGCGGCCAACCGGCCCGGGCGCCACGGCCTCTGGCAGCGCCCGCTCGAGGCCCGGCGCCTCGCCGCGGCGCCGCTGCTGCTGCCGTGGGACGCGGGCTCGCTGGCCGAGACGCCGCGCTCGCACGCCGACGCGCTCGTGATCCCGATCGCCGTCGCGCCGTCGCCGGCGACCGCTGCCGCCCGCGACATCACCGCGATCACGTACGCCGCCAACCCGCAGAAGAAGGGCCTGGACCGGGTGCTCAGCGCCTGGGCGCAGGCCCACCGGGACGGCGAGCAGCTCGTCGTCGCCGGCGCCGCCCTGCAGCTCGGCGACGTCCCCGGCGTGCGCGTCGCCGGCCGCCTCGCCCCCGCGGAGTACCGCGCCCTGCTGCGGCGCGCCCGCGTCTTCGTCACCGCGCCGCGGCGCGAGGACTACGGCATCGCCCAGCTCGAGGCGCTCGCCGACGGCTGCCTGCTGGTGACGACCACGGCACCCGGTCCCTATGCCGCGCTCCCGCTCGCCCGCGCGCTCGATCCCCGCCTCGTGACCGACGACGCGGGACTGGGCACGGCACTGCGCTGCGCCCTCGATTCACCCGCGCCGGACTACGCGCAGCGCGCAGCCACCGCGCTCGCCCCGTTCTCGCCCGCCGCAGTGGACGCGGTCGTCCGCGACGAGCTGCTGCCGCGCCTGCTCGGCTGACCGCGCGGCGGGCCTGATCGACACGGCCGCCATGCGTGAGCGCGGGCTAGGAGCCGCCGACCGCGCCGCCGCTCGCCGCGACACCGGTGGCGGAGCTCGCATCCTCGGCCAGCGCCCGCACGACGAACGCGGCGAACAGCAGCAGCCCCGGATCGATGCTGGTGTCGTCGACGTCGACGCGCACCGGGCGCTTGCCCCAGCCCCTGCCCTCCACCAGGGCCAAGCGACGGTCGCCGTCGAGGAGCGCGTAGTGCTCGCGCCAGGCGCTGTCGGGCTTGAGCACGTGCTCGTGCCCCTCCCAGCTCAGCTGGCCACCGCGCTTGAGCGAGCGCCCCTCGAACGTCCCGACGACGGTCCCGCTCGGATCCGTCGCCTCGATCCTGGAGCGGAAGATCCCGCGCCGCGCAAGGCCCCACTTGCGATCGCCGGCCTCGGCGGTGGCCCAGCGCGACGCCCAGCCGCCCAGCTGCAGCGTCCCGAAGCCCGCCAACTCGTAGCGGCGGCGATTCCCGGGGCTCCGTGTCAGCGCGTACTCGGTCATGGCGCAGAAGATCGCGGCCGCTCTGTCTGAGATCGTGCCGTCATGCTGATCGAGCCGCTACCCGCGACGCAGCTCAGCGAAGCGGTCGATCTCTGGCACGAGGCCGGCCTGACCGGTCTTCTGCGTCGCGGTGTACGCCGACGCTCGCGGGCGGGGCCACGGCGCGGCGATGATGCGCTCAGCGCGACGAGGAGCGCGCGGCGCGCTTGCGCAGCGCCGCGAACTGCTCCCACGGCCGCGTGTTCGCGACGTGCTCGGCGGTCAGCCAGGCGCGCCGCGCGGTCGCGATGCCCCAGCGCACGTGCTCGAGCCGCTCGGCTCCGTGGGCGTCGGAGTCGACCAGCAGCAGCACCCCGTTCAACGCCGCCGCACGCGCGTTGACGTCGTCGAGGTCGCGGCGGTCGGGCGCGGAGTTGATCTCGAGCATCGTGTGAGTCCGCGCGGCCGCGGCGATGACGTCGTCGAGGTCCAGCGCGTAGGGCTGGCGCGAGCTGATCTTGCGGCCGGTGGGATGGCCGATCGCGTCGATCCACGGATGCTCCATGGCGGCCACCATCCGCTTCGTCATCTCGGCGGCGGGCATGGCGAACGACGTATGGACCGAACCGACCACCCAGTCCAGCCGCGCGAGCAGATCGTCGTCGTAGTCCGGCGAGCCGCTGGGCAGGATGTTCGTCTCGGTGCCGGCGAGGATCCGGATGCCCTCGATGCGCTCGTTGGCCTCGGCGATGCGCTCGATCTGGCGCTCGAGCTCGTCCGGCGTGACGTGGTTGCCGAAGCCGTGCGTCGCCGAGTGGTCGGTGATCGCGACGTACTCGTAGCCACGGGCCAGCGCCGCGCGGGCCATCTCGTCGATCGTGTTGCGCCCGTCGGAGGCGACCGTGTGCATGTGCAGGTCCCCGCGCAGGTCCTCGACGCGGATGAGCTGCGGCGCGACGAAGTCGGCTGACAGCTCGCCGCGATTCTCGCGCAGCTCGGGCTCGGGATAGGTCAGGCCAAGGCGCTCGTAGACGGCCTCCTCGGTCGCGCAGAGCAGCGTCTCGCCGCTCTCGTCATCGAGGATCCCGTACTCGCTGACGTGCAGCCCGCGCCGCACCGCCGCCTCGCGCAGCGCCACGTTGTGCGCCGCCGATCCGGTGAAGTGCTGCAGCAGGTTGCCGAAGCTCTCGGGCGACACGACGCGCAGGTCGACCGGCAGGCCGCTGTGGGTGCGCCCGCGGGCGGCGTTCTCGTTGGGCGCCGTGGCCGACTCGATGAGGTCGAGCTCGCCGAGCGCGCGGGCCAGAGCGCCCGGGTCGCTGGCGGTGGCGATGATGTCGAGGTCTCTGACCGCATCCACCCGGCGCCGGGCGGAGCCGGCGAGCTCGACGCGCTCGGCGGCCGGGTGCTCGCGCAGCGCGGCCACGATCTGCTCGCCGATCGTCAGCGCCCGGTGCAGCAGCACGCGCTGGGCGGGTCGCTCGCCGACGCCGGCCGCGAGCGACGAGAGCACCGACGCCTCGAACTTCGGTCCGAAGCCCTTGACGTTGCGCAGGCCCTGGCTCTCGGCCGCGGCGCGCAGGGCGTCGAGCGAGTCGATCCCGAGCTCGTCGAAGAGCTTGCGAGCGCGCTTGGGCCCGAGGCCCGGCAGGCGCGTCATGTCCAGCAGACCGGCCGGATACTTCGCGCGCAGCTTGACCGCTGCGGGGATGTCGCCGGTGTCGAGCAGCGCGAGGATCTTCTCCTCCAGCGTCTTGCCGATGCCCGGCAGGGAGGTCACCGTGCCCTGGCGCGTGAGCCCCGCCACCGAGACCGTCGCCTCGCGGGCGGCCTTCGCCGCCGAGCGGTATGCGAGCACGCGATGGACGATCGCGCCGTCGAGCTGGTAGAGATCCGCGAGCTCGTCCATGGCCGCCGCGATCTGCAGGTTCGAGGGGTCCGACGCCATCGGCCACGTAGGGTAGTCGCGCTCATGCCCGCCGCCGCCTGGCTCATCCTGCCCACGTACGACGAGGCCGAGAACATCGCTCAGGTCGTCGCCGCCGCCCGCGACGTGCTCGGCCGCGCGGTGCCCGGCGACCACCGGATCCTCATCGTCGACGACGGCTCACCGGACGGCACCGGCGACATCGCCGACCGCCTCGCCGGCGAGCACGACGACGTCGAGGTCCTGCACCGCACGGTCCGCGAGGGCCTCGGCCCGGCCTACCTCGCCGGCTTCGCGCACGCGCTCGACGGCGGCGCGCAGTACATCCTCGAGATGGACTCCGACTTCTCGCACGACCCGGCCGACCTGGCGCGGCTGCTGGCCGCGATCGAGGACGCCGACGTCGCGCTCGGCTCGCGCTACGTCGCGGGCGGCGGGGTGACCGACTGGGGTCGCGTGCGCCGCTTCGTCAGCCGCGGCGGGTCGTGGTACGCCCGCAGGGTGCTCGGCCTGGAGGTGCGCGACCTGACCGGCGGCTTCAAGTGCTTTCGTCGCGAGGTGCTCGAGGCGATCGACCTGCCGACGGTGCGCTCGCGCGGCTACGCCTTCCAGGTCGAGCTGACCGATCGCGCGATCCACGCCGGCTTTCGCGTCGTCGAGCTGCCGATCGTGTTCCGCGACCGCCGGCTCGGGCGCTCGAAGATGTCGTGGCGGATCGCGAGCGAGGCGGCGTGGCTCGTGCCGCAGCTGCGCTTCGCTCGCATATCCGGCCAGCGCCGCCGCCGCTGATCGGCGGCGCCGCCATCGGCGTCGATGCGGGGCCGGTGCAGACGTCTGACCTCGTCCTCGTCCGCGGCATGGCCGACACCCGAGCCACGCTCGACGAATGGAACGAGCGGCCCGGGCCGGTCGTCGGGCGCTGGCTCGCGGGCTCGTTTGCCATCAGCGTCCTGCTGCTGATCTGCGTCTGGGTGATCGCGAAGGTGTCGATCCCCGATCCCGGCATGCCGTTCCTGGGATTGGGCGAGAGCCGCGCGGACATCGGACAGGTCCTGCAGGTCATCACGCGCAACGCGCTCGTGCTGGCGCTGCACGCGATGGCGTGCGTGGCGGGCTTCATCGCCGGCAGCTCGCTGCCGCTCGAGGCGCAGCAGCGCAGCGGCGCGTGGCGCTGGATCCACGAGAAGCCGGGTCCGCTGGCGATCCTCTTCGTGATCGCCGCGACGGCGTTCTCGCTCATGACCCAGGCGATCGTGCTCGGTGCCGGGGCGGCCTCCCTGTCGGCCAAGCTCGCCATCGGGCCGGGGCTGCTGCTGCTCGGCCTGCTGCCGCACGCGCTGCCCGAGCTCGTTGCCCTCTTCCTCCCGCTCGCGGCATGGATGATCGCCAGCCGCCAGAACGACTGGCACCAGCTGCTGGCCGCGACGGTCGTCACCGTGCTGCTCGCGGTGCCGGTGATCGTCGCCTCCGCGTTCGTCGAGGTCTACTTCAGCCCGGGCCTGCTGCGCTGGCTGGCCGGGTAGGTAAGACCTTTCGACCCGAGGTAAGCCTCGTCGCTTCATTTTGTATAGTGGGTCGCAGCCACGAATCAAGGAGACCACCTATGGCCGGTTCGATCATCGAAGTCACAGACGACAGCTTCCAGGCCGAGGTCATGGAGTCCGAGACCCCCATCCTCGTCGACTTCTGGGCGCCCTGGTGCGGTCCCTGCCGCGCGATCTCTCCCCTGCTCGAGGAGATCGCCGAAGGCCGTGATGACGTGCGCATCGTCAAGCTCAACGTCGACGAGAACCAGATGACGGCGGCCGAGTACGGAATCCTCTCGATCCCGACGCTGATCCTCTTCAACAACGGCGCCGAGGCCAAGCGCCTGCGCCCGACGCGCAACAAGAGCCAGCTCGAGCAGCAGCTCGAGCTCGAGCCCGCCGCCTGACCAGCGTCGACCGCAGGGCAGCCAACCGATCGGGCATGCGGTCGCCCTGACCGACGCGCCCGGTTTGATCGGTCCGATGACCGGCGGGCGAACCCTGATCTCAGAAGGCCGGCCGCGCCCCGCGCAGCCGGCCTTCGTCGTTGCAGTCGATCCCAGCGGGTACGAGCGCTTGCGCCACGCCGAGGCCGCGCGCGACCGCCGCGCCGATGTCCGGATCCACGTGGGTCCAGTATCCGCACTCGGCGCGTCATCGGCGTGGGAGCGTCAGCGATCGTGACGCGGTAGGTGCGATATCCGCACTCGGCGCGTCGTTGACGCCCGATCCCGCGTCGGGTGTGTCGAATAATGCAGGCCGAGCGCGACTCATTCGACACACCCCGGGTAGCTTCGCGCGCGACCGGCGGGTGGTCTGCTGGCATCTCGCGCGATGCGAGAGCGGTGCGATCGTTGCCCACCCAGACGCAGTCGTGTCGAATCTGATGCCCAGGGCGCTGCATAGACGCCACAACCGCCGCGCCGCGGCGACGAACACCGCGGGCCGACCGCTTGCGCTTTCGCGTGGACCCGACAGGACCAAGCTCGCAGGCGCGTGACCCAAACGCGCGCGCGCGCCCACGCTGCCCCTCAGCGCGCCCGCCCCCGCTGCCCCTCAGCCCGCGCGCTCCACCGAGATGCGCAGCTCGCGCCCCTCGATGCTGGCGCATTCACCGCTGCCGTTGCCGGCGTACGCCACGCTCACGGCGAGCACCTCGCCGGCGAGGTAGGTCTCGTGGTGGCGCGCGGCCTCCAGCAGCGTCTCGTCGCCATCCAGGGCGAGGTCGATCCGGTCGGAGATGTCCAGGCCGGCCTCGCGGCGCGCGAGCTGGACGGCATGGACGATCTCGCGCGCCAGGCCCTCGCGGCGCAGATCCTCGTCGATCGAGAGCTCCAGCGCCACGGCGTGCGAGCCCTCGCGCTCGAGCTGGTAGTCCTGCAGCGGCGCGAGCGCGACGAGCAGGTCGTCGGGCCCGAGCGTGTGGTCGTGGCCGTCGATGAAGACGCCGACCTGGCGGCCCTCGCGCAGCGATATGGCGACGTGGTCGGGATCGAGCGCGGCGATCGCCTCGGCGACCTGCGGCATCGCCTTGCCAAAGCGTGGTCCGAGCGTCCGGTAGTTGGGCTTCAGCGTGTAGGAGCCCAGCTCGTCGGCCTCGTCGACGAAGCGCAGGACCTTGACGTTGAGCTCCTCGCGGACGATCTCGCCGAGGCGCTCGATCGCCTCGCGCTCGCGGCCGGCGGCGACGATCACGACCTCGTGCAGCGGCTGGCGGACCTTGACCTTCGCGGCGCCGCGGGCGGCGAGTCCGAGGCGCACGGTCTCGCGCGCGATGGTCATCGCCTGCTCGAGTGGTTCGTCGCGCTCCGCGGGTACCGGCCAGTCGGTCAGGTGGACGCTCGGCTCGGCGCCGTCGAGGTTGTCGTAGATCTCGTCGGCGACGAATGGGGTGAACGGCGCGAGCAGCTGGCTGACCGTGACGAGGGACGAGCGCAGCGTCTCGATCGCGACGGTGTCGCCCTCCCAGAAGCGCGGCCGCGAGCGGCGCACGTACCAGTTGGAGAGGTCGTCGACGAAGTCCGCCACCGCGCGGCCGCCCATCGTGGCGTCGTAGTTCTCCAGGCGGTCGGTGACGACCTCGACGGTCGCGCTCAGCCGCGAGCGGATCCAGCGGTCGAGGTCGGTCTCGGGGAAGGCGCCGGTCTCGGCCGGCGAGTACATCGTGGCCACCCGGTACGTGTTCCAGAGCTGGCGCAGGAACAGGCGCACGCCCTCGCCGATCGCCTCCGGTGAGAACAGGTAGCCGTCCCATGGCTGCTTGGAGGTGAAGAAGTACCAGCGAAGCGCGTCGGCGCCGAACTGGTCGATGACCTCCCACGGGCCGACGACGTTGCCCTTGGACTTCGACATCTTCTGGCCGTCGGCGTCGAGGATCAGGCCCAGGCAGACGACATTGCGATACGGGACCTTGGGCCCACGCAGCAGCGTCGAGACGCCGAGCAGCGAGTAGAACCATCCGCGCGTCTGGTCGAGCGCCTCGCAGATGAAGTCGGCCGGGTAGATCTCGGTCGAAGCAGCGCCGTCGCCGTCGACCAGATGATGGCGCTGGGCGAAGGGCATCGCGCCCGAGTCGAACCACACGTCGATGACCTCGGGAACGCGCCTGGCAACCTCCCCGCAGTCTCCGCAGGGAAAGGTCACCTCATCGCAGTACGGACGGTGCGGATCTTCGAGGCGCACGCCCGAGCGCTGCTCCAGCTCGTCAAAGGAGCCGATGACAGCGATGTGGTCATTCTCGCAGCGCCAGACGGGCAGAGGCGTGCCCCAGTAGCGCTCGCGCGACAGCGCCCAGTCGACGTTGTTCTCCAGCCACCGGCCGAAGCGCCCGTGCTTGATGTGCTCCGGATGCCAATCGATCTGCTCGTTGGCTGCCAGCAGCTCGTCGCGGATCCGCGATGTCGCGATGTACCACGACGGCTTGGCGTAGTACAGCAGCGGAGTGGAGCAGCGCCAGCAGTGCGGATAGGAGTGCTCGTAGCGCTCGGCGCGCAGCAGGCGACCGCGCGTCTCGAGGTCCGCGACGAGGTCCGCGTCGGCGTCCTTGACGAAGCGCCCGGCATAGCGGCCGATGCGTTCGTCGTAGGTGCCGTCGAGGCGGACCGGGTTGACAACGTTCAGGCCGTACCGCTGGCCGAGCCGAAAGTCGTCCTCACCGAAGGCGATCGCCGTGTGCACGAGGCCCGTGCCGTCGTCGGCGGTGACGAAGTCGGCGAGCAGGACGGTGTGGCCGCGCTCACCGTAGACCTCCGCGCCGAGGTAGCCGAACGGCGGGTCGTAGCGCACGCCGTCGATCGCGGCGCCCGGGAAGCGCTCAAGGATCTGCACGTTCGCCGGATCGCCGAGCACCTTCTCGACGAGCGCCTCGGCGAGCACTACCGGCGCCTCGAGGCGGCCGGTCTTCGCGCGCACGTAGGTGAGCTCGGGGTCGACGGCGACGGCGGCGTTGGAGACGAGCGTCCACGGCGTCGTCGTCCAGATCAGCAGCTCGTCGCCGGCCTGCAGCGGCCCGCCGTCGCGCTTGACCTTGAAGCGCACGTAGACCGATGGATCCTCGACGTCCTGATAGCCCAGCGCGACCTCGTGGCTCGACAGCGCCGTGCCGCAGCGCGGGCAGTAGGGCACGACCTTGTGGCCCTCGTAGAGCATGCCCTTGTCGGCGATCGCCTTCAGCGACGACCAGACCGACTCGATGTACGTCGCGTCCAGCGTGCGATAGGCGTCGTCGAGGTCCAGCCAGAAGCCGATCCGCTCGGTCAGCGCGTTCCAGTCCTCGAGGAAGGTGAAGACTGACTCGCGGCACTTCTGGTTGAACTCGGCGATGCCGTACTGCTCGATCTCCTCCTTGCGGGTGATCCCCAGCTGCTTCTCGACGGCGATCTCGACCGGCAGGCCGTGGCAGTCCCAGCCGCCGCGGCGCTCGACGTAGCGCCCGCGCATCGTGCGATAGCGCGGGAAGATGTCCTTGAAGGCGCGGCTGAGGACGTGGTGGACGCCCGGCGGCCCGTTGGCCGTCGGCGGCCCCTCCCAGAAGACCCACGGCTCGGCGCCCTCGCGGCGGCTCACCGATCGGCGAAAGACGTCGCGCTCGCGCCAGCGCTCGAGCACCTGCTGCTCGAGGTCGGGGAACGACACCTGCGCGTCGACGGGGCGCTTGGCCATGAGCGCTCAGTGTAGGTAGAAGCCGCCGCCCGCCCCGTGCTCGCCGAGGGTCCGGCGACCGCGAGCGGTGGGTGTCAGGCGGCGCGCGCGGGCACGAGGGCCGCGGCGCGATCGCGCAGCTCGCGTGAGGCGAGGCGCACGACGTTGCCTCGCTCGCGGGAACCGATGAAGGTGTCGCGGGCGACCGGCTCGAGAACCCGGGGAATCTCTGTGACGATCGGGGTGAGCATGGGGTCAGTCTGCTCCCCTGACGGACCACCGACCATGGGGCAGGCTCGCGTCTCCAGGTGCGGCTAACCGCCCGGTGACCTGACGGAGCCAGCGGCGTGGCTCACGCCGCCCGCCGAGGTGAACGGTGCGACGATGCCACGGCCACCTTCGGCAGGTGGCGTCAGGCGCGCCGCCGGCCCGTCAGGCGGCGAGCTTGCGGCAGATCGAGGCGAGGCTGCGCTTCTCGGCCTCGTCGAGCACCGCGAAGGCCTGCGCGACGCGCTCGCTGTGCTCGGGAAACAGCCGGTCGACGATCTCCGAGCCGCCCGCCGTGATCGCGACGCTCGCCGCGCGGCGGTCCGTGGCCAGGCGGCGGCGGCGCACGAGCCCACGACCCTCGAGGGTGGTGACCACCTCGGTGGCGTTGGCCTTCGACGTGCGCAGCCGCGCGCGCAGGACGCGCAGCTCGAGCTCGCCGCCCGCCGTCGTGAGGATCACGAGGACCGAGAACCCGGTCGCCGACAGGCCCTCGCGCTCGAGATCGGCACTCAGCCGACGCCGCACCGAGGCCTCGGCGCGCAGCAGCGAATCGAGGGCGCGATGCGCGAGCGGGTCGCCGGGCACGAGGGTCATCCTGGCGCCGGACCGTAGCGGTCGCGGCGGACGCTGCCGTCACGGGGTTATGACACCCCCGCGCGAGGGCCGGGCTCTACGATCCGCCCGTGCGACCTCTGCGCAGCGCGACGATCGCCCGACTCTGCATCCTCACCGGAGTGCTGCTGCTGGCCGGCTGCGCCAAGCAGGATCCCGAGCCGGTCCCGGCGAGCTGTATCGGCGAGCCCTCGGTGCTGCTTACGGCGCTCGCGCAGGCGCCGCGCGACGTCGCGTTACCGGACGGAACGCGCCTGTCGCGCTGCGTCAGCACGGCGCGCTCGGACGGCGACCTGCAGTCGCTGGGGATCTCGCTCGGCCGCGCGGCCGACGCGCTGCGCGCGCGAGCAGCGAGCGATCCCGAGGCGGCGCTGCAGCTCGGCTATCTCGCGGGCGCCGTGCGCGCCGGCGCGCGCCGGGCCTCGAGCGGGATCGCCGACCAGCTCGCGCGGCGCATGACGCAGCTCGCCACGCTCGCGCCCGGCGCGAGCGCCGCGTCCGCGGCGGCGCTGGCGCGCGGTGCCCGGGCGGGCGAGCGGAGCGGATGAAGCTTCGGCTGTACCACCACCGCGACGGGACGCGGATCGCCTACCGCGAGGCGGGCGTCGGGCCGGGCCTGTGCCTCGTGCACAGCGCGGGGCTGTCGCATCGGGAGTTCGTGCCGGTCGTCGAGCACCTGGCCGATCGCTTCCGCCTCGTGCTGCCCGACCTGCCGGCGCACGGCGACTCCGAGGACCGCCCGCGCCACCCCTACACGCTGGACTGGCTGGCGGAGGTCATGGCCGCGTTCTGCCGCGAGACGTGCGGCGCCCATCCGGTCGTCGGCGGCCACGGCGCGGGCGCGGAGATACTGCTGCGCGCGGTGTCCACGGGCCAGCTGCAGCCGGCGCGGATCGTGCTGATGCCCAACCGCCTGCACTGCCCGACGCCGCGCTCGCGGCTGGCGGTGCCGCTGCGCGCGATCGCTCCCGCGGCGTCGTTGCCCGGCCTGGATCGCGCGGCGTCGCGCGCGGTCCGGCTCGCCTACCGGCCCGAGCACGGGATGAAGCTCACCGCGCGCGGCAACCCCGCGGCGCGCGACCTCGTGCGCCACGCGACGGCGGACGTCGCGGGCAACGCGAACGTCGTGCGGTCGTGGTCGCGCTGGGTGCGGCGCTGGCCGCCGGACGCGCAGACCGAGCTGCTCGACGCGTACCTGCGCGTCCCCGCCCCCGTCCTGCTGCTGTGGGCCGAACGCGACCACTACCACCCGCTCGCCGGCGCCGAGCAGGCACTCGACCTGCTGCCCGACGCCCAGCTGCGCGTGCTGCCGGGCACCGGCTTTCTGATCGCCTACGACGATCCGGTCGGGGTGGCGCGCGAGCTGACCGCCTTCTGCCTGTAACCGGCGCCTGGGCGCGTCAGCGCGTCGCGAAAGCGCTCGCCCTCGCCCGCCTTCGTCTCGACGACCGAGCGGGCGCGCAGGCACGTGCGCATGCGCCGTGGAGCCACGCCCTCGTCGAGGCGGACGGGACACTCGTCGCCGTCGAGCCAGACGAGATCCAGCGCAAAGCGCATCCCGACCGTATGCACGGAGCGACAGGGGCTGAGCAGAAGACCGTGGCGGGCCGGCAGCTCGTCGAGCTTCGCCAGGCCGAGCATCCGCGAGCGCCGTCCGGAGGCCACCAGGAGCGTCAGCGCCTGGCGCAGCTCGCGCCGCTCGAGGTCGTCGAAGCGCGCGTCGAGCGCGATCTCGGCGCCGTGGCCGTCCACGGCAGCGAGCTACGCCGCCGACCCGCGGGCCATCTTGCGCAGGTCCATCGCCTCGTCGAACGTTGCCTCGTCGACGCCGTGCTCGAGCGCGACCTCGCGCAGCAGGCGGCCTGAGGTCGCGGCCTCCTTGACTATCGCGCCGGCCTTGTCGTAGCCGATGAACGGGTTCAGCGCGGTCGCCGCGGCGAGCGTCGACTCCGACGAGCTTCGGCAGCCGACGAGGTTGGCCTCGATCCCGGAGACGCACTTGTCGGCGAACAGGCGGCTGGACGTCGACAGCAGGTGGATCGAGCCGAGCAGGTTGCGCGCGATCAGCGGGATGCGCACGTTGAGCTCGAAGTTGCCCTGCAGCCCGCCGATGGTGATCGCGACGTCGTTGCCGATCACCTGGGCGCCGACCTGCATGACGACCTCCGGGATGACCGGGTTGACCTTCCCCGGCATGATCGAGGAGCCCTTCTGCAGCTCGGGCAGGAGGATCTCGCCGATCCCGGCACGTGGGCCGGAGCCCATGAGCGCGAGGTCCTGCGCGATCTTCGTCAGGGAGACGGCGACGACCTTCAGCGCCCCGGAGAGCTCGACCAGCGCATCGCGGTTGGCCTGCGCCTCGAAGGGATCCTCCGGCGCGGAGATCTCCAGCCCGCTGGACTCCCGAAGCCGAGCGCGGATGCGCTCGGCGAACTCGGGGTGCGTGTTCAGGCCGTTGCCCACGGCCGTGCCGCCGAGCGGGATCTGCGCCACCTGGGGCAGCGCGTTGCGCACGCGGCGCGCAGCGAGGCGCATCTGGGCGGCGTAGCCGGCGAACTCCTGGCCCAGCGTGACCGGGACGGCGTCCATCAGGTGCGTGCGGCCGGCCTTCACGACGTCCTCGAACTCGGCGGCCTTGGCGGCGAACGCGGCCTCGAGGTGCTCGAGCGCGGGCAGCAGCGTGTTCGTCGCCTCGTCGAGCGCGGCGAGGTGGACCGCGCTGGGGAACACGTCGTTGGAGGACTGGCCCATGTTCACGTGATCGTTGGGGTGGGCGCCCTCGCCGGCGAGGTTGGCGATGACCTCGTTGGCGTTCATGTTCGTCGAGGTGCCCGAGCCGGTCTGGAAGACGTCGATCGGGAACTGGTCGTCGTGCCTGCCGGCGGCGATGTCGTCGGCGGCGGCGCCGATCCGCTCGGCGTGATCGGCGTCGAGCTTGCCGAGGTCGGCGTTGACGCGCGCGGCGGCGCCCTTGATCGCGGCGAGCCAGCGCACGACGCTGACCGGCACGCGCTCACCGGAGACGGGGAAGTTCTCGACCGCCTTGGCCGTCTCGCCGCCCCACAGCTCCTGCTCAGCCACGCTCATCCCATGCCCTTCCCGTCGTCGGTCACCGTGCCGCCAACGCTAGCGAGCCGCCACCCCCGCGTGGGATATCGTTTTGCCGGGCTTGATCACCGCAGGCGGCGATCTCCCGGCGACGTCACAGGTCAGCGGCCGTCGGCGGCGGCCTGGGCGGCGAACTGTCCGTTGACGGCCTTCACGGAAGGCTTGGCCTTGTTGCGCACGTCGAACAGGCCCTTCTGGTTGAGGCCGCGAACGAGCACGATGTTCGGGACCTCGCGCCTGATCGACCCGCCGTAGAAGCTCGGGTTGACCGCGAAGTCGCGCAGGTTCCACACGAGCGCGCCCGACAGGTTGGGAATCCGCCCGTACGTCGAGAGATGCAGGTCGATCAGGTGCGACTGAAACGCGTAGCCGCCCGGCCTGGTCGTGTCGTTGCGGCCGTTGCCCTCGGCGCCGAACTCGGTGACGGCGATCACCTTGTCGGGGAAGACGTTGCGCAGGCGCTCCAGGCGGGCGCGGATGAGCCCGCGCAGTTCCTCGGCCGGGGCATGCGTGGCCTCGTACCAGCCGATGTAGTTCGTCCAGCCGATCATGTCGATGTTCTCGTAGATGCGCGACGTCTTCCTGGGCGGGTGGGCGCCCCAGATGTCGAGCGCGACCGGCCGGCCCGGATCGAGCCGCTTGAGCTCCTCGGCCATCGAGGCGACGTAGGGGATCTGCCCCTCCGGATGACCGTTGCCGGCCACCTCGTTGGCGAGGTTCCAGGTGATGATCGACGGGTGCAGCTGCGCCTGGCGGAACGTCGTGCGCACGCGATTCTTGGCGACCTTGACGCGCTCCTCGCCGCGCGAGGTCCAGGCGCCGGGGGCGTCGGTCGGCCCGACGCCCTGCCAGATCATGATCCCGGCGGCGTCGAGGCGCTCGAGCAGGCCGGGGTCGAGCGGATGCTGGGAGCGCGTCGCGTTGGCGCCGATCGCCTTCAGCTGCGAGACCATCCGATCCTGGTCGACCGGGCGCAGGCCGTCGCCGCGGCCGAAGACGTCCTCGTGGATCGAGGCCCCGCGCAGCTTGATCGCCGACCCGTTGAGCTTCAGGTCGGGGCCGTCGGCACGCACCTCGCGCAGGCCCACGCGAGCGCGGTACGTCGCCTCGCCCGGCACCTCGAGCGCGAGCTCCCAGAGATTGGGCGACCCCGGTGACCAGAGCGCGGGGTCGTCGACCCTGATCGACGTCTCGAGCACCTCCGTGCCCTCCTTGGCGATCGTCTCGGCCGGGAACTCGATCGCGACCGTGCGGTCGCCCCGCGTCAGGGTGCCGCGCGCGCCGAGCGACCGCGCCTCGCCGTTGTTGTGCAGGTGCACCTTCAGGTCGACGAGCGCCGCGCCGCCGTCGAGCCTGGTCTGCATCATCGGATGCAGGAGCTCGCTCCCGCCGATGCGGCGGATGCTCACGCCGCGGTTGATGCCGCCGAAGTTGAACCACAGCCGATGCCAGCCGTCGCGCTTCATCGCGGTCGGGCCGCGCCAGTCGGCCCGCACGACGAGCCTGTGCTTCGTTCCCGCCTTCAGCGACACGCGGGCTTCGAAGGGCAGGTACTCGCCCTTGTGGCGGGCGATCTCCTTGCCGTCGAGAAAGACGCGGGCGCGATGGTTGACGGACTCGAAGCGCAGCGCGTAGACGCCGTCGACCGGGACGTCGACTCGCGTCCGGTACCAGCCGACCGTGCCGCGGAAGATCGGGATGCCGCGTCGGCCCGTGATCCTCGTCGCGTCCGGGACGTAGGGGACGCGCACGAGCTCGCCGCCGAAGCGCCCGGCCTGGAAACCCTTGTCAAGACCGCTGTCCTCGGGGTCGCGGCGAAAGCGCCACAGGCCGTTGAGCTGCGCGCGCTTGCCCGGTCCGGCGTAGATCGTCGGCTCGGCGCCGTGCGGCGCGAGGACTACCGGCGGGGCCGGGGCGGCGTCGGACTCCGCGGAGGCGACCATCAGGAGGAGGACGCCGGCGAGCACGGCGATGCTCGCACAGACCCCTCCGATCACCGCCCGCATCCCCACGCTCTTCACTCGACCCCGTTCATCGTTGCACTCCAGATCCTGCGGCGGCCGTGCGCGCTATGTGCGCGTGCGGCGCGAACATCCTTGTCGCTCCGAACACGACGACCGGCAGAATGTACCGTCCCGCACCCCCGCGCACGCTACCCATCGCGACATCTGCGCTACGTGCGTGCATGACATGGCCCGCCGATTCGACCGATCGACGAGCGTTTCGCCGGCTGGATCACCCGTCAGGCACTGTTCTTCGTCGGCAGCGCGCCGCTGAACGCCGACGGCCACGTCAACGTCTCGCCCTGGCCCGCGCGGCGCGCGTCACTTGCGCAGCCGCAGGCGGTCGCCGGGCTGCAGCGAGTTCGCCTCGAGCTTGCGGTTGAGCTCCTGCAGGCGGACGATCGAGCGATCGGTCTTCGCGGCGATCGAAGCGAACGTCTCGCCGGTGCGGACGGTGTGAAAGCGCGGGCCCAGCGGCTTGGGCTTGGGCGCAGGCACCTTGAGCCGCAGCTTCAGGCGCTGACCGGGGACGATCGCTCCCGGGTTGACCTTCGGGTTGAAGGTCTCCAGCTGCTCGACGGTCAGGCCGGTCTTGTGCGCGATCGTCGCGTAGGAGTCGCCCGTGTGCACCTTCCAGTAGACCGGCAGCTTGCTCAGCTTCTCCGCACGCGCCTGCGCGCCATTCGTGGCGGGGTCCGCCCCGGTCAGCGTCGTGGCGGCGACGACCACGATCGCCAGCAGCAGCACCACGAGCCCGATCGCCGAGAGGTAGACGGCGTTCTGCCGGCGGTCGGGATCGACGCCGGACGTGCTGCCAGGGCCATGGGTGATCGAGCGCACCGCGAATCTCCGAACCGCGAACTCCCCTGTTCGCCACGTCTCCGTCATCCAAGTGCTGCCGCCCGGTTATACACCCGCAGCGCCAGGTCGCCCAATCAGATCGAGATCGCGACGTACTTCGTATCGAGGTACTCCTCGATGCCCTCCGGGCCGCCCTCGCGGCCGATGCCCGAGTGCTTGACGCCGCCGAACGGCGCACCGGCGTTGGAGACCATGCCCTGGTTGAGGCCGACCATGCCGGTCTCGAGGCGCTCGCAGACGCGCAGCGCGCGCTTGAGGTCGGCGGTGTAGAGGTAGGCGACGAGGCCGAACTCCGTGTCGTTGGCGGCCGCGATCGCCTCGTCCTCGCTGCAGAAGGTCGTGATCGGCGCGACCGGGCCGAAGATCTCCTCCTTGAGCAGGCGCGCGTTCGGCGGGACGTCGGTGAGCACCGTCGGCTCGTAGAAGTGGCCGGGACCGTCGACACGCTCCCCGCCGCAGAGCACGCGCGCGCCCTTGGCGACGGCATCCTGGACGAGCTCGGCGACCTTTGCGAGCTGCTCGTCGTCGATCAGCGGGCCGACCTCGACTCCGTCCTGCGTGCCGGGACCGACCTTCATCGCGCTCAGCTTCGCGGCGAGCCTGCCGGCGAACTCGGCCGCGATCGGCTCCGCGACGTGGAAGCGGTTGGCTGCCGTGCAGGCCTCGCCGATGTTGCGCATCTTGGCGATCACCGCCCCCTCGACGGCGTCGTCGACGTCGGCGTCTGCGAAGACCACGAAGGGGGCGTTCCCGCCGAGCTCCATCGACACCTTCAGCACCTGCTCGGCGGATTGCTCGATCAGCTTGCGGCCGACCTCGGTCGAGCCGGTGAACGACAGCTTGCGCGTGCGCGGGTCGCGGATGACGGGCTCCATCACCGAGCCGCTCGAGCTCGCGGTGACGACGTTCAGCACGCCGCCGGGCAGGCCCGCCTGCTCGAGGATCCGCGCGAGCATGAGCATCGACAGCGGCGTCAGCTTCGCGGGCTTTGCGACCATCGTGCAGCCGGCGGCGATCGCCGGCCCGATCTTGCGCGTGCCCATCGCCAGCGGGAAGTTCCAGGGCGTGATGAAGACGCAGGGCCCGACGGGCTGCTTCATCGTCAGCAGCCGGCCGCTCGCCGGTCCCGCCTCGTGCATCGTGAAGCGTCCGTCGAGGCGGACCGCCTGCTCGGCATACCAGCGCAGGAAGCTCGCCCCGTAGGCGATCTCGGCCCGCGACTCGGCCAGCGGCTTGCCCATCTCCAGCGTCATCAGCAGCGCGAGGTCGTCGCTGCGCTCGGTGATGAGCTCGTAGGCGCGGCGCAGGATGTCCGAGCGCTCGCGCGGCGCGCTCGCGCGCCAGTCGCCGCGCCAGGCGTCGTCGGCGGCGCCGAGCGCGTCGAGCGCGTCCTGCTTGGTCGCGTCGGCGACGCGGGCGATCTCCGCGCCGGTCGCCGGGTCCTCGACGGAGACCGTCTCGCCGCCGGCACCGTCGCGCCATCGGCCGCCGATGTACAGCTGCTTGGGAACGGCGTCGAGGACGGCGAGCTGGCGGGCGGGGAGGGGGCGGCCGGGCTGGGTGCTCATGTGCGGGTCACCGTCTCCTCTCCGAGCTCTTGGGAGATCGCGATGTCGATCGAGTAGTCGATCGGCAGCACGATCAGCGAGGGGACGTCGAGGGTCAGCGCGTGGCGCAGGCGCAGGCCGAAGTCCGGCGCGGACTCGCAGCGCCAGGCGGGCATGCCGAACGACTCGGCGAGGCGCACGAAGTCGGGGTTGCCGAAGTCCGTGCCGAAGTGCTCGCCGCCGAAGCGCGCGCGCTGCTTGTAGGCGATCGAGCCGTAGGCGCCGTCCTCCCAGATGACGGTGACCAACGTGGTGCGCAGCCGGGTGGCGGTCTCCAGCTCCTGGCAGTTCATGAGAAAGCCGCCGTCGCCGCAGACCGCGACGACGCGCCGCTCGGGATGCACGAGCTTGGCGGCGATCGCCCCGGGCAGCGCGAAGCCCATGCCGGCCAGGCCGTTGGCGATCAGCACGGTGTTCGGCTCGTGGGCGGGGAACATCCGCGCGATCCAGAGCTTGTGCAGGCCGACGTCGGAGACGAGCATGTCGCTGGCGCCGAGCGCGTCGCGCAGCTCCCACAGCGCGCGCGGCGGGCGCACGGGGAAGGCGTCGTCGTCGCGGCCGGCCTCGAGGCGGCCGAGCACGATGTCGCGCAGGCGCGACGGCGTCCGCGGCGAGCGCGCCTCGCCGTGCCCATGGGCCTCGCACGCGCCGGCCAGCGTCGTGAGCACGTGGGCGATGTCGCCGAGCAGCTCGACGGCGGGTGTGTAGTACGCGTCGATCTCCGCGGCGACGGAGTCGACGACGACGATCTCCTTGTCACGGCGCGGGTTCCAGTGCTCGGGCGCGTGCTCGACGAGGTCGTAGCCGACGGCGATCACGACGTCGGCCTGCTCGAATCCGGCCAGCTCGTAGTCGCGCTCCTGCAGCCCGACGGTCCCGAGCGCGTGGTCGTCGGTGTAGTCCAGCGCACCCTTGCCCATGAACGTCTCGGCGACCGGCATGCCGGTCGCGTGCGCGAACTGGCGCAGCGCCGGCGCAGCGCGGCCACGCAGTACGCCGCTGCCCGCCAGCACCACCGGGTGCTTGGCCCGGCCGATGATCTCGGCCGCGCGCTCGAGCTCTTGCGCACGGGGTTCGAGCAGCGGCGGCGAGCGGCGCGGCAGCGGGACGGCGTCCAGTGGCTGGGCCATGACGTCCTCGGGCAGCTCGAGGTGCGTGGCGCCCGGCTTCTCGGACTCCGCGACGCGGAAGGCCTTGCGCACGACCTCGGGGACGATCTCCGGCGACGCGACGCGGGCGTTCCACTTGGTGATCGGGCGCATGACCTCGACCAGGTCGATGTACTGGTGGGACTCCTTGTGCATCCACTCCAGCGCGCGCTGACCGGTGATGGCGACGAGCGGCGCACGGTCCAGGAACGCGTCGGCGACGGCGGTGACGAGGTTCAGCGCGCCGGGGCCGAGCGTGCCGAGGCACACGCCGGCGCGTCCCGTCAGGCGCCCGTGGACGTCGGCCATGTAGGCGCCCGCCTGCTCGTGGCGCACAGGGATGAACTCGATCGGCGAGTGGTGCAGCGAGTGGTTGAGGTCGAGCGTCTCCTCGCCGGGAATGCCGAAGACGTGGCGCACGCCCTCGGACTCCAGGCAGCGCACGAAGACGTCGGACGCTCGGGAGCCGGTCATGCGCCGGTCGGTAGGCCCATAGGCTGCTGACACACGCCATGCGAGGTACCCACGACCAGTCCGCGCGACGCAACTCATGGCGCCGGCGCGTGTCCGGACCACCGATGCGACCTTTCCTCCTGCCCATCTTCCGCGCCGCGCTGCTCGCGATCGTCGTGGCCGTGGCGGTCGCGCCGGCGGCGCAGGGCGCGTCACGCGTCGTCATCCGCGGCGCGGGCTTCGGCCACGGCATCGGCATGAGCCAGTACGGCGCCTTCGGCTTCGCCGAGAAGGGCGCCGATCACGGCGCGATCCTGCGCCACTACTACTCGGGAACGCAGATCGGCAAGCTCGACGGCGCCACCGAGGTGCGCGTGCTGCTGAAGACCGCCAACCGGATCGTCTTCGGGTCCGCGACACGCGTGGCGGGCGGTCGCAGGCTCGAGCCGGCACGCCGCTATGTCGCCACGCGCGGCCTCAGCGGGGCCGTCGTCCTGCGCAGCTCCAGCGGGCGCGAGCTCGGCACGTACAGGTCACCGCTCTCGGTGCAGGGCGCGGCCGGCGGCCTGCGCGTGTTCGGCAAGAGCGCCAACGCCGCTGTCGACGGGCGCTACCGCGGCAACCTCGAGGTCCGCGCGTCGTCGCTGGGCGGCGTGTCGGCGATCAACGCGATCGACATCGACAGCTACGTCCGCGGCGTCGTCGCCGGCGAGATGCCCTCACACTGGCCGCGGGAGGCGCTGCGCGCGCAGGCCGTCGCGGCGCGCACGTACGCGCTGGCGACCAGCAAGGACGGCGACGGCTTCGACCAGTACGCCGACACGCGCTCGCAGGTCTACAACGGGATCTCCGGCGAGACGGCTGCGACGGACGAAGCGGTCGCCGCGACCGCCGGCGAGATCGTCAGCTATGACGGCAAGCCGATCGTCACGTACTACTTCTCGACATCGGGCGGGCGCACGGAGAACATCGAGAACGTCTTCATCGGCGCCGAGCCCGCGCCGTACCTGGTGTCGGTCGAGGATCCCTACGACGACAGGTCTCCGCGCCACACGTGGGTGCGGCGGATGTCGCTCGGGTCGGCGCAGAGCCGGCTCGGATCGCTCGTCAAGGGCTCGCTGCGGCGGATCCGCGTGCTGCGGCGCGGCAGGTCGCCGCGCGTGGTGCGCGCGCAGGTCATCGGCACCGGCGGGCGCACCTCGGTCAGCGGTCCCGAGCTGCGGCGCAGGCTCGGCCTCTACGACACGTGGGCGCGGTTCACCGTCATCACCGCGAACGTCACGCGCGGCGACGGCAACGCGCCGACCACGGCACCGGCCGCGCCTGCGCCCGGCGCGCCGGCCGCCCCCGCGACGGGCGGCGTGGCGCCCTCGGCTCGGGCCGCCGCGCTGGGCGGTGCCGCCGGCACGCTGCGCGGCTACGTGTCGCCCGCGCCGGCGGGCAGCTGGGTCGGCGTGCAGCGCTGGAGCGGCACGCGCTGGATCACGCGCTTCGAGGCGCCGGTGCTGGCCGGCGGGCGCTACAGCGCGCGGCTGCGCAGCGCCGGGCTGTACCGCGTGATGCACGCGGGCGAGGCCGGCCCGTCCGTGCTCGTTCGCTGAGGCTCAGGCTAGTTGGCGGTGTAGACGCGCGTGAGCTGCTCGGCGACGCAGACGGGCTTCAGCGCGCCTTCGCTCTCGAACGTGAGCTTCATCGTGATCTGCGCGCCGCCGAGGACGTCCTCGACGCCGACGAGCGTCGCGCGCATGCGGACGCGGTTGCCGACCGGCAGCGGCGCCGGGAAGCGGACCTTGTTGAGGCCGTAGTTGACGGCGAAGGCGAAGCCCTCGAAGGCGACGATCTGCTTGGCGAGGCGGGGGTGCAGCGAGAGCGTGTAGTAGCCATGGGCGATCGTGCCGCCGAACGGCGTCTGCGTCGCGCGCTCGGGATCGGTGTGGATCCACTGGTCGTCGCCGGTGACCTCCGCGAAGCGATCGACGTCCGCCTGCGTGACCTCGTGCCAGTCGCTGACGCCGAGCTCCTCGCCGACCTGGGCGCACATCTCCTCGAGGCCATTTATCGTGAGCATCGAGCCAGCTTAGGGGCTGACCCCCGCGCGGTCAGGCGGCATGGATGTTCATCGTGATCATCGGGCAGCACGCGGCCGGGCGATCGTCCTACACCGGGTAGGAGACCTGAGCTGAGACTGCGCGCCTTCAACGCTCGCTGAGCACCGCCGGGTAGGTGATCTCCAGTTCGGAGATCGTGATGGGGAAGTCTCGGCCGTTGTTGGTGACGAAACGGTCGGCTCCCGCGACGACGGCCGTCGCCAGATGGACGGCATCGGCAGCGCGCAGCCGGTATGCGGTGGCGAGCGAGGTGGCGACCTCGGCCGTCACCCGGTCGACCGCTCGCAGCTCCAAGCGGCTCAGCAACCCGGCCAGCACGCCGACCTCCTCGGTCGCCCCCTCGCGCATCGGCTTCGCGAGCACTTCGGGCAACAGCAGGACTGAACCCACGCCGGCGATCGCTCCTGGCGCCTGCGGAAACAGCGCTCGCACACGCCGGCCCAACGGATGCTCGGATGAGCCGGCGTAGATCAGCACATCGGCGTCAAACGCGTCCATCAGGAGCGGTCGCGGCCCGCGCGGATGGACGCGACCAGCTCCTCCGCGCGTTCCGACGAGACCCCAACCGGCGGCAGCGGTTGATCGCGCGCGGCTGACACCAGGTGCCGAATCTCCTGCGCGCGCTCGATCGTCTCCCCGGCACGCCGTAACCGGACCGCGTCCGGCCTCAGAACAACGGCAACCGCTTCGCCGTGGCGGGTGATCGTGATCTCCTCGCCGTCAGCGACGCGGTCCAGGAGCTCAGGCAGAATCGATCGCGCCTCGGTCACTGTGAGCTTTGCCATGTACGTCAATGTACACACCCGTACGACGATCTGTGGTAGGGCTCCGACATGCACTGTGGCCCGGGATGCCGGCGCCGCCAGGCAAGGACGCAGGATCGAAGCTGCGCCTCTGGCACATCGAGATCCGAGGACACCGGATGGCGGTGATCGGCGCCCGAGGTTTCGGGTGCAACGTTTGCGGACGGCCCACTAGCCTCCGTCCCCGTGCCCGCCCCCCTGCTCGCCGTCGACGCACCGTCGCTGCTGTACCGGGCGTTCTTCGCGCTGCCGAAGAGCATCACCGACGACGACGGCCACCCGGTCAACGCGCTGCTCGGCACGGCGAACCTGATCCTCTTCGTCGTCGAGCGCTACGCGCCACGCGCCGTCGTGCTCTGCTGGGGCGCCGAGGCGGCCGACTATCGCACCGAGGCCTTCCCGGCCTACCATGCCGACCGTCCGCCGATGCCGCCCGAGCTCGAGCGCCAGTGGCGCGACGCGCCCGCCTTCTTCGCCGCCTTCGGCTGGGCCAGCGAGTCCGTCGCCGAGCTCGAGGCCGACGACCTGCTCGGCTCGCTCGCGCAGATCGAGGCGGCCGCCGGCGGCGACGTGCTGCTGTTCACCGGCGACCGCGACATGTTCCAGTGCGTCAACGACGACGTCACGGTCCTGTTCCCGCGCGGGGGAAAGGACGGGCCGGAGGTCGTCGACGCGCCCGGCGTGCGCGAGCGCTACGGCATCGAGCCCGAGCAGGTGCCCGACTTCATCGCCCTGCGCGGCGACCCCTCCGACGGCCTGCCGGGCGCGAAGGGGATCGGCGCCAAGGGCGCCCGCGACCTGCTGCGCGCGCACGACACGCTCGAAGGCGTCATCGCGGCGGCGTCGAAGCCCGGCGTCATGACGCCTCGTCAGGCCGGCGCGCTGACCGCCGATCCGGACATGCTGCGCGCCTTCCGGGACATCGCGGCGCTGCGCTTCGTCGATCTCGAGCGCCCGCCCGACGCGCCGCTGGACGGTCCCGGCGCCGCTGACGCCGCGCGCGGCCGGGGAATGAAGCGCCTCGCCGAACGGCTCGGCGCTTGAGCGCGCCAACCGCACGGCCCGCCGCCCGGATCGGGCATCATGTCGCGGCAGTGCGACTCCTCTGCGCCCTCGTGGCGGCCGTCGTGCTGGCGCTCATGCTGCCGCACGCGGCGCCGGCCGCCGACCCGCCTGGACCCGTCCTGCTCGCGCAGGGCTGGGACTTCACCCACGATCCGGCCGACGAGGGCCTGACCGACAACTGGCAGGGCGGCGAGCGCGGCAAGGGCTGGGAGCCGGTGACGATCCCCCACGTCGCCGAGGCCAGCACCGACGCATCGGTCTTCCTCGGCTCCGTCGGCTGGTACCGGGTTCACTTCACCGGGCCGGCCACCCCCGAGGGGCTGGGCTGGGCGCTGCGCTTCGAGTCCGTGCGACGGGTCGCGCGGGTCTGGCTCAACGGCGAGGAGCTCACGAAGACGCCGCACACCGACCCCTACACGCCGTTCGAGCTGGCCGCCGATGGGCTGCGCCCCGGCGAGCCGAACACGCTGGTGGTGCGCGTCGACCACCGCCGCAACCCGCTGCTGCGCGAGGGCTGGTGGAACTGGGGCGGCATCACGCGCCAGGTTTCGCTCGTCGCCCGCGGGCCGGTCGTCATGCACGACGCCGGCCTGCTGCCCCGCCGCGTCTGCCTCGAGGGAACCTGCGCCTGGAACGTGCTCGTCGACGGCTGGCTGGAGAACCGCAGCGAGGCCGTGCAGACGCCGGCCGTCACGGCCCGCCTGCAGTCGCCCGACGGCGACGTCTCCGAGGGCAGCGCCACGCCGCGCGCGCTGCGCCCCGGCGAGCGCGTGCGCCTGCGCTTCGCGGTGCCGATCAAGGGCGACGTCAAGACGTGGTCGCCCGAGCATCCCGACCGCTACGCCGGCGCGATCGCCACGCGCACGGGAGGGCAGGTCGTGCAGGTCGACCAGCGCCACATCGGGCTGCGCACCGTCGACGTCAGCGACGGGATGCTGCGCCTCAACGACCGCGTGCTCGACCTGCGCGGAGCATCGATCCAGGAGGACATCCCCGGGCGCGGCCCGGCGATGACCGACGCCGACATCGACAACACGGTCGACGAGCTCAAGGCGCTCGGGGCGAACGTCACCCGCGCGCACTACCTGCTCGACCCGCGCCTGCTCGAGCGCTTCGACGAGGAGGGCATCCTCGTCTGGAGCCAGGCGCCCGTCTACCACCGCGACGACATGCTCAAGACGCCCGGGCAGCGCTCCCACGAGCTCGACGTCCTGCGCAACACGATCCTCGCCGCCCGCAACCACCCGTCGGTCATCACCCACTCGGTCGCCAACGAGCTGACGACGAAGCCCGACGAGCAGCGCTACTCGCGGGTCTGGATGACGAACGCCGCGGAGCTCGCGCGCGACCTCGACCCGACGCTGCCGGTCTCGCAGGACATCCTGTCCTATCCGAACATCCCGCGCCAGACGACCTACGACGCGTACGACATGCTAGGCATCAACTCGTACTACGGCTGGTACAAGGGCAAGCCCGAGCAGTCCGTGGCGGATATCGACGACCTCGCGCCGTACCTGCGCGCGATGCGCGACAAGTACCCGGGCAAGGCGCTGGTGATCACCGAGTTCGGCGCTGAGGCGAGCGAGCCCGGGCCCGCCGACGTCAAGCAGACCTACGCCTTCCAGACGCAGTACGTCAAGCGCAACCTGGACATCGTCGACCGGCTCGGGTTCATGGGCGGGGCGATCTACTGGACCGCCCGCGAGTTCGCGGTCAAGCCGCTCTGGGACGGCGGCGCGGCGATCCCGATGCACAAGCGCGACGCGTTCCATCGTAAGGGCCTGATCGCCTACGACGGGAAGATCAAGCCGGCGTTCGACGCGGCGAAGGACGCCTTCGAGGCGACGCCGCTGTACCGCGACGATCCGGCCGCCGTGGCGCGCGCGGAGCTCTCCGGCGGCGGCTCGTTCCTCATGCGCGCCCTGCTGTTCATCGGCGCGTTCGGCTTCATCGCCGCGCTGGTGGCGCTCGACGCCTGGTGCCTGCGCGACATCTGGCGCTCCTGGCGCCCGCGCGGCGAGGGCCAGGTCGTGGAGCTGCCCACGCGGCGGGTGGCCTGAGTACTCCCGGCCGGCGCATCGCCGGGGCGGCTGGCGGGCAGACCGCGATGCATGAGCTCAGACCCGAAGGACCGCCCCCCCGCGCAGGTCGCCGACGAGGCCGACGTGTCCGACGACATGAAGGACAAGCTCGACCAGCTCGACGAGCACATCGACGACGCCCAGAAGAAGGCCGACGCCGGCCGGACCCACGGTGACTCGCCGTCCGACGACGACGTGATCGACGACGTGGCCGGCGGAGGGACCGATCACGACGAGCACGTCGACGATCCGGAGGGCCCGCTCGTCGCCGAATGACCTCCCGACCGGACGAATGGCCCGGCGAGCCGGCCGAGCACGCTAGGGTCTGTCAGGTCAGACAGCGACGGCGACCGGAGGGCTGAGACATTCTCAGTTGGATTGTCCCCCTGCCACACAAGCCTGATCTTCTGATGGCCGAGGTCCGCGATAGCGGACCTCCGCCTCATTAAGGGCGCTAAGGCGTGAACTTCACCGTCAGCACGTCGCCGTCGCGCATCGCGTAGTCGCGACCCTCCAGCCGCAGCGTGCCGCGGTCGCGGGCGCCCGCGTAGCCGCCCGCCTCGGTCAGCGCGTCCCAGCCGACGACCTCGGCGCGCACGAAGCCCTTCTGGATGTCCGAGTGGATCTGGCCGGCCGCGTGCCACGCCGTCAGGCCGCGTTGCAGGTGCCAGGACTGCGCCGGCTTGTCCTCGCCGGCCGTGAAGAACGCGATCAGGTCCAGCAGCGAGAAGGCGCCGCCGACGACCCGCTGGAGGCTCGACTCGGCGATCCCGAGGTCGGCGCGCATGGCGGCGGCGTCCTCGTCGTCGAGCTCGCGCAGCTCGGACTCGATGCGGCTGGAGACGGCGACCGCACCGGCCCTCTGAGCGGCGGCGTGCTCGGCGATCGCGGCCGGCACCTCGTCGTCGCCCTCGTCGACGTTGGCGACGAACAGGACCGGCTTGGCCGTAAGCGGACCGAGGTCGCGCAGCGCGTGCGGCGCGTCGGCCGGCGGCGGCACGGTCCGCGCCGGTCTGCCCGCGTGCAGCGCCTCGATGAGCTCGCGCAGCCAGGCCTCCTCGGCGACCGCCGCGCGCTCGCCGCCGCGCGCCTCGCGCACGACGCGGGCATGGCGGCGCTCGGCCTGCTCGAGGTCGGCGAAGATCAGCTCGGTTTCGATCGTCTCGATGTCGGCCATCGGGTCGACGCGGCCCTCGGGATGGATGATCGAATCGTCGTGGTGGGCGCGCACGACGTGAAGGATCGCGTCGGTCTCGCGGATGTTCGCCAGGAAGCGGTTGCCCAGCCCCTCACCCGAGTGCGCGCCTGCGACGAGCCCGGCGATGTCGTGAAAGTCGATCGTGTCCCAGACGATGTTCGACGCGCGCACGGTGTCAGCGACCGCGTCGAGGCGCTCGTCCTCGACCGCCACGACGGCGACGTTCGGCTCGATCGTCGTGAACGGGTAGTTCGCGGCGTCGGCACCGGCCTGCGTCAGCGCGTTGAACAGCGACGACTTGCCCGCATTGGGCATCCCCACGATGCCGACCTTCATCGCGCTCGTCCCGTGGCGCCGATGACCGTCCCGAGCAGCGCGCCGGCGGCGATGTCCGACGGGTAGTGCACGCCGAGGTAGACGCGCGACAGCGCCATCGCCGCGGCGCCGGCGTAGAGCGGCTGCGCGGGCAGCAGCGACGAGAACGCGCGTGCGGCGGCGAACGACGACGCGGCGTGCGCGGAGGGAAAGCTCAGCGACGTCGGCGTCGAGATGAGGGCGGGCAGCTTCTCGAGGTCCGGGCGCTTGCGGCGCACGACGGTCTTCAGCAGCGTGTTGAGCGCGTAGGCGAACAGCACCGAGCGTGTCGCACGCAGCCAGTCCGTGCGGTGGCGGCGGTCGAGCGCAGCGCCGGCGAGGCCGAGCGTGAGCCAGATCGCGGCGTGCTCGCCGAGGCGCGAGAAGCGCCGGATCGGCAGCTCGACGGCGGGATCGTGGCCGTTCTCGCGCAACAGCCGGTAGAGGCGCACGTCGACCTTCGCGATGGCGCGAGCGAGCGGGCCGGCCCGCAGCCGGGCGCGCAGCGATCGGCGTGCCTCGGGGTCGACGGCGGGCGGCACGGGGGCGCAGAGCACCGGATGACCTTAGCCACGCGGACGCCTTGAACCGTTCGCCGCCGCTACGACAACCGTCCGCATACCGGTGCCAGCGCGTCGGGGCAGCATCCATCGGGCAGACTGATCCGGATGCGCCTGGCCCTGATCGCCAATCCCCATTCGGGGACAGCTCCCGACCCGGCCGAGCTGCAGGCGCTGCTCGCCACCGACGGCGCGGACGTCGCCTACGTCTGCATCGAGCGGATCGCCGACAAGGACGGCGGCGATCTCGTCGATGGCGCGCTCGACGCGCTGCGCGAGGCGGGCGACCCGGATCGCCTCGTGGTCGCGGGCGGTGACGGCTCGGTGGGACCCGCCGCGCTGTGCGCGGCGAAGCTCGGCGTCCCACTGGCGGTCATCGCGGTCGGCACCGCCAACGACTTTGCGCGCGCCAAGGATCTGCCGCAGGAACTCGCAGACGCCGGTGCCCTCGCCCGCGACCCCGCCGCCTTGCTCGGACCGGCCGAGCTCGGCATGGCCGGCAAGCGGCCGTTCGTCAACGCCGCCGCGGCCGGCCTGTCTGTCGTCGCCGCCCACGCCGCCAAGCCGCACAAGTCCCGCCTGGGCGCGCTCGCCTACGCCGTCGGCGCGGTCCGCGCCGCGGTAACGGCGCAGCCGCTGCGCTGCACGGTCACCGTCGACGGCGAGCAGCGCGCCGACGGCCGCGCCTGGCAGGTCGTCGTCGCCGTGACCGGTGCCTTCGGCGGCGGCAGCCAGATCGGCGGGACGCGCGTCGGCGACGGCCTACTGGACATCGCGGTGGTGCCGGCCGGATCGCGCCTCGGGCTCGTGCGGCGTGCCTACGGCATGCGCGCGGGACGGCTGACGGCCCAGTCCGACGTGACCCACGAGCGCGGCGCCGAGCTCGAGCTCGAGCTCGTGGGCAACAAGAGCTTCAACGTTGACGGCGAGACCTGTCGCTGCGAGCCCGCCCACTTCACGTTGCACGACGGAGGCTTCGAACTGGTGACCCGCCCGTGAACTATCGCTGGCCGACCGCGATCGCGGTGGCGCTCGCCGCTCGATACGCGGCCGACTCCCTGCGCCACCGCCGCGAGCAGGGTGACGGCTACGAGCTGCGCGGCGACGCGATCGAGGTCGGCTCGGACGAGTTCCTGCGCGCGACCGAGGCGCTCACGATGGCGCCGGTCACGCACGGCAACGCGATCGAGCTGCTCATCAACGGCGACGAGATCTTTCCGGCCATGCTCGAGACGATGGCCGGCGCGAAGCGCTCGCTTAACTTCCTCTCCTACCTGTACTGGAGCGGCGAGATCGCCGACGAGATCGGCGCCGCGCTCTGCGAGCGCGCGCAGGCGGGGATCGAGGTCAACGTCCTGCTCGACGCCGTCGGCAGCGCGAAGATGGACCGCGAGCTCGTGCGCGACATGGAGGGGGCGGGCGTGACGTTCGCCTACTTCCGCCCGCCCAAGCCCTACGCGATCCGGCGCGTGAACAACCGCACGCACCGCAAGCTGCTGATCGTCGACGGCGAAGTCGGGATGACCGGCGGGGTCGGGATCGCCGACCAGTGGACCGGCAACGCCCAGGACCCCGACCATTGGCGCGACACCCACACGCGGGTGCGCGGTCCGGTCGTGCGCGGGCTGCAGGGCGCCTTCGCGGAGAACTGGCTGGAGGCGACCGGCGACGTCCTCGTCGGGCCCGACTACCTGCCCAAGCTCGAGCCGGCCGGTGACGACGGCGCGATGCAGGTCGTGCGCTCGACGGCCGAGGTCGGCGACACGAACGTCGAGGCGCTGTACTTCCTAGCGATCGCCTGCGCGCGCAAGACGCTGCACCTCAGCTCTGCCTACTTCGCGCCCCGACCGGCCTTCGTCGAGGCGCTGACCGATGCGGCGCAGCGCGGCGTTGACGTGCGCGTGCTCGTCCCGGGGCCGCACGCCGACAAGGACTTCGTCCGCCAGGCCGGCCACTCGGTCTACGAGGAGCTGCTCGAGGGCGGCGTGCGGATCTACGAGTTCTGCCCGACGATGATCCACGCCAAGACGCTGACGATCGACGGCGCCTGGTCCTCCGTGGGCTCGGTGAACTTCGACAACCGCTCCTTCCAGCTGCAGGACGAGGTGACGTTGTGCGTCTGCTCCAGCGCGTTCGCGGGCGCGCTCGACGCGCAGTTCGAACGCGACCTCGAGCGCTCGGCGGAGATCGACCTCAGCCGCTGGAACGGCCGTCCGCTGCATGCCCGCGCGAGCGAGGCGGTCGTCCGCCTCGCCCGGCGCGAGCTGTAGCGCGTTCGTAGCCGATCAGGCGGTGGCGACCGCCGCGTTCGGCCGCCGCTCGAGACGCTCGTGGCGCAGCATCCAGCCGACGGCGAACCAGTAGGCGAGCGCACCCCGGCGCCGGCCGGTGGTCCCGGCCGGCGGGTGGGGCTTACCTACTCCTTCGTGATGCCCATGCGCTTGAGCGCGGCGGCCGCGTGCGGCGACAGCTGCCCCGTCACAGGCACCCGCCGTCCGCCCACTGACGGCCAGGCGATCGGCGCGTCGGTACCGAGCGCCGCGTACTCCGGC
>JBBSMC010000030.1:0-34423 GCA_038233375.1 Solirubrobacterales bacterium
CTCCGGCTCGCAGGAACTCAACACCCCGCAGCCTAGGTCGCGACCTGTGCGCGTCTCAGGGCCAGCCCCGCAGCGTCAAGAACTGCAGCATTGACAGGGAATCTGGGCGGCGGATCACCCCAGATCACCCTCGGAGCCCCGATCTTCGGTGGATCCAGGCTCAAAACGCCCCCTCGAGGTGGTCGAGCCGCACGAGCCGGCCGCTACGGTCGACGGTGACGGCGACGACGTCGAAGCGCAGCTCGCGCGAGCGCGGTCGGTCGGTCGCCTCCACGAGCCACGCCGCGGCCATGGCGCGCACTCGTTTGCGCTTCGTCGGCGACACGGCCTGCAGCGCTGACTCCATGGCGCCTGCGCGACGGGTCTTGACCTCGACGAAGACCAGCGAGGCGTCGTCACAGACGATGAGGTCCAGCTCGCCGAAGCGCGTGCGGTAGTTGCTCGCCACGACGCTGTAGCCGAGGCGCTCCAGGTGCTCCTGGGCGAGGCGTTCCCCCATGCGGCCGAGGTGCTGGCGCAGATCGATGACCATGGCCGCGGACGCTAGGCGGCGCAGCGTGTCGTTTCAGCACGTCATCGCAACAATCCTGCGCAGGAATTGCGCCGAGTCTGCGCGCTGCAAGAACGCCGCATCTACTGCGCGAACTTGTCACAGAGCGGTGCTGTTCCGGCACGCCGGGGCCCCTACGGTCCAGCCGATGCTCGCTCACGTCACGACCTTCACGATCGACGGCCTGTCCTCACGCCAGATCACCGTGGAGGTCGACCTGCGGCGCGGCCTGCCCGCGTTCACCATCGTCGGCCGCGGCGACGCGGCGGTGCGCGAGTCCCGCGAGCGCGTGCAAACGGCGCTCGTCAATGCCGGCTTCGAGTTCCCGCAGCGGCGGATCACGGTCAACCTCGCGCCCGCGCACCTGCGCAAGGTGGGGCCGGGCTTCGACCTTGCCACGGCGTGTGGCGTCCTGGTCGCCTCCGAGCAGCTGCCCGCGACGCGCATCGCGCGCTGGGCGGTCTTCGGGGAGCTGGGTCTCGGTGGCGAGCTGCGTCACTGCCGGGGTGTGCTGAGCGTTGCCGAGGGAGCACGCGACGCTGGTATCGAGGGCCTCATCGTGCCGCGCGAATGCGCGCGCGAGGCCGCGCTCGTCGAAGGGCTCGAGGTCGCCGGGGCGGCGCATCTGCACGAGGTGGCGGCGATCCTGCGCGGGGAGCCGCCCCCTGAGCTTCCGCCCTCGGTCGGCGGACCGCCGAGCGGCGTCGAGCACCCCGACCTCGCCGACGTACGCGGTCACTCGGGGGCGGTCACCGCCGTGACGATCGCGGCCGCCGGTGCGCACAACATCCTGCTCTCCGGACCGCCTGGGACCGGCAAGACGATGCTCGCCCGTCGGATGATCTCGGTTCTGCCGCCGCTGACGCGCGACGAGGCGATCGCGGTGACGCGCATCCACAGCGTTGCGGGGCGCCACATCGGCGACAAGCTCGTGCGAGAGCGCCCGTTTCGCTCGCCGCATCACGCGATCTCCCCGGCGGGCCTGGTCGGCGGGGGGTCCGTGCCGCGCCCCGGTGAGGCCACGCTCGCCCACCACGGCATCCTCTTCCTGGACGAGCTGTCGGAGTTCAGCCGCCCGGCGCTCGAGTCGCTGCGCCAGCCGCTGGAGGACGGCATCGTCGCGATCGTGCGGGGCCAGCACACGGTGACGTTCCCGACGCGTTTTCAGCTCGTCGCCTCGACCAACCCATGCCCTTGTGGGTTTGCCGGCGAGGCTCGCTGCCGCTGCTCGGATGCCGACATCGCTCGCCATCGCCGCAAGCTCAGCGGGCCGCTGCTGGACCGTGTGGACCTGCTTGTTCACATGCAACGGCCGAAGGTGGAAGCCCTCGAGAGCGATGTCGGAACGCCTTCACACGAGGTTCGTGCGGCCGTTCTCGAAGCTCGTGAGCGTCAGGCGCATCGCCTCGCCGGCACGGGCTTGACGACAAACGCCGAGCTCACGCCGCTGCTCGTGCGCGAGCTCGTTCGCGCCAACGCAGCGGCCATGACGACGCTGCGCCTCGCCTATGAGCGCAACAAGCTCAGCGCCCGCGGGCACGGGCGCATCCTGCGCGTGGCGCGCACGATCGCCGATCTGGAGGGCTCTGCTCGCGTCACCGAGCATCACGTCGGCACAGCGCTGGGATTGCGCGAGGAGCAGGTTCTCGACGGGGCGGTCGCGGCATGACCGCCTGCGACCCGTGCCTGCGTCGCACGGCGCTCATCGCACGGCTCGCCCCGCACATCGAGCGCGCTCGGCGCGAGCGACGCAAGCTGCGTGAGCTGCTGTCGCTGTCCGACGACGAGCTCATCGCCGCGCTCGCAGGTGACCGGCGCGCGGCGATCGAACAGGCCCGCCGCGAGTTCGACGCAGTGGTGGCGCGCGGCTGCGTCGAGACCGCCGCGATGGAGGTGATCTGCCGACACGACGAGCGCTACCCGCTGCGCCTGCTCGAAGCCGACGACGCGCCAGCCGTTCTGCATGTCGCAGGCGACGCGGGGCGGCTGGAGGCGCTGGCCGCGGCCGACGCGCCGGCCGTCGCGATCGTCGGGGCGCGTCGCGCTGGGGCTGATGGCCTGCAGGTCGCGCACGCACTCGGCCGTGGGTTGGCGGCGGCCGGCGTCACGGTCATCAGCGGCATGGCGCTCGGTATCGACTCGGCGGCGCACGCGGGCGCGCTCGAGGTCGGGGGGCCGACGATCACCGTCCTCGCCGGCGGAGCCGACGTTACCTACCCGGCCAGCAAGCGCAGCCTGCACCGCGCACTTGTCCGCACCCAGGCCGCGATCTCCGAGATGCCCCCGGGGTTCAGGCCGTTTCGCTGGTGCTTTCCGGCGCGGAACCGCACCATCGCGGGCCTGGCCTCCCTGACGGTTGTCGTCGAGGCCACAGAGCGTTCCGGCTCGCTCATCACGGCCGAGCTTGCGCAGGAACTCGGCCGCGCCGTCGGCGCCGTGCCCGGGCCGGTGAGCGTCGCGCGCTGTGCGGGTTCCAACGCGCTGTTGCGCGACGGCGCGGTCGTCATTCGCCATGCCCAGGACGCGCTGGACGAGGCTCTCGGCATTGGGGTCGCGACCGCGCTCACCGGTCGCCGGTCCGAGGAGCTCGAGCCTCCGCTGCGCGCGCTCCTGCGCCGCGTGGAGGACGGTCGCGACACCGTCTCGGCACTGGCTGACACGCCGGCCGAGGCGCACCATGTGCTCGCGGCGCTCAGCGAGCTCGAGCTGCTGGGCTTCCTGAGTCGCGGGCCGGGAGGACGCTATGTGCGGATGCTCTAGACAGTCCAGCGCCGGCGGCGCCTATCCTCGACGCTGTGTCCGCCCGCCGCGTCCCCGTCGCGCTCGCGATCGCCGGCTCGGACTCCGGGGGCGGCGCCGGGATCCAGGCCGATCTGAAGGCGTTCGCCAGGGCCGGCGTGCACGGCACGACGGCTATCACGGCGATCACCGTGCAGAACACCGTCGCGGTCTCGGCGGTGCAGCCGATCGACCCGGAGATCATCAGGGGCCAGATCCGCGCGGTAGCCGAGGATCTCGGGGTCGACGCGGTGAAGATCGGGATGCTCGGCGACGTAGCGACCATCGAGACCGTCGCGCGGGCGCTCGACGAGCTTGTGCCGGGGACGCCTGTCGTCCACGATCCGGTCATGGTCGCCGAGTCGGGATCGCGGCTGCTCGCGCTCGAAGCCGTTGATGCCCTGCGCCGGCTGATCGTCGCCCGGGCCACCGTCATCACGCCGAACCTCGACGAGGCGCGGGTGCTGGCCGATGACGCCGAGCTCGACGGCATCGACCTCGTCCGGGCGCTCCATGCCCTCGGTCCGCGCGCCGTCGTCGTCACCGGCGGGCATCGTGTGACGGGCACGGATCTGTTCTTCGACGGCACGACGCTCACGGAGCTGCCGGGGGAGCGCCACCCCGACGGCGCCGCCCACGGCTCGGGCTGCACGCACTCGTCGACGCTCGCCGCGCGCCTGGCGCTGGGTGACGATCCGCTGTCCGCGGCACGCCACGCGCGCGCCGTCGCCGCGGCCGCCGTGCGCGACGGGCTGCGTCAGCTCGGCGCGGGAGCGGGCCCGGTCGATGTCTTCGGCCTCGCGCGCCAGGATTGATCGCTGCCGAACGAACCGCTATGAGCGGGCCTCTCGCTTTGCCATAATCGCCCGCTGTGAGGTTCCTACGGATGAAGCCTGGGCACGGAGAGATCCTCATCGCAGAGGGGGATGTCGAGGTCCCCGAACAGCACGACGAGCTCGTCGAGGCCTTTCGCCAGCAGCTCGACGCGGGCATGTGGGCGGCCGTTCCGCTCGCGACACCCGCTGGGCGCCGGGAGGCGCAGATGGTGTCGAGCTTCGACGACATCCCGCACGACGCCGATCGCGTGATCTTCTTCCCGCGCGCCGCGGGCGGCCGGTAGGCGACGGGCGCCGCGGTCATGCTGCTCGCGATCAGCGCAAGCCTCATCGTCGTTCTCGTGCTGCTGTGGGACGTCGGCTGGCCGGTGGCCTCCGAGCGCATAGCGCGCTGGCGCGCGGGCCGCAGGAAGGTGGGGGAGATCGAGGGCTACGACCCCGGTCGCGAGCGCCGCGCCGAACAGCGCGCACGCATGCTGCTGCGCTCGTGCGTCAACGAGGAGGAGTGGGCGATGTACCGCGACCTGGGCTTCCTGCGGGTCTGGGGCGGTCTGTCGGAGGGACCGGTCGGCGAGCGCGACGCCACCGGCGCGACCTATGCCTACCTGATCTATCCGCACAAGCCGATCGTCGCCTACCTGCCGCAGACGCGGAGGCTGTTGAGCGAGTACTGCGTCACGTTCCCCGACGATACGCGCCCCTACGGGTCGTCGCGGCTGCCGGATTCCGATGACGTCCTCGCCAAGTGGATGGCGCTCACCGGCGACGAGCGGCGCATCATCGCCAGCGCGAACATGCACCTCCCCGGACGGCAGGTCGACCCCAAGCAGATCAAACGCGACCTCTGGCGTCTGGGCCAGTGGGAGCAGTCGCGGCTTCGCGACCAGCGCCGCGGCGCGGGTAGTGTTCCCGCCCCGTGAGCACGACCACCAAGTTCGACACCAAACACAACTCCCGCGCGCTCACCGAGGGCGCGGCCCGCGCGCCTGCCCGCGCCTACCTCAACGGCATCGGCTTCGACAAGGAGGCGATGGACCGCCCGATAATCGGCGTCGCCTCGACGTGGATCGAGACGATGCCCTGCAACTTCCACCTGCGCGCGCTCGCCGCGAAGGTCAAGGAGGGCATCCGCCTCGCCGGCGGGACGCCGATGGAGCTCAACACCATCGCGATCTCCGACGGCATCACGATGGGGACCAGCGGCATGAAGACGAGCCTCGTCTCGCGCGAGGTCATCGCCGACTCGATCGAGCTCGTCGCCCGCGGCCACCTCTTCGACGGCGTGATCGCGCTGAGCGCCTGCGACAAGACGATCCCCGGCACGGTCATGGCACTCGCCCGGCTCGACCTGCCCGGCGTCATGCTCTACGGCGGCTCGATCGCCCCCGGCCGCTTTCGCGGCAACGACGTGACGATCCAGGACGTCTTCGAGGCCGTCGGCGCACACGCCGCGGGCACGATGAGCGACGAGGATCTCGCCGAGCTCGAGCTCGTGGCGAGCCCCGGCGCCGGCGCCTGCGGTGGGCAGTTCACGGCCAACACGATGGCGATGGCCTTCGAGGTACTCGGCATCAGCCCGATGGGGTCGGCGATGGTGCCCGCCGAGCACGCCGGCAAGGCCGCTGTCGCCATCGCCGCCGGCCAGCTCATGATGGACGTGCTCGACCGCGGCCTGCGGCCGCGCGACATCATCACAAAGGACTCGCTGGAGAACGCGATCGCCGCGATCGCCACCTCGGGCGGCTCGACGAACGGCGTGCTGCATCTGCTCGCCGTCGCGCGCGAGGCCGGGGTCGAGCTCGACATCGACGACTTCGACCGCATCTCCGAGAACACGCCGATGCTGTGCGACCTCAAGCCCGGCGGCAGGTACGTCGCCAAGGATCTGTACGAGGCGGGCGGCATCGAGCTCGTCGCCAAGCGCCTGCTCGACGCCGGCCTGCTGCACGAGAACGCGATCACGGTCACCGGCCGCACGATCGGCGATCACGCCCTCGACGCCGTCGAGACCGACGGCCAGCGCGTGGTGCGCCCGCTCGACGACCCGATCAAGGCCACCGGCGGCCTGGCGATCCTGCGCGGCAACCTCGCGCCCGATGGCTGCGTCGTCAAGCTCTCCGGCCACGAGCGACGTTTGCACACAGGCCCGGCGCGCGTGTTCGAAGGCGAGGAGGCCGCGATGGCCGCGGTGGTCGCCGGCTCGATCGAGAAGGGCGACGTCATCGTCATCCGCGACGAGGGCCCCGCCGGTGGCCCCGGCATGCGCGAGATGCTCGCCGTCACCGCGGCACTCAACGGCTTGGGCATGGGCGAGCACGTCGCATTGCTCACCGATGGGCGCTTCAGCGGCGCGACGCACGGCTTCATGGCCGGCCATGTGGCGCCGGAGTCGGTGCGCGGCGGCCCGATCGCGGCGGTGCGCGACGGCGACGAGATCACGATCGATGTCGATGCGCGGCGTCTCGACGTGGCACTCGACGACGCCACGATCGCCGAGCGCGTGGCGGCCTACGACGGCAATGACAATGCGGACCTCGGAGGCGTGCTGGGCAAGTACGCAAAGCTCGTCTCGAGCGCGTCGATCGGCGCCATCACCTAGGCGATCGCCGCTCGGGCGCCCAGCATCCGCCGCCGACCGTTCCGCGCGACGGGTCTACGCTTGACCCCAACCGCACTCCGCCCGCCCCACGCATGCGCATCGCAATCGACATCGACTCCACGCTGCACCACTACTGGGATCGTCTGTCGGCGGCCGCCCTGCGCCGTTTCGGCGTCGACCTGCCCTACGAGGAGCAGCTGGACTGGGGCATCACGCGCCTGCGCCAAGACCAGCTGCACCTCTGCATCCAGGAGACGCACTGCGAGGAGGCGATCCTCGCCGGCCAGCCCTACCCCGACGCCGTCGAGACCGTCCGGCGCTGGCACGACGAGGGTCACTTCATTCACGTCACGAGCCATCGCGACCCCGCCGCGCGCGACGCGACCGCCCGCTGGCTCGAGCAGATCGGCGTTCCCTACGACGACCTGCACTGCTCGCACGACAAGGTCGGACGCTGTCTCGAGCTCGGCATCGAGCTGCTGATCGACGACAGCCCCGAGAACCTCGCCGCCGCGATCGACCGGGGCATCCTCGTCGCGACGATCGCCCATCCGTGGAACCGCGAGCTGTGCGAGGAGGAGGACGTCATCTGCGCGCGTGAATGGCGCGGGCTCGCCGCTGCGCTCGATCCCGTGTTGCGTGGGCGCGCCAAGGTCGGTCCGCAGTAAGGGTCCGTGACACAACAAGTGGTGGGTTTCGGGGTCGAGCCGGGGATGCTGGACGCCGCACGATTCCGCAGTCGATATCGGTGATATCGGCAAGGGATCGGGTGGCGTCCAGCGCCGCGGATCGGCCGCGAAACACGTCACTTGTTGAGTCACGGGCCCTTAAAGGGTCCGTGACTCAAGCAAGAACCGCCGCAATCGTCACCAACCGAGGAATCCCGCGCGTACATTGATCTGAGCCCAACTCGGTTGGGACCGACCGAGGACGGCAATGCCCCCCCAGGCTCCTGACGAGCATCGCCATCGCCGCCGTCGTGCTGGTCGGCCTGGTCGTCGCGATGTTCGCCTGGGACGCAAGCCGGGAGGACCTCATCGCCGACGACGTGCGCGTCGGTCCCGTCGACGTCAGCGCCATGACCCGCAGCGAGGCGCGCGCCGCGATCCAGCGTGACCTGCTCGAGCCGCTGAAGACGCCGCTCGTCGTCCGGTCGGCCGGCAAACCGTTTGTGCTGAGCTTGCGCGAGGCGCAGATCAGCGCCGACGTCGGCGCGATGGTCGACGACGCGGTCGAGCGCAGTGCGATGCCCAACTCTCCGTGGGCCGGCGACCTGGCCGGCACGGTGATCCCCGGCGGCGCGCCGAACAACCCGATCCGGGCGCGCTGGCTGGGCATCTACGACGGCGTCGGCGTGCACGGCACGGAGGCGCGCGGCTCGATCGGCTCAAACGCCTCGCACGGCTGCATCCGGATGCTCGTCGAGGACGTCGAGAAGCTCTACGACGAGGTGCCCGTCGGCACCCGATCTTCATCCGCTGAGCCAGGCTCAGCGCCCGACCGGGGCGTGGCGCTCAGTTCACGCCGATGTCCGGCACGGCGATCTCTTCCCAGCCGGACTCGAGCAGAAGGGCATGGTGCGGCGAGTGTCGAATGACCAGCGTGCCGATGAAGACACCTCGCTCACGCTTGCGCATGACCGCGTACCACATGGTGGTGGCGTCGCCCGTTCCCTGGATGCGCAGCCACGGCCGCGGCGGGAGGTCGCCCGCCTCGACGACGCCGGCGCCGATCAGCTGGCGCTGGGTCGCGACGGTGCCCTGAGCCGTGTCGATGAAGAAGACGCCCATCGAACCCGAGGCTAGCGCGCCGTGGCGCAGTGCCATCGTGCGCTTCGACGAGGATCTGCGCCGCCGCGGCGCGGCCGAGAAGACGCGCAGCGCGTACGCGGCGGACCTGCGCCAGTTCGCTGCGTGGGCGAGCTGGCAGGACGTCGAGCCCGCCGCTGTCACCCACCGGCTGCTGCGCCGCTACGCCGCGGCGCTCTCCGAAAGACGCTCCGCGCCCGCCACCGTGGCACGTAAGGCGGCGGCCCTGCGCTCCTTCTTCGAGACCCTCCGCGAGCACGGCGAGATCGAGGCCAACCCGGCGGACCTGCTGACGGCGCCCAAACGCGCCAAGACGCTGCCGCACGTGCTCGGACCCGACGAGATCAGCCGGCTGCTGGACCGTATCCCCGCCTCCACGCCGCTCGAGCTGCGCGACCGCGCGCTGTTCGAGATCGCCTACTCCAGCGGGCTGCGCGCCGAGGAGCTCGTCAACCTCGACCTCGGCTCGGTGGACTTCGACGCCGAGGAGTTGCGCGTCGAGGGCAAGGGCGCCAAGACCCGCTTCGTGCCGGCCGGCGAGCCGGCGCTGCGGGCGCTCGCACGCTACCTCGAACGCGCCCGCGCGGCCCTCGTACAGCAGCCCGACGAGCCCGCACTGTTTCTCTCGAAGTCCGGCCGGCGGCTGTCGACATCCGACATCCGGCGCCGCCTGCGGATGTGGGCGCGCAACGCCGCGGTGCAGGGTGGGGTGCACCCGCACGCCCTGCGTCACTCCTTCGCGACCCACCTCCTGGAGGGTGGTGCGGACCTGCGATCGATCCAGGAGCTGCTCGGCCACGCATCCGTATCGACAACTCAGATCTACACTCGGGTAGAGTCGGGCCGACTCAAGGGTGCCTATGCGCGGGCGCACCCCAGGGCCTAGGGGTATGGAAACCAACGTCAAATCCGTCGAGCTGAAGGATCTGTGGCGCCAGTACAAGCGCGACGGGGATCCACGCGCTCGCGAGCGGCTGGTCGTCGCGTACTCGCCGCTCGTCAAGTACGTCTCGGGCCGGATGGCCTCGGGCCTGCCCGCACACGTCGAGGAGGCCGATCTCATCTCCTACGGCCTGGGCGGCCTGATCTCGGCGATCGAGCGCTTCGAGCTCGAGCGCGAGATCAAGTTCGAGACCTACGCGATCACCCGCATCAAGGGCGCGATCATCGACGAGCTGCGCTCCCTGGACTGGGTGCCGCGCTCGGTCCGTGCCCGCGCCCGAGCCATCGAGCAGGCCAACACCCGCCTCGAGCACAAGCTGCAGCGCGCCCCGACCGACGAGGAGATGGCCGGCGAGCTCGAGATGAGCGTCTCGGACTTCCAGGACGCGCTCCTGCAGATCTCGAACTCCACCGTCGCAGCGCTCGACGAGCTGTGGACCGTGTCCGACGCCTCCGGCGACCAGGTCTCCCTGCTCGACACGCTACGCGATCCGGCCGCGCCCGATCCGGCGCAGGTCATCGACGCGACCGACCTCAAGGACCGCATCGCCGACGCGATCGCGCGCCTGCCCGAGCGCGAGAAGCTCGTCGTGGCGCTGTACTACTACGAGAACCTGACCCTGCGCGAGATCGGCGAGGTCCTCGGCGTCACGGAGTCGCGCGTCTCGCAGCTGCACACGAAGGCCGTGCTGCGCCTGCGCGGGCGCATGGCCGACGAGAACATCGCCGACTGAGGTCCCCCGCCCGCGCTCGCCGCGGCAGGCAGGTCGATATTTCGCCCTCGCAGTACTAGCATCGCGCGATCCCCGAGGAGAGGAGCCGCGCATGCACAAGCCTGCTGACCGCATCCGCAACGTAGCCCTGATCGGCCATCGCGGCAGCGGTAAGACGTCGCTGCACGAGGCACTCCTGTTCGAGGCCGGCGCGACGAGTCGGCTGGGCTCTGTGCTCGACGGAACGACGGTCTCCGATGCCGAGCCCGACGAGCAGTCGCGCAAGATGTCGATCTCGCTGAACTTGAGCTCCTTCGAGTGGGAGGGGCGCAAGATCAACCTCATCGACACGCCCGGCGAGCCGAGCTTCATCGCCGACGCGCTGGGGGCGATGCGCGTCGCCGAGTCGGCGATCTTCGTCGTCAACGGGGTGATGGGGGTCGAGGTCAGCACGCGGCGGCTGTGGGCGCGCGCGGAGGAGCTCGACCTCGCGCGGATGATCTTCGTGAACATGCTCGACCGCGAGCGGGCGGACTTCTTCCGCGCGCTGGAGTCCTGCAAGGACGCCTTCGGCCCGCACGTCGTGGCCACCGAGATCCCGATCGGGTCCGAGCACGACATCTCCGGCGTCATCGACCTCGTCGACATGAAGGCCTACTCGTATCCGGATCCCGCCCACCCCGGCCGCGACAACTGCACCGAGATCGAGATCCCCGCCGACATGCAGGAGCTCGCCGAGGAGTACCGCGAGATGATGATGGACGAGATCTGCGAGGTCTCCGACGCCCTCATGGAGCGCTATCTCGAGGGCGAGGAGATCGCTCACGAGGAGATCGTGGCGACCCTCAAGGAGGGCACGAACCACGGCTCGCTGTTCCCCGTCACGTGTGGCGTCGCCACACAGAACCTCGCCACGAACCGGCTGCTCGACGCGATCGTCGAGGACCTGCCCTCGCCGGTGAAGCACGGCTCGCTCGAGCTGCCCGAGATCACGCTCGAGGCCGACGACGACAAGCCGCTGTACGCGTACGTCTTCAAGACCCGCGCCGACCCGTTCGCGGGCCGCATCAACCTCTTCCGCGTCTACCAGGGCGTCATGGGCCACGACAGCCACGTGATGAACACGACGAGCCACAACAAGGAGCGAGTCGGCCAGCTGCTCGTCTTCAGCGGCAAGGAGTCCGGCCACGCCGACGAGTTCGGCCCGGGCGACATCGGCGCCGTCGCCAAGCTCAAGGAGACGCGCGCGGGCGACTGGCTCGCCGAGCGCGACGAGCCCATCTCGATGCCCCAGATCCAGCTCCCGGCGCCGGTCATGGCCTTCGCGATGGAGGCCCACGGCGACGAGGACAAGGTCTACACCTCGCTGCGCCGCCTGCAGGAGGAGGACCCGACGATCGACCTGCACCGTGACCTGGAGACCGGCGACCAGATCATCGCCGGCCTGTCGCAGATGCACGTCGAGGTGATCATCGACCGCCTCAAGGAGCGCTTCGGCGCGGAGGTGACGCTGAAGCCGCCGCGCGTGCCGTACATGGAGACGATCCGCAAGCCGGCCAAGGCCCACGGGCGTCACAAGAAGCAGTCCGGCGGACGCGGCCAGTTCGGCGACTGTCATATCGAGATCGCGCCGCGCGAAGCCGGCGCGGGCTTTGAGTTCATCAACAAGATCAAGGGCGGCGTCATCCCGACATCGTTCATCCCCGCCGTCGAGAAGGGCGTCATCGAGGCGATGCGGGCCGGCCCGATCGCCGGCTGCCCGGTGAAGGACATCGCGGTCACGGTCTTCGACGGCAGCTACCACACGGTCGACTCCTCGGAGATGGCGTTCAAGCTCGCCGGCTCGATCGCGATGCGCGAGGCGATGAGCAACGCGTCGCCCGCGCTGCTGGAGCCGATCATGCTCGTCACGCTGTCGATCCCGGAGGAGTCCGTCGGCGACGTCATCGGCGACCTGAACTCGCGCCGCGGCCGGCCGCAGGGGATGCAGGGCGTCGGCGGTGGGCTGACGGAGGTCAAAGCCGAGGTGCCGATGTCCGAGATGCTCACCTACGCGCCCGACCTGCGCTCGCTCACGGGCGGCCAGGGCGACTACACGATGGAGTTCGCACACTACGAAGAGGTGCCGGCGCACCTGCAGCAGAAGGTCGTCGAGCAGGCGACGGCCGAGGAGGCCGTCAGCGCGTAGCGAGAGGGGGCGAACTTCGGGTCGCCGGAGCCCTTATGAGGTGTGAGCGATCCGAAGGAGGGCAGGTACGATGACCGCGATGCCGGCTGTGGAACGCATCGACATCGGCGAGCACGACGTCTACGGGGCCCGGCATCCTCTGGTACCGCGCGGAGCGTGTGCCGGACCGTAGCGACCCACGCCCGTACCCCGTCCCGGACCTCGCCGTCGAGGTGCGCTCGCCGAGCACCCGGCGCTACGACATCGGCCGCCCGCTCGTGATGTGGCTGGTCAGGCACGTCGGGCCGCCCGGCGCAGGCTGACGTGCGGCACTGGTCCACCGGTGTCCGGCCGGTACCCTGACGCTCAGCATGGAGCGCAAGTCGATCACGACCTCCCGCGCCGCCGTCGCCTGCGACGTCTGCGGCCGCACCCTGCTGCGCGGCGAGCACGCTGACGCGTTCATCGCCAACGGCTCGCGCCGGATGGTCTGCGAGCTGTGCACCGCGCGCGCCGCCAACGAGGGCTGGATCCGCGAGGGCGCCGACAACGCGCTCGGCGTGCGCCGCAACGGCCCGCGCAACGGCCGCTCGCTGCTGGGCCGGCTCAAACCGCCGCGCCGCGCCGCGCCGCCGCCGGTGGAGCTGCCCTATCGCCGCATCTCCGCCAACGTCGATCGGATCGTGCCCGGCACGCGCGTCACGACACCCGTCGAGCACGACGAGCACGTCATCGTCGACGGTGGGCCGCCGCGCGAGCTCGCCGACGACGAGCAGGCCGCCGCTCTCGATCTGCGCGAGCCGCGCCATGTCCACGCCGTCCCCACCAACGCCGACCTCAAGATGGCTCGTGCGCTGGACGTCTTCAACCTCTCGGCCCACCCGCGGCGGATCGCCGGCGTGACGCGCTCGCTCGGCACGCCGATGGTCAGCGTGCTGCCCTCCGAGGTCGAGGGCGCGATCGTCTCGATCGTCGTCGGCTGGGAGTTGTGCTGGTATCGCTACGAGGTCGACCTCGCCGACGAAGCGGCCGGCGTGCGCGTGCTCGGCCAGGGCGCCGAGCTCTCTGAGCTGACCGAGACCGAACAGCTGGCCAACGCCGTCGCCGACGAACGTGGACGCCTTGTCCTTGCTGCCTGATGGCGCGCTTGTCTAGGGTGTTCTGATGATCTACTGCGTCGTGCCGGAGGCACTGGAAGCCGAGCTGTTCGACAAGCTCACCGCGTACTACGCCGACGACGAGAACGTGACCGTCATCGTCGACCGCCGCAAGTCCGAGCGCCGCGGTCCGAACGACGATCCGTCCGCCGCCGAGCAGCGCGAGACGCGCGACCGCCGCCGCCAGCGCGTGCCCGGCGAGTTCCCGCGCATCGAACCGGGCTGAGGCCGCCCGTGGAGGTCGTCGTGCACGTCGACGGCGGCGCACGCGGCAACCCCGGACCAGCCGCCGCGGCCGCGGTGATCAGGACCCCCGACGGCGAGCTGCTCGACGAGGCCGCCGAGGCGATCGGCGTCGCGACGAACAACGTCGCCGAGTATCGCGGGCTGCTGCTCGGGCTGGAGCGCGCCCGCGCGCTCGGCGCGACCGAGGTCGAGGTCGTCAACGACTCCGAGCTCGTCGCCAAGCAGGTCAACGGCGCCTACAAGGTCAGGCATCCCGACATGAAGCCGCTGCACGGAGCGGCGCTCGAGGCACTGAACGGCTTCGAGCGCTGGTCGATCCGCTCGGTGCCGCGCGCGCGCAACGCGGCTGCGGACGCGCTCGTCAACCAAGCCCTCGACAGCGCCGCCCATTCGTAACGTCCTCACGGCGCGTCCGGCGCTCGCGGCCCTCGCCGGCGCGATCGCGATCGCCTTCTCCGCGATCCTCGTCGAGCTGGCGCAGGTCAGCCCGTCGACGGCCGCGGTATTTCGCTGCGGCTACGCGTTGCCGGTGCTGGGCCTGCTCGCGCTGCGCGAGCGCCGCCGCTTCGGCCCCCCGCCGCAGCATCACTGGCGCCACGCCACGATCGCCGGCACGTTCTTCGCCGCCGACCTCATCCTCTGGCATCACGCGATCGTCAACGTCGGAGCGGGCCTGGCGACGACGCTCGCCAACCTCCAGGTCGTGCTGGTCGCGCTCGCCGCGTGGGTGCTGCTCGGCGAGCGGCCGGCGCGCAACGTCGCCCTCGCCGTGCCGCTCGTCTTCATCGGCGCGGTGCTCATCTCCGGTGTGATCGGGGAGGGCGCCTACGGCGACGACCCGGGGCTCGGCGCGCTGTTCGGCGTGCTCACGGCGGTCGCCTACACGGGCTTCCTGCTGGCCTTGCGCCACGCCGGCCGTGACCTGCGCCGCCCGGCCGGGCCGCTGTTCGAGGCGACCCTCGTCGCGACGGTCGTGGCGATCGCCGCGGGCGCCCTGCTCGGCGAGGTCGACCTCGTGCCGAGCTGGCCGGCGCATGGCTGGCTGCTGACGCTCGCGCTCACGTCGCAGGTGCTCGGCTGGCTGCTGATCGGCGTCGCGCTGCCGCGCCTGCCGGCCTCGCTGACCTCGGTCGTGCTGACGGTGCAGCCGGTGGGCTCGGTCCTCCTGGGGATCGTGCTGCTGGGGGAGGATCCGGCGCTCATCCAGCTGCTGGGCGTCGCCATCATCGTCGCCGGGATCGTGATTGCCACGCGCCGAGCCGCAACGCCGGGGCATGGTCGGCTCGTACCGGGGTAGGAAGCGCCCTGGCGCGTGCATCCGATCTTTATCCGGACGCGTTCAAATCACGTAAGAGGAGAGCATGAACCGCGACGGCCCTAGCTGTGGATCTGTTGAGGTCACGCGAGCACTCATGAAGGGCATTCGATAGAAGGAGGGTGAGCATGGGAGCGACGGTGCCCCTGCAGGTGACCGTCAACGGGGAAGCGCATGCGTCCGAGGTTCCGGCGCGAATGCTGCTCGTGCACTACTTGCGCGACGAGCTCGGTCTGACCGGCACGCACGTCGGCTGCGACACGTCGAACTGCGGCGCCTGCACCTGCCTCGTCGACGGCGAGTCGGCCAAGACGTGCACGATCCTCGCGGTCCAGTGCGATGGCGCGGAAATCACGACCATCGAGGGCATGGCCCAGGCCGACGGCACGCTACATCCGCTGCAGGAGGGCTTCTGGGCCGAGCACGGCCTGCAGTGCGGCTACTGCACGCCCGGCATGATCATGGCCGCTGCCGACCTGCTCGCCCGTCGCACGGCCGAGGGGCGGGTGGGGACGGTGTCAGAGGAGGAGGTCCGCAACGGCCTCGAGGGCAACCTCTGTCGTTGCACCGGCTACCACAACATCGTCAAGGCGGTGCAGGCCGCCGCCGAGGCCTCGCGGAGGATCACGGTATGACGACGATCGACGTTCCGCCCACCTTGCACGTCGGCCAGTCGCTGCGCCGCAAGGAGGATCCGCGCCTGATCACCGGCCGCGCGACCTATGTCGACGACCTCGCGCTGCCGGGCATGCTGTACGCCGCGGTCGTGCGCTCGCCCGAGGCGCACGCCAAGGTCCTCGCGATCGACACGTCGAAGGCCGCTGCGCACCCCGGCGTCAAGGCCGTCTTCACCGGCGAGGACATGAGCGACCTGCTCGCCCCGCTGCCGATGGCCTGGGCGCCGCCCGGTGTCGAGGTCAAGACGCCCGAGCGCTGGCCGCTCGTGCGCGGCTTCGTGCGCCACGTCGGCGACGCCGTCGCGCTCGTCATCGGCGACAGCAAGTACGTCGTCGCGGATGCGGCCGGCGAGGTCCACGTCGAGTACGAGCCGCTGCCGGTCGTCGTCGACGTCGAGGAGGCGCTCAAGGACGAGGTGCTCGTGCACGAGTCGCTCGGCACGAACAAGGCCCACGAGTGGTCGATGGGCGGCGGCGGTGACATCGAGGCGGCGCTGGCGGCCTCCGACGTCGTGGTGCAGCGGCGCATCGTCAACCACCGCACGGCGGGCGCGGCGATCGAGACCCGCGGCTGCATCGCGGAGTTCCGCGCCGGCCAGCTGACCGTCTGGTCCTCGACGCAGGTGCCGCACCTGCTGCGGCTGTTCTACGCCGTGCAGATGGGCATCAGCGAGGACAAGGTGCGCGTCATTGCGCCGGAGGTCGGCGGCGGATTCGGCGGCAAGCTGCAGGTCTGCGCCGAGGAGACGATGTGCGCCTGGGCCTCGCGCAGGCTCGGCCGGCCTGTGAAGTGGATCGAGTCGCGCTCGGAGAACATGGCGGTGTCACACCACGGTCGCGACCAGGTCGACTACGTCCGCATGGGCGCCACTCGCGACGGCAGGATCACCGCCTTCCACGCGAACATCATCCAGGACCTCGGCGCCTACTTCGGGCTGCTGACGCCGATGATCCCGGAGCTCGGGGCGTTCGTGATGACCGGCTGCTATGCGATCCCCGTCGTGCAGACCGACATCACCGGCGTGCTGACGAACAAGTTCTTCACCGACGCGATCCGCGGAGCGGGCCGCCCCGAGATGACGCACATGCTCGAGGTCACGATCGACCAGCTCGCCCAGGAGCTGGGGATGGACGCGATCGAGGTGCGCCGCAGGAACTTCATCCAGCCAGACCAGTTCCCCTACGAGACGCCATACGGCATCACGTATGACTCGGGCAACTACGAGGTGGCGATGGATCGCGCCCTCGAGATCGTCGACATGGAGGGCTTCCGCGCCGAGCAGGCCGCGCTGCGAAACGATCCCACCCGCCCCATCCTGCGCGGCATCGGCTTCTCCACCTACACGGAGATCTGTGGCCTCGCGCCGTCGCGGGCCGTCGGCCCCAGCGGCTTCGGCCTTGGGATCGGCCTCTACGAGTCGGCGCTCGTGCGCGTGCACCCGACGGGGTCGGTGACGGTCTTCACCGGCTCGTCGCCGCATGGCCAGGGCCACGAGACGGGCTTCGCCCAGATCGTCGCCGATCGCCTCGGCACCGATCCGAGCGTCGTCGAGGTCGTCCACGGCGACACGGCGACGGGCCCGATGGGCCTGGGTACGTACGGCTCGCGCTCGCTGTCGATCGGCGGCGTCGCGGTCGCCCACGCGGCCGAGAAGATCGCGGCGAAGATCCGCCAGATCGTCGCCCACAACCTCGAGGCCGACGTGGCCGACATCGAGGTGCGCGACGACAAGTTCTCGCTGCGCGGCGATCCCCAGTCGGGCATGACGCTCGCCGAGGTGGCGGGCTGCGCCTACATCGACGCGACGAAGATGCCCGAGGGCATGGAGCTCGGCCTCGAGCAGACGCTCATCTACGACCCGTCGAACTTCGTGTTCCCGTTCGGCACGCACGTGTGCGTCGTCGACATCGATCCGGAGACCGGCAAGGTCGACGTCGTGCGCTGGGTCGCGGTCGACGACTGCGGGCCGGCCGTCAACCCGATGCTGATCGACGGCCAGGTGCACGGCGGCGTCGTGCACGGCATCGGCCAGGCGATCTTCGAGCAGGTCGTCTACGACGAGCGCGGACAGCTCGTCACGGGCACGTTCGTGGACTACGCGCTGCCGACGGCAGCCGACGTCCCGAGCTTCGAGACCGATCGCACGGAGACGAAGTCGCCGTCGAACTCGCTCGGCGTGAAGGGCATCGGCGAGGCCGGCACGATCGCCGCCACACCGGCGATCGTCAACGCGGTCATCGACGCGCTGCGCCACGAGGGCATCTCGTACATCGACATGCCGCTCACCCCGCTACGCGTTTGGCAGGCGCTCGAGGAGGCGCGCGGCCGCGGCGACGGCCCGCGGGCCACCGAGCAGGGCCGGCCGCTGCCCGAGCAGGCCGAGGGATCGGCCGGCTCCGGACCCACGATCCCCGAAGGAGGTGCGCCATGATCGCCGCCGAGTTCGACTACGTGGTCGCGTCGTCGGTCGACGACGCGATCTCGAAGCTGGCCGAGGGCGGGGAGGACGCCAAGCTGCTGGCCGGGGGGCACTCGCTGCTGCCGCTCATGAAGCTGCGCTTCGCCGCGCCCAGCCTGCTCGTCGACATGCGCAAGCTCGACGAGCTGCGCGGCATCCAGAACGGCGACGACTCGTTCCGGATCGGGGCGCTCACGCGTCACGCCGAGCTGCAGGCCCGCGAGGACATGGGGCTCGTCAGCGCCGTGGCGAGGAAGATCGCCGATCAGCAGGTGCGAAACCGCGGCACGATCGGCGGCTCGCTGTCGCACGGCGACTCGGCGGCGGACCTGCCGGCGACGCTGCTGGCCTACGACGGGTCGGTCACGCTGCGCGGGCCGAACGGCGAGCGCGAGGTCGCGGCCGCCGACATGTTCGAGGGCTACCTCACGACGGCGGTGCAGCACGGCGAGGTGCTCACCGAGGTGCGCCTGCCGTCGCTGGCGGGCTATGGCTATGGCTACGAGAAGTTCAACCGACGCGCGGAGGACTGGGCGATGGTCGGCGTCTGCGCGCTCGTGAAGGTGACCGACGGCGTCTGCGAGGACGTGCGCATCGGCCTGACCCACATGGCCTCCACGCCGCTGCGCGCGATCGCGGTGGAGGATGCCCTGCGCGGCCAGCCGTGCGACGCGCAGCACATCGAGGCGGCGGCCGAGCTGGCCGCCGAGGGCACGAGCCCGCTCGGCGACCTCAACGCGACGCCGGACTACAAGCGCCACCTGGCGCGGGTGCTGACGCGCCGGGCGCTGACGACGGCGAGCGCCGCGTGATCGCCGGCGTCGTCCTGGCGGCGGGATCCGGGTCGCGCTTCGGCGCCGGCGCCAAGCAGTTGGCCGAGCTCGACGGGATCCCGCTGCTGGAGCACGCCCTGCGCGCGGTGCAGGCCGTGCCGGGCATCGAGCGCGTCGTGGTCGTGCTCGGCGCGCGCGCGGAGGAGATCCTCGCGGGGGTCGACCTCGCCACCGCCGAGCCGGTGGTGTGCGCCGACTGGGCCGACGGCCAGGCGGCGTCGCTGCGCTGCGGCATCGAGGCGGTCGCCGACGCCGACGCCGCGGTGCTGACGCTCGGCGACATGCCCCGCATCACGCCCGCCGTCATCACGCAGTTCGCCGACATCGCCGCGCGCCACGGCAGCGAGGCCCGGGCGCGGGCGGTCTACGACGGCCTGCCCGGTCACCCGGTCGTGCTCGGGCGCGACTACTTCGCACAGATCGCGGCGCTGCAGGGGGACGTCGGCGCCCGGGAGGTTCTCAAGGCGATCGGCGCCCACCCGATCGAATGCAGCCACCTCTGCTCGCCGGCCGACGTCGACACCCCGGCCGCACTCGAGGAACTGCGCGGGTGACGGACGAGCCGGCGCGCGGCGGCCGCGCGGATGCACCCGTCGGCGCCGCGGCGGTCAACGGCGCAGCGCCCACAGCGAGCGCCCCCGCGGAGACGCCGCCGCTCAACGCGATCGCGCTGGCCAAGGAGGTCGTCCTCGAGCGCATGCAGAACCTGCTCGAGTGGCTGCTGCGACGGCTGAAGCGCTACCGCGCCGGCCGCGGCGACTGGTGGGACAAGTAGCGAAGCGACCCGGGGGTCTGGGTTGTCTTGGCGAAAGCGTCCTGCATACGGAGGCGGAGTTCGCGCACACCGGTGCTGATCGGCGGCGTTGAACGGCATCTCTGAAGCGATCACAGGTGGGATGAGCGAAGGCGAGCCTGCCCACGCCGGCACGGCGCCCCCTCAGAGATGCCGTTTGTCGGACGCCGGCCAGCAACCGGCCGACGCTCAAGCCGAACGGCCGCCCCCTACGCCGAAGCCTCCAGCGCCCCACCCGCCTGCGCCCACGTCCCAACCCCGCCATCGACCACGTGCAGCACCTGCTGCGCGCCATGGCGGGCCAACAGGCTCGCCGCCACCGCCGCCCGCTGGCCCGACTCGCAGACCACGGCGATCGGGAGCGCGGGATCGAGACCCTCGGGCACCGAGCCGATGTCGTGATACGGCGTGTGCACCGAACCCGGAATATGGCCCGCGTCCCACTCGCGCCGCTCGCGCACGTCGAGCACCTGCAGCTCGCCGTCGGCAGCGGCACGACGGGCCTCGAGTTCGCCGATCGCCAGCCGCTCGATCGTCGCCACCGGCCGGCCCTCCTCGCGCCAGCTCGTCATGCCGCCGTGCAGGAAGCCGGCCAGCCGGCGGATCCCGACGGCCGTCGCGAGCTTCGCCGCGTTCAGCGCGTCATCGTCGTCGCGGCCGACGAGCAGGATCTCCTCCCGACGGTCGGCGATCCACGCCAGCCGCGAGCCGAAGCCCGCGCTCAAAGCCGTGATGCAGACCGCGCCCGGGATGTGCGCCTCGTCGAACTGCTGGTCGGTGCGTATGTCGACGACGAGCGCGTCCTCGTCGCTTTTCACCTGCACCTGGCGCGGCGTCAGCGCCGTCGCCTCGACGCCGTCGCCGAGCAGCGCCCCGCGGTTCAACGCCACGACCGCCTGGAAGTTCGGCGGCTGCGGGCCCAGAGTCGCCAGCGAGAGCTCCACGAAGCGGTCCACATCAGGCTCGCGGAGCAGGGCGTTGTGCGCACGCTCGTAGCCGATCGTCGAGCAGACCTTCATGTCCATCCCCGGGCCGCCGCACATCGAGCCGCCGAGGTGACCGGGCCAGAGCTCACAGCTGTCGGGCAGCGTCAGCAGCTGCTCGTGCAGGCTGCGGAAGATGTCGCGCGCGCCCTCGACGCGGTCGACCGCCAGGTCCGGCCGCGCGATGTCGCCGACGAACAGCGAGTCGCCGCTCAAGACCGCCCACGGCGCCTCGCCACGGGCGCGGTCGATCAGCGCGAAGGCCGTGTGCTCGGGGCGGTGGCCCGGTGTGTGCAGCGCACGCACGACGACGTCGCCCAACACGAGCTCCCAGCGGTCGTCGAACGCCGAGTGCTCGTAGTCGGGCGCCGCCAGCCGATGGACGTGGATCGTCGCGCCCGTCGCCAGGGCCAGGCGGCCGTGTCCGGAGACGTGATCGGCATGGTTGTGGGTCTCGAGGATGTGCTCGATGCGCACGCCCATGTAGCGCGCCAGGTCCAAATAGATGTCGGTCTCGAAGCGCGGATCGACGACCGCCGCGACCCCCGCCTGGACGTCGCCCACGAGGTAGGACGCACAGCCGAGATCATCGTGGGTCACCTGCCGAAACAGCATGCTGCGAAGATATAGGAGCCTGGGGCGCCAAGTTGGCCCTGGGGTATAGACCTAATCCATAGGAAAGGGCCCAACATTTCGCTTGAATCCAAAGTCAGCGAGGGCCAGGATGGAGCAATGTCCCTCATCGAGGAACCGGTCGGTGCTGCCCGCGATACGAACGAGCTGCCCGCCAGCCTCGAGCAGCTGGCGCTGCGCGCGGTCCGGGCCGCCGCACTCGCCGCCTACAAGCATGCGGGCTCCGGCGATGGCAAGGCCGCCGACGGCGCCGCCACCGAGGCGATGCGCGAGGTGCTCGGCGAGGCCCACGGCCTCGGCACCGTCATCATCGGCGAGGGCGAGAAGGACAACGCCCCGATGCTCTTCAACGGCGAGCAGGTCGGCGACGGCGAGGGCTCGCGCTTCGACATCGCCGTCGACCCCGTCGAGTGCACCGACCTCTGTGCCAACGGACTGCCAGGCTCGCTGACGACGATCGCCTTCGCCGGCGACGGCTGCCTCTGGTCGCCCGGCCCGGGCCACTACCAGGACAAGCTCGTCGTCGGCCGCGCCGCGCGCGACGCCATCGACCTGCGCGAGAGCTCGGAGTGGAACGTCAGGAGCGTCGCCGCCGCCCTCGGCAAGCCCGTCGAGGAGATGCGCGTGATGCTGCTCGACAAGCCGCGCCATGTCGAGCTCGCCGAGCAGCTGCGCGCGCTCGGCGTCATCGTGATCATGCCCGGCGCCGGCGACGTGGCGGGCGCGATGTTCGCGCTGCTGCCCGGCACCGGCATCGACATGCTGCTCGGTGTCGGCGGAACGCCTGAGGGCATCATGGCCGCCTGTGCCGTGAAGGTCCTCGGCGGCGGCATGCAGACGCGCCTTGCCCCTCAGCGAGACGACGAACGTGAGGCGATCATCGCCGCGGGCATCTCGCTCGACGAGATCCTCGGCGTCGACGAGCTCATCCGCGGACCCGCGATCTTCGCGGCCTGCGGCATAACCGGCGGCACGATGCTCGGCGCGCCGCGACGCACCGCCGCGGGCTGGATCTCCACCCAGTCGCTGATCGTCAGGCCCGGCTCCTACCGCCGGATCGTGGAAAGCACCCCCGCATCAGATATCAATTCCGCAGGAGGATGACGACATGCCGCTCGTGACCATGCGACAGCTGCTCGACGAGGCCGCTGCGGGCGGCTACGGCGTCGCGGCCTTCAACGTCAACAACCTGGAGCAGATCCAGGGCATCATGGAGGCCGCTCAGGAGACGCAGTCTCCGGTGATCGTGCAGGCGTCGCGCGGTGCGCGCTCCTACGCCGGCGACAACTTCCTCTACCACATGATGCTCGCGGCGGCCGAGACCTACCCGGAAATCCCCGTGGCCCTGCACCAGGATCACGGCAACTCGCCGGAGACCTGCATCAGCGCGATCGAGCTCGGCTTCACGAGCGTGATGATGGACGGCTCGCTGGGCGAGGACGCCAAGACGCCGCTGGACTTCGAGGACAACGTCGCCGTCACGAAGAAGGTCGTCGAGATCGCGCACGCGCGCGGGGTCACCGTCGAGGGCGAGCTCGGCACGCTCGGCGGTATGGAGGACGGCGTCGGCTCCGGCGAGATCTGCCTCACCGATCCCGCCCAGGCCGAGGAGTTCGTCGAGCGAACGGGCGTCGATGCCCTCGCGGTCGCGATCGGCACCAGCCACGGCGCCTACAAGTTCTCGCGCGAGCCCGACGGCGACATCCTCGCGATGGAGATCATCGAGGACATCCACCGCCGCCTGCCCGACACGCACATCGTCATGCACGGCTCGTCGAGCGTGCCAAAGGACATCGTCGAGCGTCTCAAGGCCGCCGGCGGCGAGGTCGACGCCGGCTTCGGCGTGCCGATCCACGCGATCCAGCGCGGCATCGAGCACGGCGTGCGCAAGGTCAACATCGACACCGACGGCCGCCTCGCCATCACCGCCTTCATGCGCGAGCACTACAAGGACAACCCGGGCGACTGGGATCCGCGCGGTGCCGGCAAGGCGGCGCGCGCCGGCCAGAAGCACATCTGCATGCAGCGCATGCAGGAGCTCGGCATGGCCGGCCACGCCGGCGACTACACGCCGCTGTCGCTGGAGGAGATGGCAGAGCGCTACGCCGCGGGGGTGCGCTCCACTGTCTAGGAAGCCGCGGCATTCGCCGCACGGCCGAGGTCGGCGCCCATGATCGACGTCGCCTTCCTGGGCACCGCCGTCCGCCCCGCGGGGACGGCCGTCGTCATCGACGTCCTGCGGGCGACGTCGACGATCACGCTGGCGCTGGCCTCGGGCTACGAGCGCGTGCTCGTCGCCGGCAGCATCGACGAGGCGACGGCGCTGCGCACGCCCGAGCGCACGCTCGCCGGCGAGGTCGGCTGTGCGCGCGCCCCGGGCTTCGACCTGGGCAACTCACCCGAGGAGACCCTGCAGCCGCGCGGCGCGGAACTCGTGCTCGCGACGACCAACGGGGCGCCGGCGATCGTCGCCGCCGCCGCCTCGTCTGACGAGGTGCTCGTCGCGTCGCTGCTGAACATGGGCGCCGTGCTCGCGCAATTGGCCGAACGCGAGGATGTTCTGCTCGTCTGTGCGGGTACCGATGGTCGTGTGAGCATCGAGGACGTCTACCTCGCCGGGCGCCTGAGCGCCGGCCTGGAGGGCGAGCGCACGGACGCCGCGCGGATCGCCGAGGCCCTCGCCGCGACGTATCCGGATCCTTTCGACGCGCTGTCGGCCAGCGGGGGCGCGGTCGGCCTGCGCCGCGAGGGCCTGGAGTCCGACATCGCCTTCTGCGCGCAGGAGTCGATCGTCGATGTCGTCGGCCACTTGGGCGCGATGGTCGAGGGCGCAGCGGTGCTCACCGCAACACCTACCGCCGCTGCGCCAGAACCGGCAGAACTTCACTCATAACCGAAGCCCTATGCAAAACGGTCGATCTTTTGCTTTTTCCCTTTAGATTGACCGGGTAGTGTCGCCGAAGAGCGCACACTGAGAGAGGATGGAATGAGCACCACTGAGAAGGACGGACAGAAGAAGACCAAGAGCCGCTGGGACTCCGGCGTCACGCCGTATGCCGAGATGGGCTACTGGGATCCGGACTACGAGCCCAAGGACACCGACATCCTTTGTGCGTTCCGGATCACGCCGCAGGAGGGCGTGGACGCGATCGAGGCCGCGGCAGCGGTCGCGGGCGAGTCCTCGACCGCCACGTGGACGGTGGTCTGGACCGACCGCCTCACCCCCTACGAGCACTACCAGGCCAAGGCCTACAGCGTGGAAGAGGTTCCGGGCACCCCGGGCCAGTACATCGCGCTGATCGCCTACGACATCGACCTCTTCGAAGAGGGCTCGATCGCCAACCTCACCTCCTCGATCATCGGCAACGTCTTCGGCTTCAAGCCGCTCAAGGCGCTGCGCCTGGAGGACATGCGCATCCCGGTCGCCTACGTCAAGACGTTCCCGGGTCCCCCGCACGGGATCGTCATGGAGCGCGAGTACCTCGACAAGTTCGGCCGCCCGCTGATCGGCGCGACGACGAAGCCGAAGCTCGGCCTGTCGGCGAAGAACTACGGCCGGGTCGTCTACGAGGCGCTGCGCGGCGGCCTGGACTTCACGAAGGACGACGAGAACATCAACTCGCAGCCCTTCATGCGCTGGCGCGACCGCTACATCCACGCGATGGAGGCCGTGCAGCGCGCGCAGGCCGCCACCGGCGAGGTCAAGGGCCACTACCTCAACGTCACCGCGGCGACGATGGAGGACATGTACGAGCGTGCCGAGTTCGCCAAGGAGGTCGGCTCGATCATCATCATGCAGGACCTCACGGTCGGCTACACGGCGATGAGCTCGATGTCGAACTGGTGCCGTGCCAACGGCATGATCCTGCACCTGCACCGCGCCGGTCACGGCACGTACACGCGTCAGAAGACGCACGGCGTGTCGTTCCGCGTCATCGGGAAGTGGTGTCGCCTGCTCGGCGTCGACCACATCCACGCGGGCACGGTCGTCGGCAAGCTCGAGGGCGACCCGGCGATGATCATGGGCTACTACAAGACCCTGCGCGACGGCTACGTCAAGAAGGATCTGCAGCAGGGCCTCTACTTCGACCAGGACTGGGCCTCGATGCCGGGCGTCATGCCGGTCGCGTCGGGCGGCATCCACGCCGGCCAGATGCACCAGCTGCTGCACTACCTCGGCGAGGACTCGATTCTGCAGTTCGGCGGCGGCACGATCGGCCACCCGATGGGCATCGCGGCGGGCGCCAGCGCCAACCGCACCGCCGTCGAGGCGATCATCCAGGCTCGCAACGAGGGTCGCGATTACTACTCCGAGGGCCCGGACATCCTCGTCGAGGCCGCCAAGGGCTGCCCCGAGCTCAACGCGGCACTCGAGGTCTGGAAGGACATCACGTTCGATTACACCTCGACCGACACGGCTGACGTCGAAGTCACGCCGACGTCGGCGTAGGGAGAAAGAAGACATGAGACTCACACAAGGAACGTTTTCCTTCCTGCCGGACCTGACCGACGAGCAGATCGAGGCGCAGATCAAGTACGCGCTCTCCAACGGCTGGTCGATCATGGTCGAGTACACCGACGACCCGCACCCGCGCAACGGGCTGTGGGACATGTGGTCGCCACCGATGTTCGACCTCGCCGAGGACGACGCGGACGTGGCGATGCGCGACGTGCGCGCATGCATCGAGGCGCACTCGCACCTCTACGTGAAGGTCGTCGCGTACGATCGCTCGCTGGGGCGCCAGACGTCGGCGATGTCCTTCATCGTCAACCGCCCGGAGCACGAGCCCGGGTTCCGCCTGGAGCGCCAGGAGACCCACGATCGCGTGATCCGCTACACGATCCATTCGTACGCGGGGCTCAGCACGCCGGCCGGCGAGCGCTACGGTGGCGAGGGCGGGGAGCTGGCGCCGATCGTCAGCCAGTCCAAGGCCAGCCCGAACGGCAAGTCGGAGTCGGAGTCGGAGTCGGACGAGTAGTGGCACAGACAGTCGAAACCCTTCCGGAGAAGCTCGAGGGCGAGCACGACGGCGATGACGCCGTCGAGTCCGTCCTGTCCCAGCTCGATCGCGAGATGATCGGGCTGGGCCCCGTGAAGGAGCGCATCCGCGAGATGGCGGCGCTGCTGGTCATCGACCAGCTGCGCCGCGACGCGGGTCTGGACTCCTCGCGGCCGTCCCTGCACATGACGTTCACGGGCAATCCGGGAACCGGCAAGACGACGGTCGCGCTGAAGATGGCGGAGATCCTCTTCAAGCTCGGCTACATCGACAAGCCGAAGGTCGTCTCCGTCACGCGCGACGATCTCGTCGGTCAGTACGTCGGCCACACGGCTCCGAAGACCCGCGACGTGCTCAAGCGCGCCAAGGGCGGGGTGCTGTTCATCGACGAGGCCTACTACCTCTACCGCCCTGAGAACGAGCGCGACTACGGGCAGGAGTCGATCGAGATCCTGCTGCAGGTCATGGAGACCGAGCGCGAGGACCTCGTCGTCATCCTGGCCGGCTACAAGGACCGGATGGAGACGTTCTTTCGCTCCAACCCCGGCATGGGCTCGCGCGTAGCGCACCATCTGCACTTCCCGGACTTCTCGCCCGACGAGCTCGTGCAGATCGCCGATCTCATGATGGAGCAGCAGCAGTACAACTTCGAACCCGAGGCACGCGAGGCGTTCGAGGAGTACATCAACCGGCGCCTCGAGCGGCCACGCTTCGCCTACGGGCGCAGCATCCGTAACGCCATCGACCGTGCGCGCATGCGTCAGGCCGGCCGTCTGTACGAGAACCGGGACAACCTGACCAAGGAAGACCTCATGACCATCAAGGCCGAGGACATCCGGGCGAGCTCGCTGTTCGGTGACGAAGAGGGCGAGTCACCCGACGACGAGCAGGCGGACTCCAACGGCGGCGACAAGAAGAACGCCCCCGGCAACCAGAGCTAGTCGAGGAGACCAGTGCCCCGCCCCATCATCCTCGGCGTCGTCGGCGATTCGGCGACCGGCAAGACCACGCTCTCGCGTGGTCTTGTCCGCATGCTCGGCGAGAGCAACGTCACGCACGTCGCGGCCGACGACTATCACCGCTACGACCGCCGGCAGCGCGCTGAGCACAACATCACGCCGCTGCATCCGGACTGCAACTACGTCGACATCATGGAGCGCCACTTCGCCGAGCTGCGGGCCGGCAACGCGATCCTGAAGCCCGTCTACCAGCACAAGGACGGCACGTTCGGACCCCCGGTCTACACGCAGCCCAAGCAGTTCACGCTGATCGAGGGCCTGCTCGGCTACCACACCGAGGAGCTGCGCAACTGCTACGACGTGCGCGTCTTCCTCGCGCCGCCCGAGGAGCTGCGCCGCGCCTGGAAGGTCCAGCGCGACTGCTCGCGGCGCGGCTACACGACCGATCAGGTGCTCGAGGAGCTCGACCGCCGCGAACCCGACTCCGAGCTGTACATCCGCCCGCAGCGGCGCTGGTCGGACATCGTCGTCTCCTTCAAGCCCGGCAAGCGCGGCGACCAGGAGCACCTCGATGCCGAGATCGTGCTGCGCAAGGGGATCGAGCATCCCGATCTGTCGGAGTTCTCCGCAACGGACGGCAGCAGCCTCCGGGTCGAGGAGAACGACACCGAGCAGACGCTGCACGTCCCCGGTGACATCGACCCGGCGCGCGGCTCGGAGATCGAGGAGTCGGTGTGGTCGCGGATGCACTTTGCCAGCCACCTGCGCTCCGAGCGCCTCGGCGAGTTCACCGTCGGCACGGAGCTGCATCGCTCCGAGTCGCTGGCGATCGTCCAGGTCATCGTGCTCTACCACCTCGTCACGGCCCGCGCCACGGTGGCGCTCGGCGGCGAGGGCACGCGCAACGATCAGGCCGAGGCCAAGCCCCCGGCCACCGCCGCGACGCAGCACTAAGGGCCCGCGACAAAGCAAGTGGTGGGTTTCGGGGTCGAGCCGTGGATGCTGGGCGCCGCACGGTTCCGCAGCCGATATCGGTGATATCGGCAAGGAATCGGGTGGCGTCCGGCGCCGCGGATCGGCTGCGAAACCCATCACTTGCAAAGTCGTGGGCCCTAAATCCCCGTCCGGCTGCACGTCCGCAAGCTCTCGGTCCCTGAGAGCGGCGTGGCGCGCGGGCAGAGCGGTCCAGCGGCGCGGCCGACTCCGGGCAGCCCCGCCGCGTGCGGCGGGCTACTTCGAGCGGGTGGGGACGCCGGAGGACTCGCCCAGTGCCTCGCGCGCAGTGGGCGAGGCGGCGAAGGTCATGAAGCGCTCGACGGCGGCGCGGCGCGGCCCGACGGTCGAGCACATCGCGTACCAGCGCCGTGACGCCGGGCGGTGGCGCACCGGCAGCGCGGCCAGCAGCCCGTTGTCGAGCTCGAGCGCCACCGCGGCGCGCGAGATGAACGCGATTCCGAGGCCGGCGCGGGCCGCCTGCTTGATGGCGCCGTTGGAGCCGAGCGTCAGGGTCTGCGGCTCCAGCGCAGCGGCCGCGAGGAACTCCTCGTTGACGATGCGCGTGCCCGAGCCCGGCTCGCGCATGAGCCATACCCGGCGCTCGAGCTCGGCGGCGTCGACGGCGCCGCCATCGGCGTGGCGGTCGTCGGGCGCCGTGATGAGGACGAAGTCGTTGGGCAGGATCGGCGTCGCCTGCACGCGGGGGTCGCGCGGCGGCCGGCCGCCGAGGGCCACGTCGGCGCGGTGGTCGAGCACCATCTCGAGCACCTGCTCGCGGTTGCCGACGGCGAGCGTCATGCCGATCTCGCCGTTGCTCTGGGAGAAGGCGCGCATGAGCGGAGGCACGAAGGACTCGGCGGCCGTCGTCACGGCGGCCAGGCGCAGGCGGCCGTCGGCGAGGTGCGCGGCCTCGCGGGCGGCGCGCCGGCCCTCCTCGAGCAGACCGATGACGTCGGCGGCGAACGGCGCGAACGCCGTGCCCGCCGCGGTCGGGCGGATCCCGCGGCCCTCGCGCTCGGTGACCGGGGTGCCGAGCTCGCGCGAGAGCGCCGCGACGGCCGCGGAAACGGAGGGCTGCGTGACCACGAGCTCGTCGGCAGCGGCGGTCACCGAGCCGCCGCGCATGACCGCGAGGAAGCTCCGCAGCTGAGTCAGAGTTATAGACACAATCCGTACCTTACTCGCAGATACCGCAATTCTACGTGACATACCCGCGTCTGGCGGCGTCCGCGGGTCAGGACGCGACTTCAGTCCTGCGGACGCTCAGCGGCGACGGTGGTGCGCCAGACGGTCCACGGTCGCGTCGGCGGGGGGAGCCGCTACGGCGGACTTGCGTCGAAGCGCGCCGCGACGGCGGCCGTCTGCTCCGTGTCGCCCAGCCGCTTGCGGATCTGCCGCAAGTCGGCCCTCGGCGGCGGGGCACAAGCTTTGACGCCGCCGGCCGAGAACGGCGAAAGCCCCGCCGAAGCGGGGCTTTCCTGCGAAGCGGATGAAGGGACTCGAACCCTCGACCTTCTGCATGGCAAGCAGACGCTCTAGCCAACTGAGCTACATCCGCGCGGTGGCGGATTATACCCCGTGGCTCGATGCCGCCGGGCGCGCTCGCCCGATCCGAGCTGGTCGAGGCGGGCGAAGCGTAGGCCCCTACGACCGATGAACATGCGGGAGTTCGACGTCATCGTGATCGGCGCGGGACCGGCGGGCGAGGTGCTCGCCGGCCGCTTGGCCGATCGTGAGCATGCGACCGCGATCGTGGAGTCACACCTCGTCGGCGGCGAGTGCTCGTTCTACGCGTGCATCCCGTCCAACGCGCTGCTGCGGCCCGCTGAGCTCCTCGGTGAGGCGCGACGATCGCCATCATCGCCGAGGTCCCGATCGACCGGCTGTGGGACTGCGTGCCGGCGTTCCCGACACGCAGCGAGGTCTGGCTGCGCCTGCTCGAGTCCTACGAGGCGGGCTGAGCGGCTCCGGCCTCGTCGAGCAGGCCGAGGACGGCCTCGGTGTGCTCACCCAGGCGCGGCGAGGGTGCAGCCGGCAGCCGGCCGCTCTTGGAGAAGTTCAGCGGCGACGCCGGCGTGAGGTACGTGCCGACCGGATGCTCCACCGTCGAGAACATCGGGTTGGCCTCCGAGCAGCGCGCGTCCTCCTCGACGAGCTGCTTGAAGGTCTGGTACGGACCCCACGAGACGCCGGTCCCCGCGAACGTCTCGCGGATCTGCTCGAGCGTGCGCTCGCCGAACCACGGCGTCAGCAGCTCGCGGATGAGGTCGCGACCCTCGTAACGGCCGGCCTCGCCGCGGAAGTCGTGGCCGGTCGCCTCGCAGACCTTGTCGAAGAGCTCCTCGGTTGCGGTCGCCTCCTTCAGCGCCTTCCACTGGCGGCCGGTCAGGGCGACGACCATCACGCGACGTCCGTCGGCCGTCGGGAAGTCGCCGCCGAACGCGCCGTAGAGGTAGTTGCCGTCGCGCGGCTGCTCGCGGCCCTCGAGCTGGACCTCGGCGATGCGGCCGAGGTTGCCGACCGTCGCCATCGCGACATCCGACAGCGCGATCTCGACGAGCTGCCCCTCGCCGGTCAGGTCGCGGTGGCGCAGCGCGGCGAGCAGGCCGACGACGGCCAGCCCGCCCATCGCCGTGTCCCATGCCGGCATCAGGCTGTTCGTCGGCACCGCGGAGTCGCGCGGGCCCATCGCCTCGGGGAAGCCGACGGACGGGTTGACGGTGTAGTCGACCTCCGAGGAACCGTCGTGGTTGCCGGTCATGACGACCATGATCAGATCCTCGCGGCGTTCTGAGAGCTTCTCGTAGCTCATCCAGCCGCGCGAGGGGAAGTTCGTCATGAAGATGCCGTTGCCCGGTCCCGGCATCGTGATGAGCTGCGAGAGCTGCTCGCGGCCCTCCTCGGAGCGCAGGTCGACCTCGATCGAGCGCTTGCCCTTCTGCAGGCCCGACCAGAACAGGCTGTCGCCCGACGAGGTCAGCGGCCAGCGCTTCCAGTCCAGGCCGCCGCCGGGCGCGTCGAAGCGGATGACGTCGGCGCCGAGCTGGGCGAGGGTCATGCCCGCCGTCGGCGCGGCGACGAAGGCCGAGCCCTCGATCACGCGTATCCCGTTGAGAATGCCCTCGCTCATGCCATCGCTCCCACAAGTCGCCAGTCCAGGACGTCGTCCAGTGCGCCGTCCGCCCGCTGTGCCGCGACCTCGATGCGCAGCGTGACGAGCCCGCCGCCGTCGGGCAGCGCCTCGGTTTCCTCCAGATGCACGGTGCTGCGCAGCACGTCGCCCTCGAAGACGGGGGCGAGGTGGTTGCAGTGATGCCAGCCGATGATCGTCACGAGGTTGGGCAGCACCTTCGTCAGGTGCGAGGCCGCGACGCCGATCGTGTGCCCGCCGTAGACGAGGCGCCTGCCGGAGGAGTGCGAGCCGGGGTCGCTGTGCGCCTTGGCGAGGTTCAGCGACATGCGCACGAGCTCGGTCGCGGCGGTGACGCTGTCGCCGCCGTCGAGCGCCCACGTCGTCGGCGCCGTGAGATCGGCGAAGTGCGTGCCGGGCACGTTGTCGCGATAGACGCCGAGGTCGATGCCCTCGAGCGTGGCCGCGAGCGCGTCTGGTGGCAGGTCGGCGGGGAACCGGTCGAGGTCGTCGGCGTGCGGCTGCGAGGCGTCGACGTCGCGGATCGGCAGCATCGCGCAGCGCCAGTAGTCGAGGATCGCGCGCTCCTCCTGGTCCTTCGTGACGATGTGCAGAACCGCCAGGCCTGTCGGCTTGCGGCCCTCCTTGATCGTGTTGCGCTTCAGCGCGACGATCTCCGTCGTCGTGCGCAGGGTGTCGCCGATCGCCGGCAGGCGGCGCAGCATCAGCCGGCGGTAGAAGAGGTTGCCGATGACGCGCTGCGTCGGCAGCGTGGACTGGCCGATCGAGACGTCGCAGACGAGCATCGGGTGCGCTATCCGGCGGCCCGCGACCTGCTCGGAGAGGTGCGCATCGAGCGCGAGGCGCAGGCGGTCGCCGACGATCGACTGGTGCAGCGCCGCGTGGCCCTCGTTGAGCGTCATCGCGGGGAACTCGACGTAGAGGTCACCTACTGACAGCTCCTCCCAGTACGGCCCGCCGACCTGGACGGGTTCTCTGGCGATCGTCGGCTGTGCACTCATTACGGCGGACCTCGTTTCGACGGCGCCGCAGACACTCGCGAAACGCGTGCCGGCGCGCGGTGACCGGTGGAGAAGATGGGCGTTCGCCGCCGTGCGGACGGCGGCGCGCGGCGATGGGTGAAGGGCCGCAAACTAGCACGATGGCGCGCTGCGATCAGGGCTGGGAGCCGACCAGCCGCACCTCGTCGCCGGCCGCGAGCGGCTCCTGCGGATCGGTCGCCGGGCGACCGTTGATCGTCGCCGGCGCAGCACCCGCGCAGGCGAGGGTGGCGGCGCGCAACGTGCGGCCATCGACGGTCACGGACGGCTCGGGGAGCGCGAGGGCGACCGAGTACTCGGCTGGCTCGTTGAGGTTGTCCAGCGAGCGCAGCTCCGGGTCGTGCGAGGCGACGGCGGGATCGGCCAGCAGCGCCGCCTCTTCGAGCCGGCGCACGCGGGCGCGCCGCATGAGCGGCCTGGTGCCCAGCGAGTCCTCGGCGAGGAGGGCGGCGATCAGGGGTCTGACCGTCGCGGCGCGGTAGGCGGCGGCGAGCGGGTGGGGGAAGCCGTGGGCCTGCGGCAGCGCGACGTCATCCGCTTCCTGAAGGGAGGCGATGACGTGTCGGATGAACGCCGGGTGCAGCAGCGGCGCATCAACGCCGGTGACGAACACGATCTCCGCGCGGTCGCCGAGCGCGGCGAAGCCGGCCGCCATCCCCTCCAGCGGTCCGCGCGCCTCGCGCGCGTCGTCGGCGAGCTCGGTGCCGGGCGGCAGCGACGGCAGTTCCTGCTCGGCCGCCCGCACGACGACGACCGGCCCGTCGACCTCGCGCGCGACGAGCCCGACCGCGCGGCGCACGAGCGTCGAGCCGTGCCAGTCCAGCAGCGCCTTGGGCCGGCCCATGCGCGTCGACTGCCCACCGGCGAGCACGATCGCCGCGGTGACGGGTCGGCTCATGCGTCGAGCGCTTGCGCGAACGCCTGCAGCGCCGCGTCGCTGAAGAGCCAGAAGCGCGCCTCCTGGACTTCGGGGTGCTTCTCCAGCGCGGCGCGGGTCGCCGCTATGGCGGTGGCCGCGGCCTCGTCGAGCGGGTAGCGGTAGACGCCGGTCGAGATCGCCGGGAAAGCGACGCGGGCGCAGCGGTGCCCGGCGGCGAGCTCGATCGCCCGGCGGTAGCAGGACGCCAGCAGCGCTGGTTCGCCGCGATCGCCGCCGTGCCAGACCGGGCCGACGGCGTGGATGACGTGGTCGACGGGCAGCCGCCCCGCGCCGGTGAGCTTCGCGTCACCGGTGTCGCAGCCGCCCAGCGCCCGGCACTCCTCGAGCAGTTGCGGCCCCGCTGCGCGGTGGATGGCGCCGTCGACCCCGCCGCCGCCGAGCAGGCTCTCGTTGGCGGCGTTGACGATCGCGTCGGCTTCGGCGTCCGTCGTGATGTCACCGCGATGAAGCGTGATCCGGCCCATGGCAATAGTGTGCCGCGCGTGAGCGACACGGCGCGCGACCGCGAGCAGGCCGCCCCGCTGCCGCCGCGTCCGCTGGCGCTGCGCGCGGGGGTGCCCGACCCGGCCGACGTCATCACCTCCTACCGCGCTGTCGGCCGTGACTCGCGGACGACGATCCTGCAGCTGCTCGCCACCGAGGGCGTCGAGTTTCACTTCGCGCCGGGCACGCGCGTGCTCGACTTCGGCTGCGGCTCGGGCAAGGTCATGCGCCACTTCCTGCCCGAGGCCGAGGTGTCCGAGCTGTGGGGCTGCGACATCGACCGCCCCTCGATCGCGTGGATCAACGCGGAGCTCAACCCGCCGCTGCACGCGTTCACCAACGGCGTCGCGCCGCCGCTCGACCAG